>NZ_CP031013.1:948750-1265000 GCF_003711205.1 Polaromonas sp. SP1 | reverse complement strand
ACAAACCTGTTGACTCTCGTGCTGAGATGGGTGCCTACGAATTCCTTTGGCAACAACCTGATACGACGACTAAGCGCCTTGCAACTCTATTTAGTGAACATCCTGGCTGCTTACCTTCGGACTTGGTGAGCGATGAAGATGCGATCAAGGCTGCAGATGAAGTCCTGCGGGAGTTTGCTGATCGGGGTATCAGGCAGTTCGGCGTTCGGATATACGGTACTCACGACTATCCCGATGGCCTGCGAGATGCCGTTGACCCCGTTGAAATTTTGTACTTCTTAGGCTCCTGGGAACTTGCAGAAGCGCCCCGGCGCGTTGCCGTTGTCGGTACCCGCGAGGTTTCTGCAGAAGGTGCGGCGCGAACGCGAAAGCTCGTTAAATCTCTGGTGGAGCACGATTTCACGATCGTGTCGGGATTGGCTCGTGGCGTTGACACGATTGCTCATGAAACAGCGATTGAAAATGGAGGGCGCACTATTGCCGTAATTGGCACTCCCATTAGCGATTCCTATCCACGAGAAAACGCTGACCTTCAAAGAAAGATCGCATCCGAATATCTTCTGATTAGCCAGGTGCCCGTATTACGCTACCGAGCCCAGTCTCCGAAGTGGAACCGACTCTTTTTCCCAGAGCGAAATAAAACCATGTCGGCGCTCACAGATGCCACCATCATCGTGGAGGCGAGTGAGACCTCGGGAACACTTATCCAAGCAAAAGCTGCACTCGCACAAAAACGCAAGCTGTTCATTCTTGAGAGCAACTTTCACAACCCCGCAATTACTTGGCCAGCTCGCTTTGAGGCCTTAGGCGCAATACGAGTGCGCGAATTTGAGGACATCCGTAAGGTCCTTGCATGAGCATGCCGCCGCGCTTGAGCGTAATTGGTGATCTTGAGCGACAAGATCACTTTTTTCTTGTACCCGAGCATCGTTGCTACTTTTGGGGCGAATACACGCCGTTTGAGCACACAGGTGGGCAGAAATGGAACTTCTCTCCAACCAACCAACTGATCAACAACTTCAAAAAAAAGATGGATCGAGTTGGACAGATGGATTGGCGCTACAAAGCTAGTGCGATTGAGCGGGTTGCAACAGCATTTTCGCAGACCATGCGTTGGGACCAATTGGGGCTTCAGAATCCTGTTCTTGTTCCAATGCCTCCATCGAAGAGGCGGAATGACCCTTTGTACGATCCTCGCATGCTGGATATGCTGCGCAGCATGGCTGGAAGAGTCCAAACACCTTTGAATGTTCAAGATATTCTTAGCTTTGATGGCTCCTGCGACGCGAGTCATGAGGCCGTAGCGAGACCTACGCCCGACGAGTTGTATGCGGCCATGAGTGTGGACACATCCGCGATGGCGGGACAGAATCCACCTGGCGTGATTCTGATCTTCGACGATATGCTTACGACAGGAGCGCATTTTCTGGCGGCACTTCGTCGGCTATCGGAGCCTTTTCCTGGCGTGCCTGTAATAGGCGTATTTGTGGCTCGGCGTGTAATTCCCAACCCCTTCGCAGACTTCGACGACCTCGATTTCTAGCTGTCGGCGGTCGCACCTCTGGCCTCATTACGCGCTGGTACGCTACCAGCGCGCTAATTTCAACAACAAGGGTGTCATGCGGGTTACACAGCCAACGATCAAGCGTCTTTTCGGTTTAGCGCACAATCGCTGCGCATTCCCAGGCTGCGACTCTCAACTGATAGAAGAGAGCGGAACGGTGACTGCGAGGATATGCCACATCCACGCTGCAAACAGGGAGGGTCCACGGTATGAAGCATCTCAGACCGATGAGGAGCGCCACGGATTCAGCAATCTGTTGCTCATGTGCCCACGGCATCACATCATGGTGGATGCAGAACCCCGAACGTATACGGCCGAAAAACTGAGAGAGTTTAAAGAGCTACAAGGGCGTGGGTTGGTAGAAATTTCGCCACAAATAGCGGCTGCAGCCAAAGTACTCTTTGATCGGTATTCCTCGATTGACATTTCGAACAATACTGGGCACGTTGCATTCCACAGCCCTGGCGCTATACAAGCTACCAACGTAACGCTGAAGACGCAAAAAACAAAAGTCACCGTAGGCCCCACGCCAGGTAGTGTTGCTAGCGATTTAGCCAAACGCAGTTATGTGGACTACCTCATTGGAAAGTATCAAGAATGCCAGAAATGGGATATCTCCAAAGAAGAGGGATTCAAATACATCGCGATTTACAACGCCATAAAACGAAGATTCGGCTGTAAGTGGGAGTTCGTTCCTGTGGACCTCTTCGACGAGCTTGTGGGGTTTTTGAAAGATCGAATCACCAACACTAAGCTAGGACGTATTCAGAAGGCGAAGGGGCATCTTCTTTATCGCGATTTCGCCGACCATGCTTTGTAGCGGGAAAAATAGAGAAGGAATTGTCCTGGACGTACTCTGTGAGAGATATGTCTCTCGGGAGGTTGGCACTCTTTCACCTAAAAGGGTCGCCACCAATGAATGAGCCACCAATCGGTGGCTCATTTCCACTTCCTTTCATAGGACAAGTCTAGTAGTCAAAGGAGTGTCGCTTGTTTGCGGCGCTGCCTTCAGCGTGAGCCCATTTGCGCAGTTCTCGGGCCATTTTGACAAGCATTCCTGCGAGGAAATTGCAGGCAGCGATCCGTAGGGAGCGTGATGAAAACGGCGAAATTATCTTGTTCATAGAGTTCTCCTGTAGTTAGAAAAACATTGATTTGGAGTCTGTGTAAGCAACCCACTGATGTACATCAATGATTACGTAAGTCACGTCGGCTCCTGGACGCAAAGTTCGATCTGCTGTGTAGTAATCGAAAGATTCATCCACACGGGCCACGATGAGTCGTCGTAGTTCTGGCGGAAACATTGAGCGATCAATCGCTGCTAATGGACTTGCAACGAAAGAGTCGTTGGAAACTCTAGTAAGAAAGCGCTTTTTGGCTGAACTTTCAGGCCAATACTCGCCGCCAGCAAGCTCACCAGATACATCGACCTTAAGACTTTTGCCACCAGCGCCAAAGACCACGACAAGAGGAGCTTCATCCATTTCATGAGTGAAGAATTTTCCCCATAGCGGCTCAGGTGGTGCCTGCCTATTCTGCTGCAAACTGGTCTCAATCGCCTTACGAATAGCAGACAAAGAATCCTGCCTGTTCTGCTCTTTTACTTTCTGGCTTTCCTCCTCCTTCGCTTGCTTCCTTGCCGCCGTGATGCGATCTTGCTCGACCAAATGCTCCTTGACTTTGTCTATGTGGTCCTTTGTGGCGGGTTGAAGAAATGTCCCAGACCATGTATCCATGCCGCCGCTCTTAAAAAGTCGTGGAGGAGATGACGATGACAACGGCTCACCTACAAACAGCACAGGTTTGCCAGCAGAAAAGCGTGGAAGCACTTCCAGTTCGGTAACAGAGTTGACCTGTAGTTCTTCGGGCATAACCCCGCTTCTTTGAGCGACAATTTGCGCGGCTGTTACGCTGGTGACGTGAGGACAATCGCCGCCCAGTTCATGGTCAAACCTATTCCGTTGGACTCGAACTTGACTGCCAGGATGAAGCGAAGGGCAAACATACACCAGAGGTCGGCCGCTCATGTCAAATAGCCAGTCACTCGTGTACCACGTCCACGCCGCAATCGTCGAAGCTGCTATTGCTGAACCAATTGCGAGATCAAGGCGTTTAGGCTTGATGAAGAGTCTGATTGCAAGCATCGTGATTGGAAAGCAAAAGGCTATGGCAACGAATGTCCCGATCCCATAGGAGGCGAATGGAGGCAAACGAAGACCAGCTAGTTCAAGTGTGGAAGCAACTAGCTCTTGCAGATGTATGAACACCTGATAGTAGATTGCGGCAAAAAGGGCCGCGCCCACAAGCGCCACCCCCGCCAATACTTTTAAGGCGGTTTTAACCATGGCCGCCACCTTTTCGCCGTTGCCATTGTTCCCGAGCGCGGTTGGCCACGTTACCGAGAACGGCAACACCAACGGCCAAGAAGGCAGCGCCTACAGTGGCGAGAAAGAGGGTCGTAAAAATATGCATCATGATTTTCTCCAAAGGTTACGTTTACAGAGCAAACGAGACTGGGAAAAAATTGCGCAGAAACGACGCCACGGCCACAGGTGACGGTCGGGAACTTGCGAGTGCCTTGGGGAAGTGATAAGCTGGAAAGCAGACAGGGCACTTCCTGAGAGGGTAACTTCTCAAGTTCGTTTCTACGCGCGTGGCACAGAGATGGGGGCTCTAATTCCGACCTGTGTTCCGCTGGTGATCGTGGCGAGTGTCTTGTCTACCTTTTTCTTAAACCGACTCAGATGAGTCGGTTTTTTTATTCCTTTCCTAAAAATGGACAAAAAAAAGCCGCCTTCCATGCCCAAAAAATGGGGAGTTGGGAGGCGGTGTCTTTCGCGTGTACGACGACGATAACCCGAGTAGGTTCACTTCATCTAGCGCTCGCATCCTATTGAGCGAGTGGTACCGTTCAGCGCATTTGTAAACAAATATGCCATAGATTTTCAGGTCGCACAATAGGCCAGAGAAAAGTTATTTCCTGCCACGCAAAGTGATCATGCGAACGTCTGGGGTGCCCAAGAAATTGTCGGGCAGGATCTCCTCAGCGCTGACGCGCTGAGCGTAGGTTGGTTAGACCATCCACTTCCTTCGCAGTTGCCGTTGGGAATCCACCTTGTAATTTTCAAGCATGGTTATACGCCTGAATCTTGACCGAGTAAATATCCTTCACTACCCAACGATATCGTCTGCCTCGGCCAGCGCACTTGCAATGGCGTCGACGAATTGCGAGTCAAAGTGGTTGAGGAAGGTCTCGATTAGATGGCCATGGTAGTACGCATAGACCATATTCTTGATGTTCGATTCTGGCGGTTTGATGATGTTGAATGTTAGACCGTCACTCTGAATCTTTGGTTTGAGCCACGCTTTGTTCTGCCAGGCCTCGGCCAAATGGGTGTAGCGACCATCACTAGCTTTTAACCATGTTGTGATTTGCCCTTTTGCTTCTTTTTGCGCGATTCGCGCATCGAACTCCGCGAGAAGCCTTTTAGGGTCGGATGTCATAAAGTGAATAGCCATTCGGTCAGTCTCGCTAAAAATTAGTTATCTTGAATCGATCCCGCCAGCACCAAAGAAACTGCTCGGAGCCTCGGGATTGCGTTGGCGACGCCTGACGTCCTTTGACCATGTGCTGTGGGGACGAACTCAAACCTTGAAACCTATTTGCCGGCCTTCTTCTGTACAGGGACGTCTTTTTCTTCGCCTCCTTTCACAGCTTCTTTCACACCCGAAATCGCACCAACTATGGCCAACGGCTGGCCAGACAAGATTGAGCCAGCTAGTCCTATGACGGAGACAAAGATATTCACCGCCCTCTTGAACTGTGCGATCTCGGCAATCTTTTCTTTGGCATCAGCAATTGCTTTGTTCAACTCCATCTGTGATGCCTGAGCGCCCGCGACGACATAGTCGTTTGACTTAACGTAGAGCTTCGTGGCGAGTTCGCGGAGCATTGTTTCTTCGCTGACGTTCTGCATAACCTCATCTGCCGTGATTTTTCCCTCATCAAATGCCTTTCGACGTTTCGTCTTCATCTCATCGGCAATGGTTGTGAACTTGTCTGCCGCGTCCTGAACTTTGGCCGCCGTATTCAGTATGTCATTCATGATGTTTAGTCTCTACGATTAAAGTTTTCTCAGATTTGACCGAATTTCCTTGAGTTCTGCGGCAGCTTTCTTTAGTTGAGCAACCACATCCTTTGCCTCAAGCCGGTCAACGTTCTTTAACATTTCTTTGTGGCCCTCGCGTACCGTAGTCACGCCTTTGCCGGCTGCCTTTGCAGCCTCTACCGCATCGTCGGATTCCTTGGAAAGTAGTCGTCCCGACCTATCTGCGAGCGACACAATAAGAAGACGACGTGGGTTAACTTGAGCCATCTCCTCTGCTGTAGGCGACCATGCCGCTAGGCGCGCCTCTTGATAGGAATCAATGGAAGAGGCCTCGTTCTTCAGTACCCCTTCATAGTTCTTTGCGGCGAATTCCATCGCCTCTAACACCTGATCCATATCGGCGCCGTAGGCTTTAACCATTGTTCGAACATCCTTCGACTGCTTCGCGGCCAGAATCCAACTCGCCACTTTTTGCGCGATCCCAGAAAATGCTTTTGCATGCGTCTCTGTAATTCCTAGTTTTGGAATGGCGGCAATTGAACCCACGACTTTGTCGATATCGCCGCTGATGTCGAACGCCTCATCACCCGCTAGGGAAGCAAGCGCCGCCATGTAGCCTGTCGCGGCGTTATGCAGCTTGAGTAGGTCATCCTTCTGACGCTTCATGTCGGCAGAAGTTTCCCTGATTGACGCAGCCTCTGCCGCGAATCTGCTTGTGCTCGGGATCTCAAGCAGCCGTCGATTGGCACTATCTACGTAGCGAAGCGTGACATCTTTGTAGGCGGTGAGTTTTGCGCTACTGCCCGCGAAATCCCGGACAGCTTCTAGATTCGCGCAGCCGGTCGCGCTAGCTGTTAGAACAACTAACGCGACTAGTCTTGACAGAACCCCCATAGTTTTCCGCAGGTTTATGAAGCAAGGCCGAAAACAAATCATGATTTAGTCTCCTAAATAGCAGTTGCAGAAATTGTTAAACACAATGCGCAGCCAGCGAACTGAAGCACAACGAACTTCTCGGAGCGCCAATTGCCCCCCTTAACCCAGAGGCACCGATATCAGGTCAGGGCGCGACCTTCGGAACAGGAATAAATGCCTTGGCAATTGCCAAGACCAGCCCAAACACTATGAGCGCGAGATTTCTGATCAGGTCGGGGGTATCTTTGCTAAAAGATAACCACGTAACGATGGCTGTACCCCCAGTGATGAAGTAGGCGATTGCGTATGCGGCATTAATGTTGTGCAGCACGTCATTTGTAGTCGCGTCAAATGCTTCAATAGCAGCCTTCTTACCCGCCTTAAGGCCGGTCTCCGATGCAACCACAAGAGATCTTTCTTCTGCGGACTTCACTGCATCTGGCGTGACAGGTAACTGCTCATTGAAGGACATTGCCACGATGCCGCCGACAAGCCCTGCTAAGCCGGTAGCCGCATAAACAAACTCTGAGCTGAATCTCAGCTTTGAAGGTTCAGCTGCTATCCAGCATTGCCAGATAGCGACGGTGTATAGCGCAACAAATCCGAGAAGAAGTGCGACTGCGATTGAGCCGGCAATGGTTCGACGCATCTTGTCTGTCATATGACCTCCAGGGGTTAAGCAAACTAACTCCAAAAGTACCAATTGATCTCGCGACTACTGCCGCAATGACGAGCGGTTTACCGTAACAACCGCGCATGAAAAAAGTTCTAATAGGCGGAAAGCGCTTTGTAATGTCCTAGCTCTCTATCGAAGCATTTCATATTCATGTCCCCCCGATACTTCCGCGTTCTCAGGTTCAGCATCGTCAGAACTTCCTTAGCATCAAGACATTGTCCCGACTCCCGCAACGACACGGCCAAATTACGATCAACCACATTTTGCAAATCCGCCAGATCCTTTTTACCTTTCTCAGAAAGATCTAGATTAGGAAGTTGCTCTTCGAGCTCTCTACTTGCTCTGGAAAGTGATGGCATCGCCATAACGGGGTTGCCGAGCCGCGCATGTGCAAGACCGATTTGTGCATGAGTTTGTGTTCTTTCAAAATCGGAAGTATTTGCACTCGCGATTGCGCCGCCAAACGTCGCGAGAACTTCCCTATCTTGAACTGCATTTGGAGAAGTCATTGCCGTAACCCGTCGAGCAGTTGAAAAGCCCACGCACTTCGCAAAGCTTGAACAAAGCAAACTACGAAATTGATTCATAGAACTCAAGACATCGATGGCTAGTTGAGATTTGGGACGATTGTCAGACTGCTTTTTTGCTTCGATGGCCCCCCAGAAATCGTTTGGCAGAGGAACTGGTCCAAACGCTGCGACATACCGCTGAAGTACATCTGGCCCGCGACCCAGCTCTTCGACCATACGGTAGCTTGTTAGGGCACTGACCAGTGAGGGCAAGCGCTGCTCCAGAAACCTCTCCTGGAATGCTTTGTCTTTGGGTAATGCTCCATGAACGCTGTAAACATTCTGGAAGTCTGAAAGCCAGGTGATGTTTGGCCGCGCCGCAATCAAGGGGACTCGGCCATCGCCATCAACTTCATCCCATTCACCACTCAGCGCTAAGCGTGAATTCTTGCGTGACAGTGCTGCTTCAGGTGTGCGCCAAAATGTTGAATAGTACGCATACAAGGGTGCCTTTGGCTGGGTAAATGTGAACGACCTCCGAAACTCATGAGCTTTCTTGAGAACCAGAGGAAATGTCGCTGATGGCGTAAGTTGATTGAGTAAATCCCGACCAGTAGGGCTGGCCCAAAACTCAGGTTCAAAGTAACTAATTAAATTCGGATCTGTGTCTCCAGTTCCAGCGCGAAGTAGCACGCAATTACGGTCTGTGTCAATTGCCGCTGGCTTAGGTGATAGCCCAAATGCGCCTGGCCAACTTAATGCCGCGCCACGGATGCCATCCGTTAGGAAACTTGTCATGCCATTGATGCCACTTTTAAACCACGATTCAACCTTTTCGACCTCATATTCGAATCGCGAATCGGGCAATGTGTTCTTGATCGGCTGAACATACCCAGAGTTGATCATTCGGATAATTTCGCAGCTCCCACCGAGTGGGGCTCCTAAAAGTGCAAGACCTCCTACTAGATGTTGGTTGCTGTATTCTCTGCCTTCGTGTTTCTTGTTCCACACCGCCGTAACCAGGGCTCCCATGCTATGGGACACAAAGATAAGCGTGTGGCGTTCGGCGCCGAGTTCGCGTTGAATACACCGTTCGACATCGCGTGCGCTGGATCTGATGTCTCGCCTCCAGTCATAACCGCAGGCCACTGCCTTAATCCGCAACGCCGCTGCAACGCTCTTCACCTTTGCAAAAGACTCCCCATACTGATCGCCAAAATATGAGTCCAGCAATGATGCTTGGATATCGGATTCGGCGGTTTCGTCAATAAGCGCCGAAGGCAGAATTAATGCTGCTGAATCTGGTAAACCGTTGCCTCCCCAAATGACCCCCCGCGATTTGGAGGTGAGACGTGAGCCTAGAATTCCTGGAACAAAAACAATTGCCACAGACCGCTCAATTTTTGTTATCAAGGCAAGTCGCGTAGGGTCACTCTTAAATGCACGCTTGAATCCGTCAGAAATTGATGCGGGGCTAGTCTGAGCAGAAACCGTTCCCAGTGAAAGTTGTAAAACAACGGCGCAAAAAGCTGAGGCTACTTTGTTGTTCATACCCGCTCCAGTAATGGAAATGCATAAGGCGCCATAAAACTAATCCTGTATTGATCTCGCCACCACCGCCGCAATTGCCCTACGCCTAGCTAGTGCTTCACCAAGATCGGCTTCCTTGATTCGACTACGCACCGTGTAACCCTTCACCGTTTTCTCTTTCTGTACCTGGGCCATCGGATATCCATCAAGGAATCCAGGTAAGTCTTCAGGCAATAGGAACGAGACGCGCTTTTTCTCATCGTCTTCAAGCCCTTTGCCAATACACAAGGAAAGGCTCTTGAGGTGCTTCTGATGAGACGCAAGCATGACAACGTGCGTGAACGGAAGCGCCAAGCACTTTTCGATATTCCCCAATTCATGATCGCGTGTGGTTGTCACTGAGATTTCAAAGGCAAGAGAAATGGTCTCGCGTCTGAGAATGACATCGACGCGGCCAGCACCGTCGTGAACCGTTTCTTCAACGGATGCACGGAAGCCGCGTTCTTCGCCAAGTTCTTTAATGAGGTGTTCGATGTACTTGTGCTTAACGCCACCTCCGCCAATATCCCGAGGCTCTGCGATCTTCTGTACCACTGGTGCCCGGGTGATGACAATTTCTTTGCTTTGGTCTAGTGGTGCGGGCTGTAGCTGTGGTGTGGGCGTTGGTAGGTCGGCTTCAATCTCGACTGGGGCCTCTCCCAGCCAATCGCTCGGAGAGTCGGTGGCGGCCTCTCCGTTCTGGATATCCTCGACATAGACCACGCCGTACTTCTGGCGTGAGCTTTCGACAAGCGCCTCATACCCAGCATCTGAAAGCGTCCCTTGAGACTCCAGAAAGCCAAGCGGAATGGAAAGCGCTACTGCCTGATCGGTGACGTTTCTTGCAAAGCATGCGAAGTTCGCTTCATTGCGTCCTTTCTTCTGTTCGAGGAGAAAGTCTGCGGTACATCTGAAGTCTTCCGAGAGCGCACGAGCGTCCTTGGCACTTACGCCGCCTGCGAGTTTGATAGAGGTGTTGGCCATGACGCCAGCACGGATGCTTGGCTCTAGTTGATCCAGATGCTGATGAGCGAATGTTATGGCGCCCTTGTACTTGCGAACCTGCGTCAGCATCCGTGTGAGCGTTGCGTCCACGATGCGCTCAGCTTCATCGATATAAATATACGTTGGTGTGCGGGCGTGTTTCTCGATGATTGCACGGCGCATGAGTGCTTGACCAAGGAGCGCTACGAACATCCGAGAAAAGATAGTGGAGCCCTCTTCGCCCAGGAAGTCCTTGGCGGTATTGATGAAAACAATGGAACCGTCTTGCAGTGACTTGAAGAGATCGACGGAGTTTTTCGGGGCGCTCATCATGCGATCGAGGGATTGGTTCGACAGTACGCCCCAGAGCCTGTTCAAGATCTGCTTTTTGGTCTCGTTGAAAGCGCGGTCGAAGAACCTGGTTTCAAAAAAGATACGGGCGCTGCCTTGAAGCGTTTTCATGTGTGGACGGAACTTTTCACCGTCCTCCATCAGCTCGCGCAATGTGTGGACGTTGGCGCCTGGTATACGCATCATGAGTACGGCCAAGTACCTGAACACCAAACCTTGCTTCTGGGTAAGTTCTGCCCCAAGAAGCGAGCCAAAAAAGAAGTCGTACAGTTCGACTGTGTTGTTGAGAATGGTCTCGCGTGCTTGAGGGCTTGGAATACTGCCCGCGGAGAGATCAATATCGAAGAGATTGAGTCCGACAGGACGCTCCATATCCTGCGGGTCGATGTAAATAAAGCGTTCTCGCAGTGACGGGTCGGCGAAGTACTCGCTGTGCATGAGCGTCTGGAGCAAATCTCCCTGACTGTCTACGACAACGACGGATCGCTTCTCCCTGACCGCAACTTCAATGTCACCTGCAATGAGGAATTGAAGCGTTTGGGTCTTTCCGTGACCCGTGCCAGCCAGGATATGGGTGTGCTCGAATCTGACAGCTTCGGGGATGTGAAGCGGAATTTCTACTAAGAAGATGTCGAGGAATGGGGTGCCCGACAGATACACACGAAGCAATTCACCGTCATCTGCGATTGATTGGTCCTGGGGCAGGACAAAGTTCTTGCTTGTTGTACGCCGCTCTTCAATGGGAATGTTTGACGCCTGAGCAAGGTTGATGAGCAGTTGGTCACGCAGACGGTCAAACAGTTCGTCATTCTGCAAGTCCTTGGTAAAGACGGTTGCGATGATTTTGTGAATGAGGACAGGAATGCCCTTCACATACGTGTACAGGGGTGCCGTAGGTGACAGCCTTGAATACTCCTCAAAATTTCCGTTCTCATCTGGGTCAACAAATGCTTGCTCGGGGAACTCCCTATATAACGCCATGAGAAGCGAAACCATTGCTTCCCTCCACTTGCCGAGGAAGTGCCGTTCATTTGTGAACATGCGAGCAGCCTGACGCAAACGGTTCCGATACTTCGCGCCGTCAGCGAGGGAAAGGTTGGATACATCCGAAAGGAAGGGTATCGCCAGGGGCTCGTGAGTAAAAAGCGTGGCGTGTTGAGTTCCGCTGAAGCCTGACCCGATCTTTCCATCAAATCTTGACCCACACTCTTTGTGAGCAGAGAGTGCTCACGGTGTGGATAAGTTCTTGATCTTCTCCTTTTTGGGCTGAGTCTTTGCAGAGCTGTTTTTGAATCGATAGCTGTCGTTTCCGGTTTCGAGGATATGACATCTGTGGGTGAGTCGATCCAGAAGAGCGGTTGTCATTTTTGCATCACCAAAGACGCTGGCCCATTCTCCGAAGCTCAAATTGGTCGTTATTACGACACTAGTTCTTTCGTAGAGCTTTGAAAGCAAATGAAAGAGGAGAGCTCCTCCTGACTGGCTGAACGGCAGGTAACCCAGCTCGTCAAGGATCACCAAGTCCACGTACATCAATCGGTGGGCGAGCTGGCCTGTATTGCCAGTTGATTTCTCAACTTCTAAAGCGTTGACCAGCTCAATCGTGGAGAGAAACCGGACACGTAGGTGGTGATGCTCAATAGCCTGAACCCCGATCGCAGTGGCCAAATGAGTCTTTCCGGTGCCTGGACCACCGACCAGAACGATGTTTTGAGCCTTTTCGAGGAAGTCGCATCGATGTAGCTGGCGCACCATTGCCTCGTTGACCTCGCTATGGCCGAAGTCAAAGCCAGCCAGATCCCGGTATGCGGGGAACCTGGCCAACTTCATCTGGTAAGCCATAGACCGTACTTCACGTTCTGCCGTTTCCGCTTTGAGCAGCTGCGCAAGGATGGGCTTTGCTGCTTCGAACGCGGGTGCACCTTGATCGCCCAACTCCGACACAGCCTGGGCCATGCCGTGCATTTTGAGTCCCTTTAGAAGCGCGACGATTGAATTTGACTCGGATTCACGTGCCATATCGCACCTCCTGGTCGACCTCGACCTCCCGAAGTGAGTCATAGCGACGCACGTTGGCCTGCGGTTCTGTACCGAGTTTCAGTGCTTGCGGAGCGATGATCTCAGGAATGGCTGGCTTTCCGCCAACCAGGCGGTGCAATACGTTCAGTATGTGGGTCTTGGTGGCGACCCCTGCTTCCAGGGAGGTCTCTACGGCCGCCAGTACCGCTTGCTCGTCATGGTGCAGAACAAGTGCCAGTATTTCCACCATCTCACGGTCCCCGCCAGGCTTTTTGAGTAGCAATGCCTGCAACCGCTTGAAGGCGGTCGGGAACTCGGTGAACGGGGCGCCGTTTCTTAGGGCCCCAGGTTTTCGCTGCAGTACAGCTAAATAGTGACGCCAGTCATAGACGGTGTGTCCCGCCCCGTCGTGGCGGCGATCAATGATTCTTTGGTGTTCGCAGATCAGCCGACCTTCTGCAGCAACAACCAAGCGGTCCGCGTACACCCTAAGGCTTACTGGTCGATTGGCAAACGATGCAGGAACGCTGTATCGGGTCCGTTCATGGGTCACAAGACAGGTGGGTGAAACGCGCTTCGTGTGCTCGACGAACCCGTCAAAGGCCGGCGGCGGAGGCATCAGAAACGACTTCTCTTCTGCCCAGACATCAGCCACCGTGCCCGGCAGCTTGCCGTGGGCTATCTCCTTCCAGAGGGCTTTACAACGTATCTCGAGCCACTCATTCAGCTCTATCAAGGTGCCGAAAGCCGGCATGGGTTGCCAAAGGCGATGACGGGAATCCCGGACATTCTTCTCGATTTGCCCCTTTTCCCAGCCAGAGGCGGGGTTGCAGAACTCGGCCTCGAAGAGGTAGTGGTTCACCATTGCATTGAAGCGAGCATTGACGTCTCGTTCTTTGCCACTGCGAATCTTGTCTACTGCCGTCCTCATGTTGTCGTAGATGCCGCGCTTTGGCACCCCACCCAGCACCCCGAAGGCGTGGTTATGGGCGTCAAATAGCATTTCGTGCGTCTGCAGCAGATAGGCTCGGACGCTGAAAGCGCGGCTATGGCTTAGCTTGAAATGAGCCACCTGCAGCTTGGTGCGCTCGCCGGCAATCATTGCCCAGTCCTCGCTCCAGTCAAACTGAAACGCTTCCCCCGGCCCAAATATCAGCGGAATGAAGGTGCCGCGGCCGGCAGTTCGAAGCGCCTCCTGACGGTCTAACCGCCATTTCCGGTAGAAAGCTGCCACTCTTCCGTAGGATCCATCGAACCCGAGGGCCATTAGATCTGTGTGGATCTGCCTCAAAGTGCGCCGCTGTTTCCGCGATTTTGTTGCCTCGATTCCCAGCCAGGTGGCCAGCTTCTCAGCGTAGGGATCGAGCTTGCTTGAGCTGACCCGCCTTGCGTACCTGGGCTCAGCCTCATCGGACCGAAGGTACTTCTTTACTGTGTTGCGAGCCAGGCCTGTACGCCTTGCAATCTCGCGGATGGACAACTGATCTCTCAATGCCCACCGCCTGATGACATTCAATGTCGCCACGTCTATCACTCCTAATTTCCCTCTGCTTTTAAAACAAGCAGAGTAGTGCCTACGTGGGTCAGGTTTCGATGGAAATTACTGCTCTAACCGGGTCAGATTTCGACGGCATTCAACAAATTGAGCGCTGAACCGATTCCATGCATCCAGCCACATTTCGTGCTGAACATAAATTGGTGCGTCCAAGAATCGAGCACGCTGTTGGACTCTCTGCCAGAGGTACTCGCTCTCAAAATTGACAACTCGGTAGTTATGTCTGAGCGTTTCAAGCTTGGTCGCCAAGGCATTGGCGGCCACTGACTTTTTGACGCCAGGTATCCCCAGTATCAAGATACGGTTGCCCGCCATCTACGCAGTTGCCATTTTTGTTGTCATTTATGTTTCTCCAGCATAGCCCCTAGGCCAATGTAGCAATTTTTATGATCTTTTTCAACCGAAAACAGTGGAGTTATCAACAAAGCAACTTTCTCATGGGTTGCAGGAAGGTTGTCACACAGCTTCGTTGCGAGCGTTGGATTTATCTGAAACATCAGGAACGCCTACTGAGCAAGATTACTTCGCATGACGGTTTTTGTATTCAAGTGAACCGCATGCACTTGGGACACCCTTTAGGCAAACCCAAATTGCCGCACGTGGGACAACGATTTTCTGGTGGGGTTGGACCTTGCTCCTTGGGGTCTCGAGGACTCCAAGGAGGCGCATTACCTATCCCAAGCCCTAAGCGCACGTAGCTGCCGGCATCCTTCATCGCATCCTCGCTTGTTGTATGAGAGGACAAATTGTGCGCAGACGCGTTGCTGGTGACATCCTCCATTTGGAGGAGGGCGCATGAGCCAATGAGAACTATCTACCGCTTCTGGAGCAGCTCTGCGATGTCCATGAGCAGTTGCTGGTCTGTTGTCCGTAATCCCTTCAGTAGGGTGGCCAGCCTTGGCGCGCTGTCACCTGGCAATGGACTGGTTTCAGCCAGGAGTTCGCCCACGCTCACTTCCAGCGCCTGGGCGACAACAAATAGTCGCTGAAGCGATGGCACGGACGTTCCACGTTCAAAGCGCGAAACCGTAACTGGGTCTACCTCTACCAGACCCGCAAGGTCGTCCTGCGTGAGGCCGCGAGCCTTACGCTGCTTCGCGATTACTTGTCCCAACCTCTTGCCCAGAGTTTCGAAATTCTCGGCTTTCTTCCTGTGTTGCATGCCAATCCTTTGGTAGACCCAAAGTGTTGACATACGTCAAAATTTGCTCAATGATCCAATTTGCCTAGTTAGGCAAATTACATTCACTTTGAAGACCAATTTTTGACTTGGAGGGACCATGCGCGTTTTGAAACTGTTCTTGGCGGCGCTGAGCGCCGTTTTGCTGTCAGCCTGTATGGCGGTACCACTTCTTCCTATGGCGTTTGGCATGACTGACAAGCCAACGTCAGATCGGTACACCACCTCCGCCAAGCGACCCGCTGTGTTCAATGCGGCATTGAAGGCCGTACAAGTGAAGGGCCGAACCGAAAGCATTGATCGGGAAACTGGCTCGATCAAGGGTCACATCATCATTGGCGCGACGGCATACGCGGTAACGATATTCGTCGAGGAAGCAAGCGGCAAAACAGCGCTTCGAATCGATGTCGCCAATTCCATGTACGGCAAGTTCGACTTGAAGAACTCTGGGGAAATAAGCAAAGAAGTTGTCCAGGAAACAGAGCGGCAACTCGGGTCACGGCTTGAAAAAGCCTCAGTCTGAGAGCGCTCCAATGAACAATTTTTTCAAAAATTTGAGCGTTGCTGCGGCTTTCTCGATCGTCGCACTGGCTACTGCTTCGGCCCAGAAGCTGGATGCGGCACCGCAGATGCACGTGGGTGACAAGTGGACCTACCGCTACCACAACACAGGTGACAGACGAGAGCCGTTCACCTTTACCAATGAGGTCAAGCGTATCAATGGCAGCGATGCTTGGCTGTACGGCGAGAGCGCCGAGCCGAACACGCAGGCTCCGAAGTTCTGGTGGCGATACGACCACAAGCGGGGTGATTTCATGGAGCGTTTTGTGCACGATGAAAGCGCTCCGAACGGTCTCGGTAACCGAATTACAAATCGACAAGGGAGCGAAGATCTCTTCCAGTTCCCTTTAGAGCCTGGCAAGAAGTACAACGCGAAACAGTTCTGGAACAATGGCGAAGGCCATACGGATTGGAAAGTCGAAGTGGAAGCGTTCGAGAAGATCAAGACGGAGGCCGGAGAGTTTGATACCTACCGCATCAGGGCTACAGGCTGGTGGAGGCGAACGGTCAATGGAAGCAGCAGTGGTCGCGCAGAGGCAACCGTCTGGGTGGCACCCACAGTGAAGCGATACGTTCGCTGGGAGTATATGGATCGCGCCCCAAACGGATCAATTTGGAGTCAGAACAAGTCCGAACTCATCAAATGGGAACCTGCTACCGCCGCTGGGCCAGCAGTGCCCGCGAGCGCTGCAAGGTGATCAATTCCTCTGTGGTGGGTCGCAAATCCAAGTTGGACAACCCTTCGCGATGCCCAAGGTTGGCTAGATTCCAGAATTATTCGGGAGAGCATTCCTTATCTTGCTAACTCTGTGGATAAGTGGTGCATATTCGGACGATATGTGTTGAAAAGTCGTTTGGCCCGTCATCATGCAATGAGTAATACAAACGCAGTGTTGTGTAGACTTTACCAGCGTATGCGCATAAAATACGCAAAATGATCTCTCGGAATATCACTGCTGGAGATATTCAAACGGTCACGGGCTATTCCCGGGACCAGTTGCGAGGGTTGCTTGACCTCATTGACCCATTGCTCGGGACTTTCCCTCATGAGCCTGGCACGAGCCGCATTTTTTCGTCACATGAATTTCTAACCATAGTGCTGTGCTGCGAACTTGAAAATGCATATGGGATGAAAAGGAAGGTGGTGACATCCTTTGCGGCAGAACTTGGGAAAGTGCTATCGCGACCCCGTGAGGTTGCAGAGAATCCGCGACTCATCCTTACATTTAACCCTCCGCTGGCCAGCTACTTCGAAAAAGAGGAGATAGTTCAGCAGGGTCTTGTGGTGCCTTTGACGGAAATTTTCAAAAAGGTTGATGGGCACCTGTTGGGGAACAGGGAGGGTCCCTCGCAGTATCAGGGTGAACTTAATCTGGGTCCTTCCCTGCTAGCACCGCAGGAAACTGTCTTTACAAATTTAAAGACGGCAGGAGGTCGTGAATGAGGCCCACCATCACGAACTCTTCAATGGACGAAAAGCTTGCAAGAATTCTGAAGCTTTTGGACTACCAACCTCAAAATGGGTGGTTGGAAGCTAGCGAGTTTGATGGAGTTAGCGTTCATCGATTTGCATTGACGCAAGCTGCTCAAGAGATGAATGTTGCGGGCGCTTTTGCCTGGATTGATGAAGTTCCTACAACACGGCTTGTCGCGCCACTGGTGTATGTGGCATTAGCCGCAGATCTCGCCGAGGCCAAGAAAATCCATCGGAAGGTTTGGAGCCAAGGGCTCGTCCCTTTTCTGATTGTTCTTACCCCACAGGAGGTTGTTCCGCTGCACGGATTCCAGTTCTCTAGTGCCTTGTGGGAGAAGAGCGTTTCCTCCATTTCTTGGAGCGACGTTCCTGCCACTTTTGAACAACGCGGGCAGTTAGAAGATCGGGTTGCCAATCTGCTTGATTATCGGGCTGTAAAACTCCGAACTTCGCTGTTTTGGAGAGACCGCGCGATTGAAGTATCAGGCCGTGTTGATCAGTACCTACTCATGGGCCTGGAGTCTTTGAGCGATAGCCTGATCAAAGGCTTGAAAGTCACCCGACCACTCCCGCCCACTGCTGCTAACGGCCTAATTGGCCGATTCCTCTATGTACTTTTCTTGGTAGATCGCGGGATCATTAATCAGCAGTGGCTGAATGAACGCGGCCATGAGGAAATATCTCTTGCAGATTCGAATCAACCTTGGTCTGCTGCATCGACATGGGCATTGTTGGAAGATCTCGACGGGATTTTCAATGGCAGTATCTTTCCCCTCAGTGCGGCAGATCGCCGGAAAATTGATGCCACCCATATCAACCTAATCCGCCTGGTTATGCGGCACGGGGCAAAAATCACTGGGAGCGGCGAAGTCCAGTTGGCATTCATTGATGTAGATCTGGGGGTAATGCGGATAGAAACCTTATCTGCGGTCTACGAACAATTCTTGGAGAATATTAAGTCCGGGGAGAGACGTCAACAGGGGGCTTACTACACCCCCCCTTTTTTGGTCGACCTGGTTCTTGATAGAGTTGAAGAATCGGTCGTCCTCCGGGATGGAATAACTGTGCTGGATCCCGCTGCGGGTTCAGGAGTTTTTTTGGTCGGTGCATATAGGCGCATTCTCGAGCATGCGCGCACCGCTAATTTCAACGCCGAAATGGGGTTGGATGAAGTGCGGGGCCTACTCCAGCGAAATATTTACGGAGTGGAGCGCAACCCTGATGCCTGCCACGTAGCAGCGTTTAGCCTTTATTTAACAATGCTTGACTATGTCATGCCGCGCGATCTACGCAAGGTTGCGGCTGGACATGACCCAAACAAGCTATTTCCCAGTCTTGTTGGCACCAACCTTTTTGCCGTCGATTTTTTCGCTTCGCCGGCGGCTATGCCAACGTTGCCTAGAGAAATTCATTGTGTAGTCGGAAACCCGCCTTGGCAAACGCTGAAAAAACTTAAATCAACGCCTGCGTCGCGGTGGGCGACCGAACATCGGGAGTCGCCAATTGGCAACGACCAGGCGGCGGAACTCTTTGTGTGGAAATCCTTGCGCCAGCATATGACGGCCAACGGGTTGCTTGCATTGCTCATCCCGGCAAAGTCATTTGTGAATCCGACCGCATATAAGTTCCGAAAGAACTTAATGGCGGAATTCACAATCGTCGGAGCTGTGAACTTTTCACACCTTAGACACCGGCTTTTCGCGGGCGCCAAACACGCGTGTGCCGCGCTATTTGTCAAAAATGAGCGCCCCTCTCCAACGAGTTGGGCGTGGGTGTATTCACCGCTCTCAATAGGTCAACCAATGCCATACAAAGCATGGCCGTGGACACTTATCGTTGATCGCTCGGAGATACAGACCTTTCCGCATTCGCGTCTGGCAGAGGATTCTCGCGCCTGGTTCGAGGCGTTCATGTTGCGGCCGGTGGATAGACAAATCCGATCCTTCGTGCAGGATCGAGCGCAAGCTGGGGTCATTCAGCTATTGGGGAAATTTTGTGCAGGCATTGGGGCCTCGGTTAAACGAGGCGGGAGTTCGGTTGAGACTGGCCTTGAGAGCAAATTTCTTGAAGTCGAGTCTCCTCCTCCATCATTGCTGGAGATGGTTTCCAGCAAGCCTCGCACCAGGGACCTATTTGAAGAGCCTGCGAAGACGGCCCTGCGCAGCGACCGTCTACCTTTGGCGCAGCTCGCACGAGTTTCAACAACTTATAAGCATCAGTTTAGTGGACATGTCCTGCTGGTGCCGCGCAATTTTCGGGATATTCGCTACCTTGACTATCCAAAGGGATTTTCATCGAGTTTTTTGGCGGTTTATTTTGAAAAAGCAGGGAGTAAGACATCTCCCCAAGAGAGAAAGGTTCTCCTCGGGTTGAAGAAGTATTTGACGAGCAATACCGCGCAATACTTTATGGCGACCGGAGGGCGCAGGTGGTTGATGGATCGCAGTAACGTCGAACCAACTGACCTTCAGAATTTCCCAGTTCCGTTTACAAGTCTTGAAGATCCCAGATTGGACAAAGTACTTGCGCTAGAAGGCACGGCGCTTGAAAACTATTTGATGAGAGCTTTAGGGGTCGAGGCGGACTATAAATTGGCCATTGAAGAATTTCTTCGGTTCAGAATTCAATTTCAGGACGGAGATGTGCCGGGTGACGCTTTGGAACGACCTTCTAACCAGATGCTGGAAAAATATGTCGATGTCATGCGTCTTCAACTAGACGATCTGATGGGGCGGGAAAACGCGTTTGTAGTTCAGCATGCTGTCGATGAAATGACGGGCGTCGGCGTTGTTGCTGCACGGTTTTGTGAAGCGGACATGCCGACGAAGAAGACGCCGGACTTGTGCAGAGAGGCGGTAATTCAATATCAACAGCATGCCAAAAATAGCTTCTCGGATAGTCTTTCGATAGGGTATGACTCCGTAAGCACAGCCGTCAGCGTGGTGAAGCCGCTGGAGTATTTCCGTTGGACGATCGATAGTGCCTATTCCGATAGCAGGCATTTCATGAACACCTTCATGAAGGGCGCTGTTTGAAAGCCACAGACGTTAAAGATCTCGCTGAGTTTTTCCGTCAACAGGGCTTTACCGCCGTAAAGGCAGAACTCTGGGCCAATTTTGCCCGGCATGTGTTTCAGATCTATTGGTCTGCTGCAGACCAATTACTCGAGCAGGAAAATTGGGAGGCTTTTAAGCAGAAGCGAGGCGCGGTCGGGAAGCCAAAATCAGTTGGTAAAAAAGTTGTTCAAATTCCAATAGAAGATGCAATTACCTCTGAACTCGGAAATTTTGCGAACCTTCTTCGCTTAGGATTGCCTACAAGACATTTTCTGAGGACGCACGAGGTGAAGTTCGAATGCGAGGCGCTTGTCCCAAGCAAAACCAGAGCGGGACGGCATTCAAAAAAAGTTGATTTTCGGGCGTGTGCTCAAACGGCAGTTGGTGCGCCGGAAATTGCGATCGAAGCAAAACCAATCACAGCGACAGGAGATATTGCAGGTCGTTATCTAGGTACCGAAGGAATAGGCTGTTTCTTTAGTGCTGAATCGGCGTATACGACCGGGCCGCTGGGCGCTATGCTCGCGTACACCATAACGGACCCACTAGTCTCGATGCGGGATCACGTCCACACAGCAATGGGCTTATATAAGCCATCCCCAGAAAAGGTTGAAAAGGTACTTCTGACAGACACAGAATGGGTGACTTGTACGTCTCATCTGCGAGATCACAGCATGCAACCAATAGCCATTCTGCATGTTGAGCGTAACTTTCCTCTGATTTCGTAGGCTTGCAACTATCCAGGTGCCCCGGTTATCTTCATAGAGGTCGAGCTTTGCTTGAGCTGATCCTCCTGGAGTACTCTCTTCCGAACGTTAACGCTGAGTTGTCAACTCAATTATCCGAGCCGCAGCCTCAGTTTTGCCCAGAGTTCTCAATGCTGCAATTGAAGCGAATTGGCTGGTACGCGGCCTTGCTTTGCCGTTTTCCCACTTGTAGACGGACTGATTCGACACGCCGAGCAGCAGCCCGGCTTCTGCTGCCGACAGGCCCAAGCGTTTCCTCTGCGCCTGCAGGCCGCTCGCACTGAAGCGGAAAGCGGCGCCTTGCGGTTCTGCTATGTTGAACGCTGCCTTTTTGTCGTTAGCCTTGGCTAGTCGATTGACAAGCTGCTCGAGTGCAGTAATTCGGCGCTTCAGCGCAGCAATGTCCGAACGGCAATGCGTTGACGCCTTCTTGAGTTGTTGCGTGTCGGCTCGGACTTCCTTGCGTGCAACGCGGGCAATTTCTCCTTTCAAGACGGTAGCGATATTGGGCATGGTCTTTGGTCTTCCTATACAAAAGTACCATCATAAATCCCAATGCCACTGGGCACCGAGGGCGTCTAGGCCTACTTACTCAAAGTCTTGAACCTGTGTTCTGGCGAACCGTTCGTGCTTTTCGTGTTGAGCCACGGGCAGGATGCCTTGCGGAGCGTAGTGCGCTCCGTCCAAACCTACCCACCGATGGCATCTCTCACGCATTTCTTGATAAAGCTCGATTTCGCGGCGCCGGCAAGTTTCCTATCTTGGCTAGCAATTTCGCAACGGACGACGGCGTCCTTCTCGCACTTCTTTAAGAAGGAGTTCTTGGCTGCGCCTGCGAGCTTCTTCTCCATGGCGTTCGCTGTACATGTGGCGTCCTGAGCAAAGGCTGAGCCTGCAAACGCAAGCGCGACGAGCAAACAACCTTTGTTAAGCATGACTTTCTCCTGAGTGGGAATGACTAGCCGTCGGACCGTAGGAGGACGAGGACATCGTGATTGTCGAAATTTCCGCTGAATCGAGACCATACATTTCGAATACAACTTTGTCTAAAGTCTCCTCAATAGAGGATCGATCCAACTCGCCTGATGCATGGGCCGCCCGAACTAAGTCCCCAACTGTTCGCTTAGTTTCGTCTGTAACTGCAACCGGTAAAGGAAACTTATTGACATCGAGAACAAGAATTTTTGGGAATAGACCTTTCGTGGCCTTTGGCGACGCGTTGAAGTGAAAAAATCGCGCAAGCTTCGAATTCATAATCGCCCACAAAAAATCAATTGAGAACGTCTCCGTTTTCGATATGACCGAGATTATCTGTGGATCATTTACGAAGGTTTCTTCGACGATGCACGCTATGACAGTTGGATTGGTAATCTCGCGGACAAGGAGTCTGCGTTGGGTGAAAAACTTCGGATCAACAAAGCTGGCGACGTGTTTGCCATATCGCACAAATGTTCCGGAGCGTGAGTACGCATATCGGGATATGGATCGGCCGAATATTTCCTCAATGTAATCAGGTCCGACCCTCTCGTTGGCGTGCCACAGCCTATGCTCGGTAATTTTCTTAGCCTCGTCTTCACCGTGAAGCTTAGCCAGATCGCTTTGGCGATATGGGATGTACCCCTGCGAAGCAGAAAAGTGCATGTCGAGCGTTGGCATTGCTCTGAGTTTCCGAACCAGCCTTTGTACCGTTTCATCCAGGCTAAACAGAAGCCCCCAGTTCTGGTTGCTGGCTTCGACGTTTGACTTGTCCAGCATCAAAGTCGGTCGTTTCGCCAACTCCGAGAATGTGACGACATCATTAGTCCGCTTATATCCCAGGGCGCCATTCGATGGCATCTTCGTAAAGGTGACTATGGCATTGCGTACAACGGCATCCTCAAATACAGAAACCTTTGTGCAATCCAAGATCTCGTCCAAATTCCAATTATCAAAAAGAGCCAATCTAAAGCTTGCGGCGTTGACATTGAATAAAAAGGTGTTCGGGATGATGTACCCCAGAACTCCTTGAGGCCGCAATATCTGACGCGCCCGGCTCATGAACCAGTAGTAAATCTCAAAGTCAGGGACTTTGCCCAAGGTCTTCACTAAGTACTCGCGCTCGAGGCCCTTTATGGAAACTCCATACGGGGGATTCCCAAGAACGAGATCGAATCCGATGAATTTTCCATCATCAGCGAGAACCTCCGGAAATTCAAAACACCACTCGAAAGCACCCTGGAAGATCCTGTTACTCCGAATAGCCTCTATGTTCGCAGCCAGCTCCCTCAACTCAGACCGAAGTTGTTCCTCCCGCAAGCGCCTTGCCTTCTTCTTTGCTTCGCTTTCTTCGAACAACACTTGTTGATTCTCCGAAGCAATCAATTCAGCTTCGGCCGCATAAAGTCGCCTAACTTTAGGATCGTTATCGAATATCTCGGTTCTCAGATCACCCTTAAGACGATCAATAAAAGTCTGGATGTCACGCTTTTCGTCCTTGCTGCTTGCATTCTGATAGGTTCGAATAGCCGCTCTGTAGTCGGTGACCCTGAGTTTTTTACGCCTTAGAAAACGACCCACATCGACATCGGTCGTAAAGCGAGAAATGAGGGAATCACCACTTTTGATGTTAATGTCAATATTTGGAAGAGTCTCAAGCGCTCCATCATCCTTGTAGTAGGCGTGTTTGAGAAGCTCGATCCACAATCGCAGTCGGCAGATGTGAACTGAGTTTGGATTAATATCAACTCCAAACAGGCAAGACTCAATTAGCGCCTGCTTTTCATGAAACAAGGCTTCCTGCACTCTTTGGCTCTCTTTATGTGCCGGGTTGTAATGCAGGAAATCGCCATCTTCATCAGTAACAGTCAACTCGTCATTGACAACTGATACCGAATATTCCTTCAAGCGCTGACCATTGCGGTCTTGCAAAAGTCTTAATTCCGCCTTAAGGGCGATGAGTTCGTTCAAGGCGGAAACAAGAAAGTGGCCCGACCCCACCGCAGGATCGCATATGCGAACCGAACCAATAATCTGATTTGCTTCCTCCGTATTCTCGATGCGGTGGTAGAGATCATTGACATCAGCACAGCTCCAACCCTTTTCGCTGTTGAAACGTTGCACCACCGCTTTACGTACAGCCTCACGGCAGATATGCATGGTTACGAAACCTGGGGTGAAGAACGACCCGTCTTTGTAGCCATTAATCTTCTCAAAAATTAGCCCAAGCACCGACGCGTTAATTAGAGATTTATGGTCTTCCTGAACCTCCGTAGAGCCCACATCACTTGCAAAATCATAGGCTTCAAGAAATTCATAAAGATACTCAAGCGTGGGCATTTCGCCGCTTCTTCTCTTTCCTAGCGAATTCTTAATGACTGAAGACGGATAGATAGCGAGCCGTTTCTCATCTTGTAGGCTACTGATAAAAACAGTCTCATGCTCGAGTTCCGTGGGCTCAAAAAGCGAACTGTTTAGATACGGAATGTGGCTGAACCTAGCCCTCATATCGTCTGCCCGTTCTTCCGGCCTTCGCGCCAAAACTTGGAAGAAGATGCCATTCAATGCGTCAAAGCTAGGGACGGTCTTTATCTGAAGGAAGGACGGGTACGGCAACTTTCGCGCGTAAGACGAAAGCTGAGCTTCAATTAATTTCAGAAAAATGATTCGGTTTATCCATGTCAAGACAAGCTCTAAGGCGACGCCGAAAAGACGCTCGTCTCTTGTTGAGCCAAACCTGGCCAGATCTGTCACGCGGTTTAACTTGTCAAGCGTCTCAAGTTGTGTGATGGCGTTTTCAAGCAGCGAGCCAGCATTTCGCTCCCGCACGTCCTTGCGCCCGATCAGCCGCCTGGTTCCTTTCTTGCTTTCCGTTAGGCCAATTATGTGGAGTAGTTCCGAATAGAAACCGCGATGTAACGTATTACTGTCATTTAAGAATGGAAGTTTGAGTAGGTGCTGTGGCGACAAGATTTTAAAGAGAGGTACGAGCTTTCCGTCATCACTAGGATCAACCCTATTTAAAGCGGTCTGAAACTCTCGTAGATCAAAATGAGTGACCCGCACCTCACAGGAAACAGCCTGAATTGCGGGTGCGGCGATCTCTTTATAGAAAAAATCAGTCGTAGTGCCAGAGAGACGCCCCTGTTCGAAGTCAATAAACCGCTGTACCAAGGCCTTGTTTTGTGCAAATTCAGTCTCAAACACATTGGCATCAAATATGAACCACTCGTATGCGTTAGTTATGATCAGATGGCGAACGTCGAGGTTGTGGCCGTCCTTTGAGAAACGTTCCCTTAGGTAGTACAGAAGCAATTCCTGCAGCGCCTTGGTATTAGGCGCATGCAGCTGCGGCATCTGGCTTCTATTGGTCGGCTTTTTTGCTTCTATCAGAATGCCAACCGGAGTGTTTGGTCCAACTCCGTTGTGGACTACTAAGTCAATGTCGGCCTTGGTATTGATAAAATGGTTAGGCGAATAGAAGGTGTTCAGTAGGAAGGTTGAAATCAAGCTCTTGTGAAACTCCTCAGACTCAACGTCATTGCTCTTCTCCAGCATGGCACGAAGATTTTCTCTGAAGTGGTCAATCTCGGATCTAGAAGGCCGTTGTTTCCGAAAGGCTTTGTTCAAGGCTGCGCGAGGGGTTAGTGCGGTCAGAATCATGGACTTCAGATTTCCGGTGGTCGTCTTGCCTTTTACTTGAAGCTGGCTATGTTCAGCCAGCAGAAGGGCGTAGTTTAGTCGTGTAGCCAGTGCGGACTAAAGCCTGCAGGCCATGAGTACTCTTATGACATAGGGACGTAGGGACATGATTACTCTCCCCCGATGTCGGATGACTCGATCCACTTGATGAATTTTGCAAGGTTCAAAGTTCGAGATGTGCCTCGGTACGGTACACCGTCAGCGCATTCCGCCTCAGGCGCAGCCATCTCAGATGGCAAATTCCATTCAGGAACAAGGCGTTTTCTGAAAATGAAAAAGTTCGATGTGATTCTTTTGACCATAAACACCGCATCAATGGGATTTTCACGAATGGCCTTTGTTTTTATACGTTTTAGAAGTTCGATGTACTCGTGGACCTCGCGAACTTTTGTGCTGCCTGACGAATCAATTGCCTTCAATTTTTCCTCGGTCACCAACTTCTGTGCAAGCAGGTCACGCTTTCTAAACTCGAAAGTATCCCTGTCTATGGCTTCATCCAAATAGGCGTCGGTGACCCTACGTAGTCGGTCGTCAAGCGAGGTACGCGCAAGATGAAGATTTCTGCGATCCTGGTTCGCAAGGTTCTCAGACCTCAAGGCCTTCTCATTGACGATGACCTCCAACTTGGCCAACCAGCTTTCGGGTACCGTGAACGCGTCCAGGTAGGCGAAAAGTTGCGTGGTGACTAAGTCCTCACGGATACATTTTGTGGCGCAGCCGCCAGAATGACAGCGGTAGTAAATCCATCCTTTCTGCACCTCGGGAATCAGAAGAGAGTGACACTCGTAGCAACGGAGTTGCTTCTGATACAGATAGCTGCGCTTCAGCCCTGCGTTTTTTTTGCGGCCGTTTATGCGTGCCTGCACATCGTCAAAGAGTGACTTCGAGACAATCGGTTCATGGATGCCAGCGAACGACTCGCCAGTGCGTTTGATGTAAATCAACCCATAGTAAAAGGGGTTGCGCAGGACGATTGACAAACCAGTGTGCGATATCTTCTTGCCCGCTAAATTTCGTAGGCCAAGGACATAGAGTTCATTCTGTAGCATCACTAAG
This sequence comes from Polaromonas sp. SP1, assembly GCF_003711205.1. Classification (NCBI taxonomy): domain Bacteria; kingdom Pseudomonadati; phylum Pseudomonadota; class Betaproteobacteria; order Burkholderiales; family Comamonadaceae; genus Polaromonas; species Polaromonas sp. SP1. The sequence goes on along the minus strand of NZ_CP031013.1, from coordinate 1,237,999 downwards.
TTGTAGTTGCCAGTTGCGCACAACTCGAAGGCACGCCGAATAAGCGGTGCGCGCACTGGGTCGGGAATTTTAGGAAGACCCTTGCCACAGTCAAGATATCCAACAGGTGCGCGACCTGGAAACAGTCCTTGGTTGAGTCGCCCTCGAATCCCTTTCCGTACTTCATCACGCAAATTTCGGATGAAATCTGAAGCGACCACAGCCTGAATGTCAGCGGCTAGGCGCCCGCCACGCGATTGAAGGTCAAGCGACTCATGTGCGAAGTGAATCTCGATGCCTGCATCAATGAGTTCCCCAATATCTGACCAGTCCTTAAGGTTGCGGGCACTGCGGTCGATCTTGTGGATCACGACCCCGTGTCCTTTCCCTTTCCGCAGCAGCGAGATGAGTCTGTTGAACTGAGGGCGTCCTCTTTTTGCGGCAGTCTCCAGCTCCTCAAACCATTCCCCAATAGCAAGCCCAAAACGAGCCGCATAGTGTTCGATGGATGTGCGTTGTTCTTGAAGGGACGATCCCTTCTCTCCTTGTTTTATTGTGCTGACGCGAATATACGCGTAGTAGTTTTTTGGCATAGATACATGGATTAACCCTATCACGAAGATTCAGGTGGTGTCACGCCATCAGGCAACAGGCCCTTGCGCTGCAAGGCGTAGTAGAGGTCGTGAAGAGCATCGATGAACGTAGTGAGTTGGTGGTGCTCAAGCTCGCTCATCTCTGCCTGATTGACCTGGTGCTTTGCTGTGTTAGATGCCACTTGCTTGTCCATCGTCATAGGTTCATCGATGGTCGCATGCGGACATGCAGCGGATAAGAGGGGACTTTATGCCTGGCACGCAACTTACACCCTCTTGGGAGGGCCTCTCGCTGCCTGTACCGTTATTGCATGCTCAAAAAAAATGAAACAGAAAAAAAGATTGTCACAACATCGCTTGTGCTCATGAATGGAACACTCGCGGAAACAGTGATCATGAGCAAGGGTTCGCAGTTTGCCATCTACCAGAATGGAATCGTCACCTATCAGTCAACGATATCGGTCGATGGGCAGACGCTGGCACCACTGCCGAAAACAAATCGGTTGGTAAAGCATGGCGTGATGCATTTCCCTGAACAGGCGACGGCATATGAATCCAAGGAACAGCTCGTAGAAGAGATTACCCAGTACATCCATCGTTATGTAGACATCACTCCCCAGTTTGAGCGAGTCGCCGCGTATTACGTCTTGCTCACATGGGTCTATGACGCATTCAACGAATGTCCGTATGTGAGATTTCAGGGCGACTTCGGCAGCGGGAAGTCACGGGCACTGCTTGTGATCGGCGCGCTGACTTACAAAGCAGTGTTTGCAAGTGGAGCTTCAACCGTATCGCCAATTTTCCATATCCTGGACAGCTATCGCGGGACATTGATTTTCGACGAAACGGATTTTCGCTTTAGTGATTCAAAGACGGACATCATCAAGATACTCAATAACGGAAACTCGAAGGGATTTCCAGTGCTGCGCACCATGGTTTCTGCAACGAAGGAGTTTGAGCCGCAAGCATTCAATGTGTACGGCCCAAAGCTCGTTGCTATGCGTGCCGGCTTTGAAGATGATGCACTTGAAAGCCGCTTTATCACCGAGCGCATGAGCAATCGCGCAATTCGTGCAGATATCTCAATCAATCTGGGCAACCAATATTTGACGGAAGCCGCAGCTATCCGCAACAAACTCTTGATGTTTCGTTTTCAGAACAGGAACAAGATCAAGATTGACGGTGCTCTGCGATCAGAGTCATTGTCGCTACGCACGAACCAAATCGTGCTACCGCTGCTTTCCCTTATCGACAATGAGGAGCACAAACAGCAAGTGCTCGCCATCGTGGCACGAGGAATGGAAACCATCCTTGAACGTCGTAGGGAGAGCGTCGAGGCGCGTGTCATTGGCGTGCTACATCAGCTGTTGAGCGAAACACCACAGAGGCCTGTCGCGCTGGGGCTGCTCACGTATCGCTTGGTGTCAAAGTTTGGCCATGACATTACACGGCCGCTGACATCTCGATATGTTGGGTCAATTTTAAAAAAGCTTGGCATATCAACCTACAAGACGTCGGGTGTGTATGTTGTCCCATACGGCGAGAGGGATGCCGTTTTGCAAACGGTGAAAATGTTTGGGCTCACGGTTGATGAGGAGCCGCGGTGACCCCCTTCGCTGGACGTGCCGGCGTCTCCCTACCTCCCTACATCCACAGCAAGCGGTATCATTGAGCCCAGGTCATTGACCTCTCCGCCTCTACCTCCCTGAGCGGAGCTGCCTCGGCAGTTTGGCCCGCCTCAACAGCGGGCCTTTCTTTTGGGTGCGATGCACCGTGGGCGCTATCGAGTTGCGCTCTCCGTCATGGATGCTGTGGATAACTGCCAGAAAAACTTGCCTGAGGGGCAAGAAGCGATGTCTCTGCGAACGAGTGTGGATAGGTCATGATGACAAAGTTGCATAAGCACGCAACACTCGATTTATGACTACATCAACTTCGCACTCAACGTTTCGCAGGTGGCGACGTGGCTCCGCTTTTAAGCAAAAGGAAATTGCACGTCTACTTGGCCTCAAAGGGGTAGCCCAGCTCTCGCGCGTTGAGCATGGGAAGCGTAGTCCTGGTCTTGCATTTGCTATAGCGCTTGAAGTTCTTACTGGAATGCCGCTTCACGAGATCATCACCCCGCTCTACGAGGCAGTGGAGGAAGAAACCCTGGCGCGTGTGACCGCAATGCTCATGGAGCTTGAGGGCAGTGAACAACGAGCCGCGTTAGTTAAATGCAAGCAACTACGCAGTTGTCAGGATCGAGTCATTACAAGGCATAGACAAAAAATGCATGCACAAACATAAGAAGAATGATCATCGTGTCTTGTCCATTTATCCAACCCTCAGGGGCTACGCCTTCATCCTCTTTGATTCAGCGCTTTCGCCGCATGACTGGGGAACGAAGGAAATAAAGAAGGACATAGCATGTGCAAAAACCATTGGGAGTATCAAAGAGCTCATCGCTCGCTATCGCCCAGATGTCCTCGTGTTAGAGGATGTCGCAGAGCATCGGACAAAAAGGTCTGTTCGCCTTAAGCGAATTCATAAGGCTATTGCCCGCGTCACAGAAGACCTCAGCATAGAAATTGCTGTGGTGTCGCGAAAGAATGTGAGAGCGACGTTTGCCCAGTTTGGCGCGATCACCAAGCATGAAATTGCAAATGTCATTGCAAGCAAGATTGAAGCGTTTGCAGCCAACATGCCAAGGGTTAGAAAAGCCTGGTTGGCTGAAGACAGGCGCATGGGGCTGTTTGACGCAGCGAGTCGAGCTTTGACGTACTACTACACGGTAGAGCAGCAGGCAATCTAATCTGTCGCGCCCTGCGCAGGATGCCGAACATCAAGACTGAACACCAGGCGTGTAGCTAGTCACGCGAAGGGGTTGCTATGTTTGGCTTCACCGCATCGTGCGTGGGGCGCGGGTGGAGTGAAGACCGCTCGCGCCCCTCACAGGATGTGAGGGAGAAAGATTCTATGAAACTACACGATGAAATCAAAAAGCGCTGCGAGCAGTATCCGCTGCACAGCCAGCAGAACGTTGCTGATCCAATGCTCTGTGCAAAGTTGTTCTTCCCGCTAGGTTCTGGGGCCTGGTACGTCGCGGAGTACAACCCCATCACGTTTGAAGCCTTTGGCTACGTTTCGGGGATGGATGTTGATGAATGGGGATACTTCTCAGTCGCGGAATTACTGGAAGTGAAGGTCGCTGGTGTTTTTTCAATTGAAGTGTCCCTGCATTTCAGTTCACGTCCCGCGAGTGAACTTGGAATATTGCGTTAACAAAGAGGCCCGATCAGGGCCTCTTTTTTCGACTGACAGGTTGAAGCGACAAGACTACATATCCGCAATGGATTTACCGCGACGTGCATTCGGTTCAATATCAAGCGACTCCAAAGCCTGCCGATATGGAATCTCGTGCTCGGCCAGCAGGCGCATGAGAACCGCGACTACGGCCAGATTCGATGGCACGTCGCCGCGTCGCTTGTAGTTGGCAATAGTGTTTTGATTCAGCTTGATCAGCCTGGCGAACTCGCGACCTGAAATATTGGCGGCAGCAAGTTCATCAATGAAGTCTTGATACGTCATATCGCGCAACTGTAGCATGCTCGCTATTTAATGTGCAAATCTTCTTGATAGATCACTAATTAACGTGTAATCTGTTGCTTTAAACGGGGCAACTATGGCAAAAGCCGAAACTGCAAAACGGGTAGGTATCTGGATTCGAGTCTCAACCGAAGACCAGGTGCGGGGCGAATCACCTGAGACGCATGAACGCCGTGCGCGGGCCTACGCCGAGTCTCGCGACTGGAATGTCGTTGAGATGTACCGCTTGGATGCGACATCTGGGAAGACAGTTAAAGACTTGCCTGAAGCCAAGCGGATGCTCGAAGACATACGCAGCGGGCACATTACGGGGCTCATCTTCTCCAAGCTTGCCCGTCTCGCCCGCAATACTCGCGAGTTGCTCGACTTTGCCGATCACTTTCGGGAGGCCGGCGCTGATCTCGTTTCGCTCGGGGAAGCAATCGATACCTCAACGCCTGCAGGTCGCTTGTTCTACACCATGATTGCCGCAATGGCCACCTGGGAGCGTGAGGAGATTTCGGCGCGTGTGGCAGCATCTGTGCCCATTCGTGCACAGATGGGTAAGCCGACTGGTGGTGCAGCAACTTTTGGCTATGAGTGGAAAGATGGAAAGCTTGCGGTGAATCCGCAGGAGGCGCCAGTTCGAAAGCTCATGTACGAACTGTTCCTTGAACACAGGCGAAAAAAAGTTGTTGCCCGCATCTTGAATGAGCGCGGGTATCGAACCCGAAACGACAGTCCCTTTACCGATACCACTGTGGACCGACTGTTGCGCGATCCGACGGCCAAGGGCACCCGGCGAGCCAATTACACCCAGACGGCAAACAGCAAAGGTTCGTGGACACTCAAGAAGGAAGACGATTGGGTGTTGGTGCCCGTTGAACCCATCGTGAGCGTTGAGCTTTGGTCGGAGGTAAACGTCATCCTGGACGAAAAGCGCGCCCAAGGTAAGCGGCAGACGAAACCAGCCGTACACCTCTTTGCGGGCGTTGCGGCGTGCGTTTGCGGCGCACGCATGTACGTTCCCTCAAACTCCCCGAAATACACATGCAGCAAGTGCCGCACGAAGATTCCGACCAAAGACCTTGAAGCCATTTTCAAAGAAGAACTGCGGGCATTCGTCTTTTCGCCTGATGAAATTTTTGGACATATCCAAGCAGGTAACGAAAAAGTGAAGTCGTTTGACGCGCTCATCACGAGCCTAGATGCAGAGCAGAAAAAGCTCTTAGGCGAGGCTGACAAGCTGATCGAACTCTTCCAGGCGAATGCTTTGGACAAAAAAGGTTTTGGAGCGCGCTACGAAAAACTCCGAGTCAGGCTTGAGCAAATTGACGAGGAGCTGCCAGCGCTCCTTGCCAAGCGGGATGTCCTCAAGATAGCTCTGGCGTCCCAAGAAGAAGTCTTGTCAGGGAGTAAGGACTTGGTGGAGCGGTGGGATACCTTGCCCCATCCTGAACGCCGACAAGTCGTTGAGACTATCCTTGATCGGGTGGTGGTAGGAAGTGGGGAAGTTGAGTTCAACTTCCTCTATAACCCAGGCTTTGCGAGTTCTTCGAACTCGCAAAGCATCGGCTAACGCCGCTACATTCCTTTTGTATTTCTCTTTATATTGATGGTGGTTAAGCAATGAATCCTCAGGGGTTCATGGCTGCGACGAGCTGGAAGCGCGCCGGAAATTCAGCGCGCTGGGCGGCGCGCGAGATGGTGATGGCGCCGGACTCCAGCGGCTCGCGCAGCGCCTCAAGCGCCGCGCGCGGGAACTCAGGCAGCTCATCCAGAAACAGCACACCGCGGTGCGCCAGCGAAATTTCGCCCGGCCGTGGCGGTGAGCCTCCGCCGACCAGCGCCACCGCGCTGGCCGTGTGGTGCGGCGCGCAGGTGGGGCGCAGCGCCCATTTGTCCATGGTGAACCGGCCGCCCAGCGAGGCGACGGCCGCGCTTTCCAGGGCTTCTTCGGTGGTCATGGCGGGCAGCAGGCCGGCAAAGCGCTGCGCCAGCATGGACTTGCCCGAGCCCGGGGCGCCCATCATTAACAGGCTGTGCCCGCCGGCGGCCGCAATTTCCAGGGCGCGCCGGGCGGCGGCCTGGCCTTTGACGTCGGCCAGGTCCGGGTAGGCGGTTTGTGCGGGCAGGGCGACGGGCTGCACCCGGGCCCATCCGTCCTGCACGTCCACCGGCGCATCGCCCGGCAAAAACTGCCGGACCACATCCAGCAAATGGTGCGCCCGGAAGATTTCAGCGCCGGGAACCTGGGCCGCCTCCTGCGCGCTGGCTTCGGGCAGCACCAGTTTGGGCAGCTTTTCGGTGGCGGGGCCACCCTGGAGAAGCGGGCGCGTCAGCGCCAGGCTCATGGCCAGCGCTCCGCGCACGGGCCGCAGGTCGCCGCCCAGAGACAGCTCCCCGGCAAATTCGTAGCCCTCGAGCTTGCGGGCGTCGACCTGGCCGCTGGCCGCCAGGATGCCCAGCGCAATCGGCAAATCGAAGCGCCCGGAGTCCTTGGGCAAATCGGCCGGCGCCAGGTTGACCGTGATTCTTTTATTGGCCGGGAAGTCCAGCCCGGTGTTCTGGATGGCGGAGCGCACGCGTTCGCGGGCTTCCTTCACTTCGGTTTCGGCCAGGCCGACCAGCGTAAAGCTGGGCAGGCCGTTGGCCAGGTGCACTTCGACCTGCACCGGCCGCGCGTCCAGGCCCAACAAGGCGCGGCTGCGCACTAAAGACAAGCTCATTGACAAACTCCCTGGTGATGCTCCAAAGTTGTGCGCAATTTGCGCCCCAATCTGGTGCTTATCTTGTTTTTTGTGTTTCGGATGCCTGCTGTCTAACGTGCCAGCGCAAGAACAGGTGGACTTGCCGCCGATAAGGCCGGCTACTTTGGCACGGTACGTGCTACGAAGACTTCGCCGAATCCAACCATCCTTTCGTGGCACCCCGGAGCTCTTAATGAAGATAGCCAGGCTCACAAAAACCCTGTAACGGCTGGGCAGCGCACCGAGGGGCTGCTCCTTTATTCATCCTTGGAGGAAACCTGAACATGAAACTCGTAACGGCCATCATCAAACCGTTCAAGCTGGACGAAGTGCGTGAAGCGCTGTCCGGTATTGGCGTGCAAGGCATCACTGTGACTGAAGTCAAAGGCTTCGGCCGCCAGAAGGGCCACACCGAGCTCTACCGCGGCGCGGAGTACGTTGTGGACTTCCTGCCCAAGGTCAAGATCGAGGCGGCTGTCTCCGACGACCTCGTGGACCGCGTGATCGAAGCTGTCGAAGGCGCAGCCCGCACCGGCAAGATCGGCGACGGCAAGGTCTTTGTCTACAACCTCGAGCAGGTCGTGCGCATCCGCACGGGTGAAACAGGCAAGGAGGCGCTGTAAGGCGTTTCCTATCTACCAGCCACATAAAGAGAACATCGACATGAAAAAACTACTCGCTTCCCTTGTCCTGGGATTGAGCCTGCTGACAACCGGCGCCGTCATGGCGCAGGCCCCGGCAGCCGCACCTGCCGCCTCCGCCGCAGAAGCCAAACCGGCTGAAGCCGCTGCAGCCCCTGCGGCCGCCGCAGCCCCCGCCGCCGCAACGGCTGCAGCCCCGGCACCCGCTGCCGCAGCCGCACCAGCGCCTGTGCCCAACAAAGGCGACACCGGCTGGATGATGCTTTCCACCATCCTGGTGATCCTGATGACGATTCCCGGCCTGGCCCTGTTCTACGGCGGCCTGGTGCGCAGCAAGAACATGCTGTCGGTCCTGATGCAGGTCATGGTGACCTTCTCGATGATCGTCGTGCTGTGGTTCATCTACGGTTACAGCCTGGCTTTCACCGAGGGCAACGCCTTCTTCGGCGGCTTTGACCGGCTCTTCATGAAGGGCATCTGGGACAACGTCGCCGGCACCTTCGCCAATGGCGCCACCTTCAGCAAGGGTGTCGTGATCCCCGAGATCGTGTTCGCCGCCTTCCAGGCCACGTTCGCCGGTATCACCTGCGCACTGATCGTCGGCGCGTTTGCCGAGCGCATCAAGTTCTCCGCCGTGCTGCTGTTCATGGTGATCTGGTTCACCTTCAGCTACGCACCGATGGCCCACATGGTCTGGTTCTGGATGGGCCCTGACGCCTACACCGGCAAGGAAGTGGTCGACGCGATGAACGGCAAGGCCGGTTACATCTGGCAGATGGGTGCGCTTGATTTCGCAGGCGGCACGGTGGTTCACATCAACGCTGCTGTGGCGGGCCTCGTCGGCGCCTTCATGGTCGGCAAGCGTATCGGCTACGGCAAGGAAGCCATGGCGCCTCACAGCCTGACGCTGACCATGGTCGGTGCCGCCCTGCTGTGGGTGGGCTGGTTCGGCTTCAACGCCGGCTCCGCACTCGAAGCCAACGGCTTTGCCGCCCTGGCCTTCATCAACACGCTGGGTGCTACGGCAGCTGCCGTGCTGGCATGGTGCATCGGTGAAGCGCTGATGCGCGGCAAGGCTTCCATGCTGGGCGCTGCGTCCGGTGCTGTTGCCGGCCTGGTGGCCATCACCCCTGCTGCCGGCAACGTCGGTATCGGCGGCGGCCTGATCATCGGCCTGATCGCTGGTTTTGCCGGCCTCTGGGGCGTGAACGGCCTGAAGAAACTGCTGGGTGCAGACGACTCGCTGGACGTGTTCGGCGTGCACGGTGTCTGCGGTATCGTCGGCGCGCTGCTCACCGGCGTGTTCAACTCGCCCAGCCTGGGTGGCCCAAGCGCTGTCGCTGACTGGACCACCGTCGCCATGGTGGCACCCGATGCGTACTCCATCGCCGGCCAGGTCTGGATCCAGGCCAAGGCCGTGCTGATCACCATCGTGTGGTCGGGTGTGGTGTCCTTTATCGCCTACAAGATTGTTGACCTGACGATCGGCCTGCGCGTCAGCGAAGAAGACGAACGCGAAGGCCTGGACATCACGTCCCACGGCGAAACGGCTTACAACCGCTGATAAGTTGAAGGGGCTGCCCACGCAGCAGCCCCTCCAGAAACCCTTTTCCGGATTTCGTTTTTTTACTGAGAGTCTCCTTTGGATGTTCAGCCCGCCGGCGCAAGCTGGTGGGCTTTTTTTTTGGCCGCGCGGCCTTTAGCGGCCCAGGCGCTGAATGGGCGGCAAGGTGCCCAGCAGGCGGATCAGTTCCTGCTGGCGCGTCGTGCCTGTCTTGGCAAAAATGGCTGAGAGCTGGCTGCGCACGGTGGAAATCTTGATGTCAAGCGCCTGTGCAATGTCGGCAGGCGTGCGATTCTCGAAGAGCAAGGGCAGCAGGCGGGCTTCCGCCTTGCTCAGTCCAAAAGCCCGAACGATAAAGTCCAAAGCCGCTTCCGGACGTCTTTGCGGGTCGATCAGCATCAGCATGATCGACGCCCGTGTTTCGCCTGCCGGGGTAATCACTGTCTGGGCCAGTGGAAGGGCCAGCACAAACATGCGCTTGTGGTCCGGCCCCAATGAAATCGCGCCGCCATGTCCCAACGCGCAAGCCTGCATCAGCCTGGCCAGTTCGCCTTCGGCGGGAATGCGTGTGGCCAGGCCGCCGAGCAATGGAATCCAGTCCATGTGCTCAATCATTGTTTTCGCCGCGGCGTTGGCATGGCGTACCCGATTGGCGGGGTCAACGAACAGCACGCCAAAGTCCATGCCGTCCAGGCTCTGGTGAAAAACGCTCAGTTGTTCCTGTGTGCTGCGGTGCTCCCAGTGGAGCTCGAATGCACGGTGGATATGGGGGTAGAAGCCAGCCAGGTCCGCCACTTCAGCATCGCTGAAATCATCCGTGCCCGGCGGCCGGAAAAAGCTCAGATGCATGGGCGGCGCGAGCGACGCGTCGCTGCCATCCGACAGCACGCAGCCCATGAAGTGCTCCGCCGGCATGAGAGACATGAACTCCTTGTAATAGACCGACGCGCGCAGGTCCTCGGAGGACACCACATCGCTCCCGCGGCCGACCATGCCGCGCACAAACTGCCCTTGCTCCAGCACTGCGGCCAGGATGACGTCGTGCTCCCACCAATAATCGGAGTAGGCGCGCGCCGCTTCCTCGCGGTGGTTGAAGGCAGCGTAAAAGCTCTGGTCACGTTGGCCCTGGCCGGCCACCACCAGCATGCCGATGTTGGCGTTGAAATAGCCTGCGAAGACCCTCAGGACATCGTTCCAGCGGTCGTCATTGCCGATAGCGCCATAGAGCGAATGCAAGACCTCATCGCGTCGCGGTGGCGCGTTGCTGCTGGCATGCCAGCTGGCCGGCACGTCGCCGCGTTGGAATTTTGGTTGCATTTTGTCTCAAATCAGATTTATTTTAGTGAGCTCTTTCATTCATGTGAAGGTTGTTTCGCAGGGTACCCACTAATACATTCCCGCTACAAGCATTCGAGTGGTGAGGTTGGGTGTTTTTGCAACACCCATAAAAAACCGGAGTAGGGACATGGCGGGCATGAATGGGGTGAGGCGCGGGAAAACCCGCGTCGTGGAGTTCTCGCGGGCATATACCGGCCTGGTGCGGCCCCTGGCCAGAGGCTGGCTTGTCGCGGTATTCATGGTGATTGCGGCATCACCCGTCAATGCGCAGACGCTGAAGCAGTGCGCCAAGGAGGCGGCGGGCTGCGTCGTCAATGTCGCCAAATCGGCCTACTACAGTGTTTCGGCTGTGGGCTCGGCGCTTGAGTTTGCGGCGCTGCATCCCAACTGCGTTGCAGACGTCACCAGCGGTAACCCCGTCACCATCGGCATCAGCAGCGCCATCGTGGGCGTTGCCGCTACCGGTGTGATCAATGCCAGCAGCTATTCCGCCTGCAAGGCGAACTTGTATGGCGTCGCGGCCAAGCCCATCGCGTCGGCGATCAGCGAGATCATCCCGGACCCCACGATCAAGAAGTTCGCGACCGAAGCCGGCGCGGATTACGCCGGCGACGGATTTGAAGCCATTGCCAGTGGCATACCCGTCCCCCTTTCCGTCGGGGCGCCCACCGTGGCGGCGCAACTGGTGTGCGGTTGTGCTGTGGCGGCCGCGGGCTCAGGCGTGGTTGAGAACCTGAAGAACGCGCTGATTGCCAGCGCTGCCGCGGCCAATTCGTGCTCGGCCACGATGGGCTGCCTGGGCGGCGCCGCGCTGAACGCGATTGCCGATGCCGGCAAAGCCGTCGGCCAGGTATCGGTCGCGGTCGCCAAGTGCGGCTGGACGCCCAACGACTGCGGCGAAAAGGAAGCCATCCCGCCGGCCGAGTACTGGCGGTTTAACTTCCAGCCCTTTGTGCCGGTCTATGCCGACCTGCTGGTCACCAACGCCAACACCTATTGCGGCACCAATTCGATTTATGAATACAAGTCGTGCACGCCGGCGCAGGAGCTCGAGAACAAGCGCAACGAGTGCTTGAGCTACCACACGGCCCACCAGGCCAGCGCAGACACCGCAAGAGCGGTTTGCAACCCGATGCGCGACCGCGTGATCAACGAAGCACAGGCCATCGTCAACCGCCGCATGACCGACGAGGTCTTCCCCCAGAAGGCCATCGTGTGGGCCAAAAAGACCTTCCCGCTTGAAGGCGCCAACCGCTTCCAGACCGGCGACTTCTCGTTCTGCAACGCGCCTAAAGACCCGGGCCAGGGACAGAGCGTCGACCTGACAGGCGCCTCGACTTATGTGGGCAGCTCCGCCGCCGCCCAGATCACCACCGAGTGCGTCAACACCCTGCTGCGCAGCATAGGCCTGGACCGCAACAACAACCTGGTGCTCAACGGCGACCCGGGCCGCGTCACGCTGCTGGCCGATGCTCGGGCCAGGGCGCAGAAAGGCAATGCCTGGGATTTCGACAAGAGTTTCCAGGGCGCCTACGACACCTGGACTGCGCGCCGCAATGTCATCAAGTCCAACTACGCCGCGAAGGTGGTGAAGGCCGCCAAGGACGACGACGTCTACCTTGCGCTGAACCCGCTCTACGCCAAGGCGGCGGTTGATACCTATGTGGCAGGGGTGGGTGCCTGCCCCAAATTCGGGGAAGCCGGCCAGGCTACCTGCGTCGCCAGCATGCGCGAGTACATGGGCATACGCAACGACGGCGACTACCAGAACCCCGCCAAAGGATCCGTTGACTTTTCAGTGTGGGGTGGCAACCCGCCCAAGCCCTACCAGTCCGCCATGTCGCTGCTGGAAAAGGTCAAGGCCGACAAAGGCAATGTGAACGAGGCCATGAGCGGTGCGCTGGCATGGGCCATGCAGGATGCCCGCAGCTTCCTGCAAACGCTGCCGGCCAAAGCACTCGCCACGGAAAAGGCGAAGCAGAAACAGACCCGCGACAACCAGAACATCTCGGTGGCCCGGGCCCAGGACCAGCTTGACGACGCCTATGCCGACGCCAAAAGCCGTTGCAAGCAAGACGACTGCAAGCCCAAGGTTGATGAAATTCGCAAGACCGAAAAAATCGCCGAAGGCAACCTGCTCAAGACGCTGGTCATCGGCTCTGTGCCGGACGTGCCCTTCAGAGGCCTGGACGCCTATCTCGCCGGCATGAAGAGCCTGGCTGAAGCGACGCGGCCCAAGTACAAGGCGGTGCTGGATGCGGACCGCTTTGTGGCGGTTGGCGCCGGCAAGGGCGTGGGGGCGGCGGCGATCTCTTCCGCACTGGCCGGAGGCGGCAGCGCGGCGGCGGTCAAGCCGGCATCGCCACCCTCTGGGACAGGCGCTCTCACGGCGCCTGAAGGCTTGCCCAAAATCAACCCCGGCGTGGCCAATGCAGGCGTAGGCGAAGCGGGCCAGGCCAGAGTCGGCATCGCGCCTGGCGTCAACATGGGCGCAATACCACCGGTGGGCGTACAGGGAGCGCAGGGCATGCAGGGTGCGCTGCAAAGGCCACCCCTTCCATCACCCGCGCAGCCGGGCCGCATCGGCATGCCCGGCTTGCCGACCATGGGTGCGCTGCCGGCTGCCACCCCCTCCCGCATCGCCACACAGCCCGGCATCGCTGCCGTGACGCCGCCGCCTCCCGCCACGGGGCCTGCAGTGGTGGCCATGCCGCCCGCGGGCAATGCCGGCGCCGACGTGGTACTCAACAAACAGGCGCCTGCCCCGGTAGCTATTCCGGGCGCCGTCCCTGGCCTGGTGCCGGGTGCCCCGCCCAGCCAGCCCGTGGCCGTTGTCATGCCGCCGGCGGGCAATGCCGGGGCCAACGTCGTGCTCAACAACCAGCCACCCCCGGGCGCTGTGCCCGGCGTGGCTGCCGCGCTGGTGCCGCCATTTGATGCCCGGGCTTTCCGGGTGGAGCGCGAGAAGGCCATCCGTGACGAGTGGATGCCGCAATGCAAAGGCAACGCGGCCTGCAGCCAGGGTATGACCGTACTCATGAACCGCCGTATCGATGGCGAAGTCCAGGCCCTGACGGCCGGTAGCCCGGACTACAAAAACAAGGCAGCCGTCGCAGCATTCATTGACAAGCTTGACACCCAGTTCGACCCGCAATTCGCGGCCTTGATACCCAAGCCGGCCGTGGTGGCGGTGCCCGTGCCACCGGTGCCGGCCGGCACGCCTGCACCTAAACCGCCGCCCAAGATCCAGAAGATTCCGGGGTTGTGACGGCAGCGTTGTGAAAGAAATTGGGCTGGCAGCAGCCAACAAGAGCAGGCAACAAGAGCAGGCAACAAGAGTAGGCAATGAGGGGTCAGCCGCAGTGCTGACATAAAGAGGAGCTGGATGTGCATCGGAAACCATGGACGTTGAAGAAGGCCGGGCCGTTTGTGCCCGCGTTGCTGACCTTGGCGGTCAGCCAGTGCTGGGCGCAGGCGGCGACGGACGGCGTCCAGCTGCCGGCTGAAGTCAGCCGGAGCAGCCAGGGCATTCAGCTGACTGAGCCGCAGCCGGTCACGGCGGGCACCGCGCCGGCGCCGTCCAACGAGTTGCCGCCTGCTTCGTCCTCCGCCTTGCCGGTCGAGCCCGGCGCCAATGCGCAGGTCCTGCAGGCGTGGCAGCAGCAGACGGGCCAGGCCGTGTGGGTGAACGGGGAGGGCCAGCTGGAGTTTCACGGCGCGATGACGGTCGACGTGTACCACAACAGTGCCAGCATTCCCGGCGGCAACCCGGCGCTCAGCCCGCTGTCCAGGGGCACCTTCGGCCGGGCCACTTTTCAAGGCGACGTGCGAAGCACCACCGAGGAAGGCGATGTGACCTACCTGCAGGGCGTGCTCACGCAGGGCAATGACCGCGGCGTCATGCCGCGCTACGACACGCAGATCAATTCATTCCAGGGCGGGCGCGCCGGCCCGGGCTACCAGATTGCCGTGGGCGACGTGGTGGCCGGCTTTTCGGGCCTGAGCAGCAACCTCGGCCTGCGCGGCCTGCTGGCAGCGCGGCAAACCGGCAGCCTCACCTTCACCGGTTTTGCCGGCACCGTGACCGAGACCTGGGAGTCTCTGCTCAGCATCCGGCCGCTGGACGGCTTTGCCGCGCGTACCCGCTACTCCCGCGACGTTTATGGCGGCAAGGCCGAGCTTCAATACGACGAAGAGCTCAGCGGCTTTGTCACCTTGCAGGGCTGGCGCGACCGCACCGGCTCAGCTTCGTTGCCGCAGGGCTCTACCGCGCTGGGCGGCACTGCGGCTAGCCTGGGCGGCAAGTACCTGACGCAACGCGGCCAGCTTTCAGTGGAAGCCGCGCGCAGCAGCCAGCAAGACGTGAGCCTGGGCGGTCCCGGCTTCGGGCCCGTCGCCGGCGTGGCGGGCCCCGCCACCACGGGCTCGGGCAATGCCTTCACTGCCGACACCAGCTATCGCTGGGACAGCCTGGGCGTGCGCGCCGGCTATCACGACCTTTCTACCGGCTTTGCCTCGCTGGCGCAGACGGTGGCGCCCGGCGTGCGCGAGTGGTATGCGGGCGGTGACTGGCTGATTTCGCCCGAACTCACCTGGAGCAGCGACCTGCGCCATGCGCTGACAAGGCTGGCCGCCACCGCGTTTTTCCCGGCGGCCAGCAACGAGCTCGACAGCCTGACCAACCGGCTCAGCTACAACGTTGCGGCGTTACCGGGCCTGATGCTGAGCCTTTCGGACACACGCAACACCGGCAAGGACGGATTCGGCAACAAGA
Organism: Polaromonas sp. SP1; assembly: GCF_003711205.1. NCBI lineage: Bacteria > Pseudomonadati > Pseudomonadota > Betaproteobacteria > Burkholderiales > Comamonadaceae > Polaromonas > Polaromonas sp. SP1. Next base: position 1,222,793 of record NZ_CP031013.1, on the reverse strand, counting down.
CCCACAACGACCAGACGCTGTACAGCGCCTCTTATGCCTTCGGCGAGTGGAACGCGCAGCTCGGCACCGGCACAGGGCGTTCGCGCAGCCCGGCCACGCCGCAGTCCGACAGCGAATCGCGCCAGTGGCAGCTCGGGCTGGGCCGCTTTTTCAGCGACAGCGAAACGGTGGAAGGCGTGCCGCGCTGGACGCTGTCCACGCAGCTGTTTGCCTCCGGCCAAAACCAGCGGCTGCTGGCCGCCGGCACCGAGGTGCGCAACCGCGCCGTCGGCCTGAACTTCAACTGGCAGACCCAGCACTACGGCATCCTGTCGGCAGGCGTGCAGCGGCTCAGCACCACCCAGCCCCTGGCCGGCATGCCCACACTGGTCACCCGCAGCCTGACGCTGGACTGGGCCTACACGCTCAGCCGGCAGTGGTCGCTCAAGACCTATGCCCGCCTGAACTACCGCAACCACGGCGACGTGCTGTTCCAGGCCGATGAACGTGTCGTCGGCATGCAGGGGACTTACCAATGGTGAGCCCGCGCAGTCATCGACAATCCGTTCACACTGAGACAACCCCCATGCGCTCACAGCACAGGCAATTGACCATGAAACTCCACACACTTGTATTGGCACTGGCGATGGGGCTGTGCGCCGGCGCCTGGGCGGCGGGCAACATCGACACCGTCAGCGGCGAAGCCAGCATCATCAACCGCGACGGCCAGCCGCGCACCGCCAACAAGGGCGAGCGCGTGATTGAAGGCGAGACCGTCGCCACCGGCGCTGCCGGCGAAGTGATATTGCTGACCGACGACTCGGGCGTGCTGGCCGTGCGGCCGCTGTCGCGGGTGAAGATTGAGAAGTACCAGATCAGCGGAACCGACAAGGACACCGTCAGCCTGCACCTGCTGCGCGGCGCGCTGCGCTCCATCACCGGCTGGATCGGCAAGACCTCGCCGCGCAACTACCAGGTCATCACACCGACTGCGACCGTCGGCATACGCGGCACCGACCATGAAACCGTGATCGCCGAAGAGGGCGCCGAGGCCGGCACCTACGACCGCGTCTACAGCGGCGAAACCGCGCTGGAGACCGCCAGCGGCAGCGTCTTCCTGCAGTCGGGGCAAACAGGCCGCGCCGGTGCGCGTGACCAGCTTCCCCAGTTGCTGGCGCAGGCCCCGGCCGCGCTCTACCCGGCGCGCGCCAGCGACGCCGCCATCGACACGCTCAAGCAGGAGGCGCAGGGCAACCAGGCCACACGCCTGCGCGCACGCCAGGAGCAAAACCAGCGCTCGGGCGGCACCAGCAGCCAGGGCAACCCGGCCATCTCCGCACAGTGCACGCCCAATTCCCCGGCGCAGCGTGCGCTCGACGATTTCCTGCGCGCTTATGAACAAGGCAATGTGGCGCTGATCCAGCAGCGGCTGGACCCGGCCCTCATCGGTTACAGCGTGCTGATCAACGACATCATGCGCGACGCCAACGTGCAAAAGCAGACGCAGATCCGCGTGCTGGACCGGCAGATGCAATGCGGCCCCGATGTGTCCGTCATCGACTTCGCCTGGGAAAAGCGCTTCATCGACCTGGCCAACTTTCAGCCGCAGCTGGAGCGCGGACGCGCCTCGGTGCTGATCTCGGGCCTGGGCGCCGGCCAGAACGGGCAGTGGCGCATCAGCGGCTTTAACGGCGACAACCCCTTCCGCACATCGGCCGGCACGCCGCCCGGCCTGCAGGTTTCCCCGGCGTCCATCAGCTATGCCGGTGTGCCCGGCACGTGCCTCGTCACGGGCTCGGCCAGCGTATCGGCCAACAAGCCCTACACCTTGTTCGTCACCAACAATTGCGCGCCGGCCGGTAACGGTTCGTGCAACTTCACCCACCCGGCGTTCCCGCCTGCGACCATTTTGTCGCCGCCTGCGGTCGTGACCTCCTGCATAGCACCAGGAGCCGCCACGCCGGTGACCGCGCTTGGCGTAGGGTCGGCGACTTTCTCCGGCACGCCAGGAAGCGTTGTGAACCTGAGCACCGTGATTCCGGCCTCCGGCAGCGCGGGGCCCTCTAGCGTCAGCGCCAACCTGACCTGCAACACCACCGTCACTATTTCACCTTCGGCCGCGTGCACTGCATCGCCGTCGATTTTGCCGGTGAGTTTTACCGTCACTGATTCCGCACGCGCAGGCCAACCCATGGCCCCGGTGCAGGTGGCGGGCAGCAACGGCGACCGGGAAACCCTGCAGCTGATGGCGACCACGCCCGGCACCTTTGTGCTGATGTCGCTGCCGGTGCAAAAGGGCGCCGCCGCCAACCCCGGCAACGGCCGCCTGGAATTTGCCGGCCCCACCACCTTCACCGTGGCCTACCGCAGCGCCGGCGGCGTGCAGGTCACCCGCACGTTCACCGTCACACCGTAGCCAAGTTATAAGTAAAAAAGGCCTCCAGCCCAATTCCTGCATGGACTTGTAGCTATCAAAAAAATAGCAAACGAGCATACAGATGCGCCGGGCGGCTGCCGGTGCTAACCTTGGGCGCTGATCCACACAGCATCCCAAGGAAGCTCCATGACCTGGCAAACCGTTGTCTCCCAGCCCAGCGAACTCGGCGAGTCGCCGTTCTGGCATCCCGACGAGAACATGCTCTACTGGGTCGACATTCCGGGCAAGCAGGTCCACCGCTGCAACGTCTTCATGGGCACGGTCGACAGCTGGGCCATGCCGTCCGAGCCCGGCAGCATTGCGCCGGCACGCACGGGCAGCGACAGTAGCGGGCTGGTGATTGCGCTGCGCGACGGCATTTACCGCGCCCGCGAGTGGGGCGCCGAGCTGCAGCCCCTGATGAAAGCCGGCCACGACACGGCCACCACCCGCTTTAACGACGGCAAGGCCGATCCCGTCGGGCGCTTCTGGGCCGGCACCATGTACGAGCCGCGCGACAAATCCCTCGCCGAGCTGTTTTCCATCGACTGCCGCAGCAGCCTTGCACCGGTGGTGGAGCGCAAGGCGGGCGATGCCATCATCGCCAACGGCCTGGCCTGGTCGCCCGACGCGGCCACGGTGTACTGGACCGACACGCCCACACACACCACGAACGCCTGGAACTGGGACCCTGACAGCAACGCCATGACAAACCGCCGCGTGTTCCACCAGTGGCCCGGCAAGCCCGCGGGCTGGCAGTTCGGCATGCCCGGCTACGGCGGGCGGCCCGACGGTGCGGCGGTGGATATTCAGGGCAACTATTGGGTGGCGATGTTTGAAGGCGGGCGGCTTCTGAAGCTGTCGCCCGCAGGCGAGTTGCTGGCCGACATCCCCGTGCCGGCGCTGTGCCCCACCATGCCCTGCTTTGGCGGCGACGACCTGAAAACGCTTTACATCACCACGGCGCGCTACAACCGGCCCGCGGGTGAGCTTGCGGCCTACCCGGAGTCGGGCTGCGTGTTCTCGATGCAGGTCGATGTGCCCGGCCTGCCCGTCAATTTCTTCATCGACTGACGGCTTGCGGCGCAGGCCGCTGCAAAAAACCGAACAGGCTGCGTGCAAAAAGATCAAACACCCGGCAAGGCGGGGCGCGTACCATCGGGCACATGGCTACAGAGACTGATGATGTGATCGCTTCCATGGCGGCCCGCGTGCAAAGCGCCGCGGCCGCCGGCACGCCCCTGCGCATACGCGGCGGCGGCAGCAAAGACTTCTATGGGCAAGCCCTCCAGGGCGACATGCTCGACATGGCGGCGTATGCCGGCATCGTGAGCTACGAGCCCAGCGAACTTGTCGTCACCGTGCGCGCCGGCACCCCGCTGGCCGAGCTGGAGGCGCTGCTCGCCGCACAAGGCCAATGCCTGCCGTTTGAGCCGCCGCATTTCGGCGAGGCGGGCGCGCGCGCCACGGTGGGTGGCATGGTCGCCAGCGGCCTGAATGGCCCGGCCCGCAGCAGCGTGGGCGCCGTGCGCGACTACATGCTGGGCGTGGTGCTGCTCAACGGCAAGGGCGAGCGTCTCGTCTTCGGCGGTCAGGTGATGAAGAACGTAGCCGGCTATGACGTCTCGCGCCTGATGGCCGGCTCGCTCGGCACGCTGGGCGTGTTGCTGGAAGTCTCGCTCAAGGTATTGCCCGTCGCTCCCATGGAGGCCACGCTGGTGTTTGAGATGGACGAGGCGGCAGCCCTGCAGCAACTCAACCGCTGGGGCGCCATGCCTTTGCCTGTGAACGCCTCTTGCTGGCGGGAAGGCCGTTTGTATGTTCGCCTGCGCGGCGCGAAAGCCGCTGTGGCCGCCGCGCAAAAATCCATGGGCGGGGAAATTCTGGACAGCGACGCAGCCCGTCACTGGGCAGCGTTGCGCGAGCAGGCCCAGCCCTTCTTTGCGCTGCAAGGTGACGAGTCGCTCTGGCGGCTCAGCGTGCCCGACACCGCGCCGCCGCTCAACCTGGGCGAGACGCTGGTGGAGTGGGGCGGTGCGCAGCGCTGGGTCAAACGGCCTGATGGCGATGCGGCGCTCATCCGTGAAGCGGCGGCACAAGCCTCGGGCCACGCCACGCTGTTTCGCTCGGCAACCAAATCCGTTCCGGTGTTTTCCGCGCTCAAGCCCCCGCTGGACCGCATCCACCGCGAACTCAAAAAGCAGTTTGACCCGGCGGGCGTGTTCAACCCAGGCCGCATGTACGCGGGCTGGTAGGGCAAACCATGCGCCGCCTTCGCCACCTCACCGGGCAACACCGCACGCCGTATATGAACCGGCTCCTCGGCGGTTTGCTGGCCTTCAACGCCGGTGCCATCAACGCGGGCGGCATTCTGGTGGTCGGCATGTACACCTCCCACATGACGGGGTTTGCCTCCATGCTGGCCGACAACCTGGTGCTGGGCAACATGACGCTGGTGCTGGGCGCCGTCGGCGCACTGCTGGCTTTCACCACCGGCGCCGCGGTGACGGCCGTGCTGGTGAACTGGGCGCGACAGCATCATCTGCGCAGCGAATACGCGCTGCCCTTGCTGCTGGAGGCCGCGTTGATGCTGGTGTTCGGGCTGCTGGGCGCAACGCTGGGCCGCCAGACCCCGTTCGCCGTGCCGCTGACGGTGTTGGTGCTGGCCTTCACCATGGGCCTGCAAAACGCGCTGGTCAGCAAGATATCTTCCTCACAAATCCGCACCACCCACATGACAGGCGTCATCACCGACCTGGGCATTGAACTCGGCAAGATGTTTTACTGGAACCGCACGGCCAGCCCACCCGAATCGCGTGTGCGGGCCAACCGCATCAAGCTGCGGCTGTTCGGCACCTTGCTGGCGATGTTTGTCGCGGGCGGCCTGGTGGGCGCGGCCGGGTTCAAGTACATCGGTTTTATCTGGGTGGTGCCGCTGGCGCTGATGCTGCTGGCCTTGTCGCTGCCGCCCCTGTTTGCGGATTTCCGCCGCGCCGCCCGGCGCAAGGCACTCGCCCTGGCATTCAAAGACGCGCCCTGACACCATGCAAACCCATCTCGCCCCCGAATTCAAAAACACCGCCGACGGCCTCGAGGCCGAAGCCATTTTGCGCAAGTGTGTGCATTGCGGTTTTTGCACCGCCACCTGCCCCACCTACCAATTGCTGGGCGACGAGCTTGACGGCCCGCGCGGCCGCATCTACCTCATCAAGCAGGTACTCGAAGGCGAAGCGCCCACACGCAAGACGCAGATGCACCTGGACCGGTGCCTCACCTGCCGCAACTGCGAAAGCACCTGCCCCAGCGGCGTCGAATACGGCCACCTGGTCGACATCGGCCGCAAGCTGGTTGACGAGCGCGTGCCGCGCCCGGCCGGTGAAAAGGCCCTGCGCTGGGCGCTCAAGGAAGGCCTGCCGTCGCCGCTGTTTGCGCCTGCGATGAAAGCCGGCCAGGCCGTGCGCGGCTTGCTGCCTTCAGCGCTGCAGAACAAGGTGCCGGCCAAACAGGCGGCAGGCGCCTGGCCACAGCGCACGCATGCCCGCAAGATGCTGATGCTCGAAGGCTGCGTGCAGCCGGCGATGATGCCCAACATCAACGCCGCAACCGCGCGCGTGCTGGACGCCGCAGGCATCCAGACCGTCATCGCGCCCAAGGCTGGTTGCTGCGGCGCGGTGAAATTCCACCTCAACGACCAGGACGGCGGCAAGGCCGAGATGCGCCGCAACATCGACGCGTGGTGGCCGCATGTGCAAGGCGAAGGTGTGGAGGCCATCGTCATGAATGCATCGGGCTGCGGCGTCACCGTCAAGGACTACGGCCACATCCTGAAAGACGACCCGGCCTATGCGGCCAAGGCCGCGCGCATCAGCGAACTCACACGCGACTTGAGCGAGTTGATGCCCGAGCTGGTCGGCGAATTGCAGGGCAAAGTCAAGGCGCAGGCCGGGGCGATGGTGTTCCATCCGCCGTGCACGCTGCAGCACGGCCAGCAGCTGCGCGGCGGGGTCGAGACGCTGATGAATGCGCTGGGATTCGACGTGAAGCTGGCCTCCAGCGAATCGCACCTGTGCTGCGGCTCGGCCGGCACTTACTCGGTGCTGCAACCCGACATTGCCTACCAGCTGCGCGACCGCAAGCTCGGCAACCTCCAGGCCACCGCACCCGAAACCATCATCTCCGCCAACATCGGCTGCATCACCCATCTGCAAAGTGGCACGGCGACACCGGTGCGGCACTGGGTGGAAGTCCTGGACGCTTCGCTCAACTAAGCCCCCACCAAGCGCTCTGCCAGGCTACTGACACTACGTTGTCAGGAGGCTCCCCGCACCATCAAGGCTTCTTTCACACAAAGGGAGCCTTCCATGAAAAACGCCATCACCTGGTTTGAAATCCCCAGCACCCAGCTGGACAAAGCCCAGGCCTTTTACGAAGCCGTGCTGAGCTGCAAGCTGCGCCGCGAGCCCATGGGCCCGTCGGAAGGCGCGGTGTTTCCTTACCAGGAAGGTGAGGGCGCTGACGCCGGCGTTGGCGGCGCGCTGATCGCAGGGCCCACGGCCGCCACACCCGCCGCCGCCGGCACACTGGTCTACCTCGATGCTTCGCCCTCACTCGATGCGGCACTGGCGCGCGCAGTGAAGGCCGGCGGCAAGATCGCCCTGCAGCGCCAGGCGCTGCCGCCCGGCATGGGTTTCTTTGCGCACATTCTTGACCTGGACGGCAACCGCGTCGGCTTGCACGCGCTGGCATGAGCCGCAGGAACTGGATTGCCGTCGCGAGCGCCGAGCATGCGCGGCGCGGGTGTGCTGAACCGCTTAACGGCTTTATGCAGGTTTGCCACGGCAAGCGCGCGCCACTGCAGCGCGTATCGCCGGGCGACCTGGTGGCGTACTACGCGCCCACGCAGCGCATGGGCGGCGGCGACAGGCTGCAGAAATTTGTCTCGCTGGGCATCGTGCAGGCAGGCGAGCCCTACGTCTTCGACGCGGGCGGCGGCTTCACGCCGTTCCGCCGTGACGTGGCGTATGTCGCGGCAGAGGAAGCGTCCATCCTGCCCTTGCTCGAGCAGTTCGACTTTGTCGAAGACCCGCAGCGCTGGGGCTACAAGTTTCGCTTCGGGCTCTTTGATATCAGCGACCACGACATGCGCCTGATTGCGCGTGCGATGCGGGCCGACTTGAAGGCGCTCGGTCTGGAGACCGGCTCCAGGTCGTCCGGAACACCCGCAGCGCAGGCTACGGGCGCAGCCTCGTCACGACAAGCAAGTCTGATTGCATGACGCTACTAATTTGATAGCGTATAGCCAAGGTGCTTATTGGGCTAGAGGCCTATTTTGCTTAAATTTTGCCGGAGATTGGGGTCAAGCCAGCCGGCGATAAAACACCGTCGTCCCGCGCAGCCCGCCCTGCGGCATCAGCGCGTAGTCCGGGATCTCACCCACACGCTGCCAGCCCAGGCGCTCGTAAAGCCGGGCGGCCGTGCTGCCGGTGATGGTGTCCAGCACCAGCAGCGTTTTGCCGCCATCGCGCGCCAGGTTTTCAGCGGCGCGCATCAAGGCCTCGCCCAGGCCCTGGCGGCGCATGCGGCGGTGCACCAGCATCTTGGCCAGGTCGGCGCGGTGCGGCTGATTTTCAGGCTGGGCCAGCACCAGTTGCACCGTACCGCAAATGCCTTGCGCGTCTTCGGCCACCAGCAGTGCACGCTCACCCGCCGCCACGCCTTGCGCTACGCCGCGCCAGAAGATGATGGCGCGCTCATGCGTCAGCGGGTGCATAAAGCTGACTGACGCGCCGCCTTCGACGCAGTCGGTCAGCACGTCGGCGAGCTGGTCAATCTGCGCTTCGGACACTGTGTGCAGGCGCCGCAAGGTCCAAGTGGATGTAGAAGTTGTAGAAGTGTTCATCGTTTGGCGTGAGGTTCAGACGCGATCACCACCGCATAGCGCGCAGGTTTTCGAGTCGGGTTATGGAACATGGTGGGGCGGTCCAGCTGCATCGCCAGGCAGTCGCCTTCGCGCAGCGCGTGGCGCGCATCGCCGACCGTGATGTCGATCGCGCCTTCCAGCACCCACACCTGCTGGTGCACGCGCGCGTCACGCACGCCGGTCTCAAACGCCACGCGCCCACCCGGCGGAAAGTGCACTTCCACAATCTGCATAGGCTGCGGCACGCCAGGCGGCGAGATGTTGCGCCGCAGGTAGCCCGATGCCGGGTCTTGCCACTGCACCTGATCTGCACGCCGCGATACAGGGCTGATGGGGCTGACGGGCGTTTGGGCAGCGGGCGTCTCGAACAGCGAAGCCAGCATCACGCCCAAGGCCGTGGCAAGCTTTTCCAGCACCACGGCGGTGGGGCTGCTTTCACCGCGCTCGATCAGCGAGATCATCGAGCGGCTCACGCCGCTGTGGGCGGCCAGCATTTCGAGCGACAAGCCCCTGGCCGCGCGCAGCTCGCGCACGCGTTCGGCGATGCGCTGGTTGAGGTCGAGAAGAGGTTCTTTCATGGTGGAATCAGTATTCCACCATATTGGAAGTCATGTCAAGTGCCGAAAACCTGCGAAAGGAATTTCCAGGTGATGCCGACAAGCAGGGAGATCACTACGCCAATTCCCAGTTTCTTCAGAACTCCGCCAATACGCCTGCCGCTGACCTGGAGCGAGAGCTTGGACGTAACGGCCTCCCTGTTCATCGCAGGAAACTGTTTGGACGTTTCGATGAACCTCTCTCCTTCAGCAATGAGATCTTCCAGGAGGGCCTTTTTTCTTTCATCAACGTCAGGCCCGGCGTTCTTCAGGGAGGCTTTCATTGACGCAACAGATTGCCTGACCTGCTGCACGCTTTGGGAGACTGGTTGTGTCAAGGGCTACTCCGGCTGAGCATGCTGTTCATAGATAACGGCCTTCCCATCAAGAAGAAGTTGAGCAACATGCAGGCGTGTTCTTTGCACACGGACAAGCCCATCCGTTCGGTCGCAACCATGCCCAGGTAGTTTGCAATGGTTTCTGCGCTCTGCTTTTCCTGGAGAAGTTCGAACACCTGAGGCAAGTAACCTTGATACTCGTCACGAGCCTCTGGTACACCCGAGACACCAACTGGGTCCCCTATGTAATGGGGCACCTCATCCACGGCCCGATAAAGAGCAAGTTCTGGCGGGGAAAGCTTCTGGCCCATGTTTGTTTCTGACGTTAGGGGCGCCGCCACTCAGGCGATGCTGCATTCTTCGTACCTTAACGTCTTTTTTCAAGGCCCGCGCATTGGCGGCGTCAGGCACATGTCCGGCCATTCGGTACGCGGTAAGCTGCACTCCTCCAACCCACCAAACCCACCATGCGCCGCGCCGACCGCCTCTTCCATCTTGTCCAGCTGATCCGTGGCCGGCGTTTGAGCACGGCTGAATTCCTGGCCAAGCGGCTGGAGGTGTCGGAGCGCACCATCTACCGCGACGTGGCCGACCTGCAGCATCAGGGCGTGCCGATTGAGGGTGAGACGGGTGTGGGTTACCGGTTGGGCGCGGGTTTTGATTTGCCGCCGCTGATGTTCACGCAGGCGGAGGCCAATGCGCTGGCGGCTTCGGTGCGGCTGGCGCAGGCCTGGCTGGACCCGGCGATGGCGGGTGATGCGGAGGCGGCGTGGGGCAAGATTTTTTCGGTGCTGCCGCCGGCGGCGCGTGCGGCGGCCGAAGGCGTGCCGTTGTATGCGGTGGTGATCGCGCCGGACACTGCGACGCAGCGCAGCCTGCAGCTGTTGCGCGAAGCGGTGCACGCGCGTTGCAAGGTCGAGGTGCATTACCGCGATGTTGAGGAGCGCGAGACCCGCCGCGTGCTGTGGCCGCTGGGTTGCTTTTATTGGGGCAGCGTCTGGACGCTGGGTGCCTGGTGCGAAGTGCGTGAAGACTTTCGCAACTTTCGCGTGGACCGCATGACGTCGGTGAACGTGCTCGATGCACGGGTCGGCCACGAGGCGGGGCGTACGCTGGCGGACTATCTGCGTGTGATGAAGTCGCGCGAGTGCTGATGGGTTGCTATTAATTCAATAGCTGTATGCCCAGACTGAGCCTGGGCTGCAGCCACTTCTTGCTTAAATTTTTGATCCGGACCCGTCGCGCAGGCGTTCAGGCTGCCAGCGCCGCTTCGATGTCTTTGGCCAGGTCGGCCGGCTTGTCGTTGGGGGCGTAGCGCCGTATGACTTTGCCGTCTTTGCCGACCAGGAACTTGGTGAAGTTCCACTTGATGGACTTGATGCCGAGCAGGCCGGGCGCTTCGGCCGCGAGCCACTGGTACAGCGGGTGCGCGCCGGGGCCGTTGACGTCGATTTTGGACATCATCGGGAAGCTCACGCCGTAGTTGACCTGGCAGAACTCGGCGATCTCGTCGTCGCTGCCCGGGTCTTGCGAGAGAAACTGGTTGCTGGGAAAGCCCAGCACCGCCAGGCCTTTGCCGGCGTATTGTTTGTACAGCTCCTCCAGCCCGGCGAACTGGGGCGTGAAGCCGCATTTGCTGGCGGTGTTGACGATCAGCATCACCTTGCCTTTGAAGGCATCCAGGGCGACGTCTTTGCCGGTGATGTCTTTGGCCTGGAAGCTGTAAACGGTTTTTTCTGCGCTCATGTGTGACTCCTGGTGTCTGTCTGCAAAGGCGCTATCGGACCACGGCGGGCCGGTGCGGTCAATGGGGGAATGTCTCGGCGGGACGCTAATGCGACTTCGCGTTGGGCGCGATGGCCGCCAGCACCGCGGCCAGCACGATCAAGCTGCCGCCTATCAGTACGCGCGGCGTGAGTTCAGCGGCGCCCATCGCGGCCGACGACAAACTGGCAAAGAGGATCTCGGTCAGCATCACGATGGCCGTGGTGCCTGCGGCCAGCCGCGCTGCGCCGTACTGCAGTCCGGCGTTGCTGGCCATGAAGGCGACGCTGAGGCCCAGCACGATGGGGATGCCGGCGGCGGCCAGTGCCGGCCCGGGCACCACGGCTTGCGTCATGCCCACCAGCGCGGCGGCTGCCGCCATCAGGCCGCTGCCGCCAAACATGGCCAGCATGCGCGACTCGCTGGGCGTGTGGTTGTACTTGCGCAGCACCGAATTGGTCACGGCAAAACTGAAGCCGCCCATGATGGCCAGCCAGTCGGCGGCGCCCTGCGGCACCGGCCAGGGCGACTCGGGCGCTTTCAGCACGATCAGCACGCCGGCCATGGCCAGCAGCAGGCGCAGCAGTGACGCGGCCGAAGGCTTTTCACCCAGCATCACCCAGGCCACCAGCACCGACCACGCGGGCATCAGATAAAAGAGCAGCACCACGCGCACCACATCGCCCACGGTCACGGCCCAGTTGAAGCCGACGTTGGTCAGGCCCGAGGCCGCCGCGAGGAACCAGAGTTGCGGATGCGCCAAAAACCCGCGCCAGGCGGCAGGGCGCAAGGTCAGCAGGCCGGTCACGACGACCGCATAGACCAGCGCCGTGGCCCACAGCGGGTGCAGGCCGTGGCTGTGCAGCTCGCGCAGCGGCCACCAGGAGACGCCCCAGACAAAGGCATTGAGTGTGAGCGCCAGAACGGCTTTGGAGGTGTCGCGTGCAGCGGCACCGTATATCGCATCCACCTGCATCAGTGCGATTTATCGCTGCGGGCGATGTTCAGCAGGTGGTCGACCTGCTCTTTGTATTTGACGGTGTTGCTCTTGTGCCAGCGCTGGATCAGCCACATAAAGCCGGCCACCACAATGCCGAAGGCGGTGATGGCGCCAAAGGCCGACAGGCCCAATCCGGTGGACAGGCTGTAGAAAGCGCCCAGGCTCAAGATGCAGGCCTGTTCATTGAAATTCTGCACGGCAATCGAGCGGCCCGCGCCCATGAGGTTGTGGCCGCGGTGCTGCAGCAGGGCATTCATGGGCACCACCAGGAAGCCGCCCAGTCCGCCCAGCAAAATCAGGAAGGGCGCCGCCACCCAGACATTGCCGATGAAGTTCATCAAAATGACCAGCAGGCCCATGGCAATGCCCAGCGGCATCACACTGGTGGCCTGGTCCAGCCGCATGCGCATGGAGGCCAGCACCGCACCCACCGCGGTGCCGATGGCCACCACGCCCACCAAAGAAGATGCCTGCGTGGTGCTGTAGCCCAGCGCCGCGGCGCTCCAGGCCAGCACGATGTAGCGCAGGTTGCCCGACACGCCCCAGAACAGGGTGGTGGTGGCCAGCGAAATCTGCCCGAGCTTGTCGCGCCACAGCGCCGAGTTGCAGTTCCAGAAATCCGGCAGTAGCTCCAGCTTGTTGCGCGGCATGGGCCGCATCTCCACGCCGGTGTCGGGAATGCGGGTGTTGAACCACGCGGCAATGGCGTACAGCAGGATCAGCACCGCAATTGCGGCTTCAGGCGCGGTGTCGATGCCGGTGGTGATGACCGGGAAATCAAACGACAGCAGCATCGACGACACCGAATGCCCGACCAGTTGGCCGCCCAGCAGCACACCCAGGATGATGGAGGAAATCGTCAGGCCCTCGATCCAGCCGTTGGCCTTGACGAGCTGCGAGGCCGGCAGGAGCTCGGTCAGGATGCCGTACTTGGCCGGCGAATAGGCGGCGGCCCCGAGCCCGACGATGGCGTAGGCCAGCAGGGGGTGCGAGCCGAACAGCATCATCAGGCAGCCCACCACCTTGATGGCGTTGCTGACAAACATGACGTTGCCCTTGGGCCGGGCATCGGCAAAAGCCCCCACGAAGGGGGCCAGCACCACATAAAACAAGGCAAACATGGGCACCAGCGCCGCCGGCTGCCACTTGGGCGCCCCGCTGGTTTTGAGCAGCTCCACGGCGGCTACAAACAGCGCGTTATCAGCCAGCGAGCTGAAAAACTGGGCTGCCATGATGGTGTAAAAACCGCGCTTCATTAAACTGTTGTTGTCACTGCATCAGTACATCAGCAAATCTGATGCGGCAAGATATGGGTGAATGTCTCCAGACGATTCCGGTTTATAGCATGGGCCCCGATGCCAGAATGCCTAAAGACCCTCGATATCACCCGGCGGGAAGGATTGAGCGCCTGACCGCCGGCAGCCAGTAAACAACCCTTCATTGCGCCATGCCACGTCCCATCCTCGCCACCATCCACACCGAAGCGCTTGCCCACAACCTGTCCCGCGCCCGCGCCGCCGCGCCCGATGCCAAGGTCTGGGCGGTCGTCAAAGCCAATGCCTACGGCCACGGCATCGAGCGCGTCTTCGACCCGCTGCGCAGCGCCGACGGTTTTGCCCTGCTGGACCTGGCCGAGGCGCAGCGCCTGCGCGCGCTGGACTGGCGCGGCCCCATTTTGTTGCTCGAAGGCTGTTTTGACGCGCGTGACCTGGAGCTGTGCTCGCGCCTGGGCCTGTGGCACACGATTCATTGCAACGAGCAGATCGACATGCTGGCAGCCCACAAGACGCAGCTGCCGCACCGCGTGTTCCTCAAGATGAACTCGGGCATGAACCGGCTCGGGTTTACCCCCGAGCGCTACCGCGCCGCCTGGACGCGCCTGAACGCGTTGCCGCAGGTCGATGAAATTTCGCTGATGACGCACTTCAGTGATGCCGACGGCCCCAAGGGCATCGCCGCGGCGCTCAAGGCCTTTGACGCCGTCACGCACGACCTGCCAGGCGAGCGCACCCTCAGCAACAGCGCCGCCAGCCTGCGCCATGGCGATGTGCTGGCCGGCCGCTCCGACTGGGTGCGGCCCGGCATCCTGGTGTACGGCAGTGCGCCCGACTTCCCCGAGCACAGTGCGGCCCAGTGGGATTTGCAGCCCACCATGACGCTGTCGGCAAAAATCATCAGCGTTCAGGAGCTCAAGGCCGGCGACACCGTGGGCTACGGCTCCAGCTTCACCGCCGACGGCCCGCTGCGCATCGGCATCGTCGCCTGCGGCTACGGCGACGGCTACCCGCGCCACTGCAGCACCGGCACGCCCATGTTGGTGGGCGGCGTGCGCACCCGCATGGTGGGGCGGGTCAGCATGGACATGCTCACCGTCGACCTCACGCCCACGCCGGCGGCGGGCATAGGCACCGAAGTCACGCTGTGGGGCAAGGCCTCCAGCGGCGCCCTGATGCCGATCGATGAAGTCGCGCAAGCCGGCGGCACCGTGGGTTACGAGCTGATGTGCGCCGTAGCCCCGCGTGTTCCAGTCCAGGCTGACTAAAGAAGAACGATTTTTTGCCACAAGGGAGCACACACATGGAATCCTCACAAGTGGAATACGCCGGTTTCTGGATTCGTGTCTGGGCGTCCATCATCGACACCATCATCCTGGGTGTGTTGATCTACCCGGTGCTGACGGCGATCTACGGCAGCCAGTACTGGGACAGCACAGACTTTGTGCAGGGCCCGGCCGATTTCCTGATCTCGTGGGTGTTGCCCGCGATTGCCGTGGTCTGGTTCTGGCTGGCGCGCCAGGCGACGCCGGGCAAGATGGCCGTCGGCGTGCGCATCGTCGACGCCAACACCGGCAACAACCCGGGCGCCACGCAGCTCATCGTCCGCTACCTCGGCTACTTTGTCTCGGCGATTCCGCTGTGCCTGGGCCTCTTCTGGGTGGGTTTTGACGCGCGCAAGCAGGGCTGGCATGACAAGCTGGCGCGCACGGTGGTCGTGCGCAAAAAGCGCGGCAAGCCAGGCACCGTGAAGCCCGACGAGCAATGGCCTGAATAAACCGGAATCACCATGACAGCATCGCTTCCCGTCACCGTACGTCCTGTGCAACCGGACGATTTCGAGGCCTGGCTCCCACTCTGGGCGGGCTACAACAAGTTCTACGGGCGCTTTGGCCCCACCGCCCTGTCCGGCGACATCACGGCCATGACCTGGACGCGGTTTTTTGATGTTTATGAGCCGGTGCACGCACTGGTGGCCGAGTCCGGCGGCGAGCTGGTGGGGCTGACGCATTACCTCTATCACCGCAGCACCACGCGCATCGGTCCCGTCTGCTATTTGCAGGACTTGTTCACCGCCGAATCCGTGCGCGGCAAGGGTGTTGGCAAGGCCCTGATTGAAGCGGTGTACGAGCAGGCGCAGGCTGACGGCTCTACCCGCG
Organism: Polaromonas sp. SP1; assembly: GCF_003711205.1. Lineage (NCBI taxonomy): Bacteria > Pseudomonadati > Pseudomonadota > Betaproteobacteria > Burkholderiales > Comamonadaceae > Polaromonas > Polaromonas sp. SP1. The sequence continues at coordinate 1,207,347 of NZ_CP031013.1, read as the reverse complement.
TTTATTGGCAAACCCACAAGACCAACGCCACGGCCATGCGCTTGTATGACCAGGTGGCGGAGAACTCGGGTTTTGTGGTGTACGCCAAGCCGCTCTAGGCGCGGCTCTGGCTCTTCAGCTCAGCGCGGCGCGATCTTCGCGCCGGTGATTTTTTCCTGCGCCTTCACCAGCGCCGGCACAAACTCCTTGCCGTGGCCCAGCGCGCTGGCAGTGGCCAGGCTCTGGTGCACCGCTTCGCCGACGTAAGAGGGCACGTTCACCATCTCGGCCAGGTGCGTGTAGTAGCGCAAATCCTTGCGCGCGTTGTCCAGCTCGAACTTGATGCCCGCAAAGTCGCCGCCCAGGGTTTTGGCCATGGCCTGGAAGAGGCCGGAGTTCACCGCACCGGCTGAAATCACATCCACCAGCTTTTGCGGCTGAATGCCCGCCAGCGCGCCGACGGCAAAGGCCTCGGCCGTGGCCGTGCAGATCGCCTGGCCGATGAAGTTGTTGAGCAGCTTGATGACGTGGCCGGCGCTGGGGCCGCCCACATGGAAGATGTTTTCGCAGTAGGCCGCCAGCACCGGACGGATCTTGTCGAACACCGCCTGCTCGGCGCCCACCATGGTGTTGAGTTTGCCGAGTTCGGCCTCGACCGGCGTGCGCGCCAGCGGCGCATCGACCAGCGTGGCGCTGTGTTGCGCGCACAGGGCGGCCAGGCGGCGTGTCGATTCAGGTTCGCTGGTGGAGGTGTCGATCACGATCAGGCCGGCCTTGGCCTTGGACAACACGCCGTTGGCGCCCAGCAAGACTTCTTCCACCTGCGGCGAGCCGGTCACGCAGATCACCACGGCGTCGCAGCCGCCCAGCTCAGCCGCGCTGGCGGCCTGTTTGGCGCCGGCGGCCAGCAGGTCGGCCACGCGATCCTTGTTGCGGTGAACGGTCAGGCTCACCTCAAAGCCCTTGGCCTGCAGGTTTTTCGCAATGCCATGGCCCATCAGGCCGGATGCGCCAATGACGCCTATGTGTTTCATGTTGTCTCCTGAAAAACGGGGTTGGGGAAAGAAGGTCGTGTTAACCGGCCCTAATAAAGGCCCTTGACCTGCGCCTGCAGCCGCGCAAGTCCCAGCAGCGCATTGGTGAACGGCGTGGGTACCTGCGTGAGCTCGCCGAGCTCCTTGACGGCAGTGACCAGCGCATCCAGCTCCACCGGTTTGCCGGCCTCGATGTCCTGGAGCATGGACGTCTTGAACGCGCCCAGCTTGCGCGTGATGATGTGCCGCTCGGCCGGCGTCTGGTTGATCGGGATGCCGATGCGCGCGCCGATCTCTTTGGCTTCCAGCATGATGCTGTGGGTGAAGCCGGTGACCAGTTCGTCGTCGAGCACGCGGTCCATGGTCGCGCCGGTCAATGCGCTGATCGGGTTGGCCGTCATGTTGCCCCAGAGCTTGAACCAGATGTCTTTCTGGATCTGCTCGGACACCGGTGCTTCAAACCCGGCTTTTTCAAGCAGGGCCGCGAGCTGCTGCACCCGTGCGGTTTTTTCGCCGGAAGGCTCGCCGATGATGAGTTTGTTGCCGAAGTGGTGGTGCACCTGGCCGGGCTCGTCGAGCGAGCAACTGGCATGCACCACGCAGCCGATGATGTGTTTTGCCGGGATGGCTTGGGCCAACGCGCCCGTCGGGTCGACAGACTTGAGCCGCTGGCCGGCCAGCGCGCCGCCAAAGCCCTGCAAAAACCACCACGGCACGCCGTTCATTGCCGTCAGCACAGTCGTGTTCGGGCCGATCAGCGGCGCGATCTGGCGCACGACTTCGGGCAAGGAGGGCGCCTTGACGGCCAGCACGACGAGGTCTTGCACGCCCAGGTCGGCTGGCTTGGCGCTGGATTTCACCGCCTGCGATGTGACCGTGCCCGCCTGGTTCAGCCGCAGTCCGTGCATCTGCAGGGCCTCGAGCGTGGCGCCGCGCGCCACCACACTCACCTCACAGCCCGCGCGCGCCAGGCCCATGCCGATCCAGCCGCCGATGGCGCCTGCGCCGTAAATGCACACCTTCATCCGTGGTTCCGTCCCCAAAAAATTCTTAAGCAAAATCGGGCTCTAGCCCAATCGCCACCTTGGCTAGTCGCTCCTGATTTGATAGCAAGAGGCTTTTAACCTTCTGGCGTGAAACCAACCGCCTTGACCAGCGGGCCCCACAACTCCGTGTCCGCCTTGAGCATCGCCGCCAGCTGGGCCGGCGACGTCGGCGCCACTTCCAGGTAAGACACCGCCAGTCCATCGATCACATCTTGCGACGCCAGCGCCGAGCGGATGCCGGCGTTCAGGCGCTGCACCACGTCCTGCGGCGCCTTGGCGGGCAGGAAAAAGCCGAACCATTCGGTGAAGGCCATGTCCTTGAAGCCTTGCTCCACCAGCGTGGGCGTATTGGGCGTGAACTTGCCGCGCTTGGGGCCGCTGGTCGACAGCAGGCGGCATTTGCCGGCCGCCACATGCTGGGTGAACTCGCCGGTCGGGCCCGAGACGGCGGCGATCTGCCCGCCGATCATGTCGAGCACTGCGGGCTGCGTGCCGCGGAAGGCGACGTGGCGCAAATCCACATTGCCGGCGCGGCCCAGCAGCGAGCCGATGAAGTGCGGCGACGAGCCGGCCGCGGGCGAGCCGAAGTTGGCCTGGCCGGGGTTGGCCTTGCACCAGGCGAGGAAGTCCGGCACGGTCTTCACGCTGGCCGGCACCATGGGGCCGACGGCAAAGCCGTAGTCAAAAATCGCCGCGGCCGAGACCGGCGTCAGGTCGGCCACCGGGTCGTAGGGCAGCTTCTTGTAGGTGTGCGGGTAGATGCCGAGCATGGACATGGGCGTGAGCAGCACGGTGGCGCCGTCGGGCGCGGCGTTCTTCACGAACTGCACGGCGATCTGCCCGCCCGCGCCGGTCTTGTTTTCGACCACGGCACTTTTGGCGTAGCCGGGGTGCAGCTTGTCGGCCACGCGGCGCGAGACGATGTCGGCGGTGCCGCCAGGCGCGAAGCCGGCGATGACCTTGGTGCTGTCAATGGCCTGGGCCCAGGCGCGCTGGCCGATGCCGGCCAGCAAGGCGGCGGCGCCGGTGGACTGGATGACGTGGCGGCGTGAGATGTTCATGGTGTGTTCCTCAGGGTGTCGGAGAGAAGGATGGGAGAGAGAAAAAGCCAGCAGACATTGTGTCTTCAAGCAGATGTTTTGTGTTGTGCAGGGTCAGCCCTTCGTCAAGTGCGCGGCCAGGTTGTTGCGCTTGCCTTCGTAGACCGGATGGCCCTCGTCGATCTGCAGCGTCATGCCCACGGCCTGGCTGGCAAACACGGCCTCCAGGTGCGCGCTGGCGCTGGCCAGCAGGGCGTCGCCGGCGCGCTTTTTCAGCGCCTCGCTGCGGCCCGGGGTGATCAGCAGGTTCATATAGATAAAGGCGCGGCCGGGCTGGCCGTCCGCCACAGCAAAATGCTGCGCCGGCCAGGCCATTACCCGCGTGCCTGACACGGGAAACAGCGGCGCCACGCCGTCTTCGCCGCGCAGCGCCACCAGCGTGGCGGCCAGGGTTGTGCACAGCGCGCCCATGTCGGTGGCGGCGTCGAGGTTGGCGGTGTATTCAATCTTCAGGTGCGGCATGGCGAGAGGGCTTTAAAAAGGAGTCGTTTTAGCGGAGCCGCCATCATGACCAAAGTGCAAACGCTGGTTATTTGTACAGTAATATCACGCATGGCCAAAGACAAATCGATTTACACCTGCACCGAATGCGGCGGCACCAGCCCCAAGTGGCTGGGCAAATGCCCGCACTGCAACGCCTGGAACACGCTGATCGAATCGGCCGCCGAGAGCAGCTCGCCCGTCAAGAACCGCTACAGCAGCCAGTTCCAGTCGCTGGCCAAGGCGTCGGAGGTGACCACGCTGTCCGACATCGAAGCCGCCGACATGGAGCGCACGCCCACCGGGCATGAAGAGCTGGACCGCGTGCTGGGCGGCGGCATCGTCGAAGGCGGCGTGGTGCTGATCGGCGGCGACCCGGGCATCGGCAAATCGACGCTGCTGCTGCAGGCGCTGGATTCGCTGCAGCGCGCGGGGCTCAATACCCTTTACGTGACGGGTGAGGAAAGCGGCGCGCAGGTGGCGCTGCGTTCGCGCCGGCTCGGGCTGGACGGCTCGCAGGTCAAGGTGCTGGCCGAAATCCAGCTCGAAAAAATCCTCGCCACGCTGGAGGCCACGCAGCCCGCGATTGCCGTCATCGATTCGATCCAGACGGTGTATTCCGACCAGCTCACCTCCGCGCCCGGCTCGGTCGCGCAGGTGCGTGAATGCGCGGCCCACCTCACGCGCGCGGCCAAGTCCAGCGGCGTGTGCATCGTGCTGGTGGGCCATGTGACCAAAGAGGGCGCGCTCGCCGGCCCGCGCGTGCTCGAGCACATGGTCGACACGGTGCTCTACTTTGAAGGCGACACGCATTCGAGCTTTCGCCTGGTGCGCGCCATCAAGAACCGCTTCGGTGCGGTCAATGAAATCGGCGTGTTCGCCATGACCGAAAAAGGCCTCAAGGGCGTGGCCAACCCGAGCGCGATCTTTTTGAGCCAGCACAGCGAGCCGGTGCCCGGCAGCTGCGTGCTCGTTACGCTGGAGGGCACGCGCCCCATGCTGGTCGAAATCCAGGCGCTGGTCGACAACGGCGGGCCCAGCCCGCGCCGCCTGTCGGTCGGCCTGGACCGCGACCGCCTGGCCATGCTGCTGGCCGTGCTGCACCGCCATGCGGGCGTGGCCTGCATGGACCAGGACGTTTTTGTCAACGCCGTGGGCGGCGTGCGCATCAGCGAGCCCGCCGCCGACCTGGCCGTGATGCTGGCCATCACCTCGTCCTTGCGCGGCAAGCCGCTGCCCAAAGGCTTTCTCGCGTTTGGCGAAGTCGGCCTGGCCGGCGAAGTGCGGCCCGCCCCGCGCGGCCAGGAGCGCCTGAAGGAAGCCGCCAAACTGGGCTTTAGCGTGGCCGTGGTGCCCAAGGCCAATGCGCCGAAGAAGCCGATCGAAGGCCTGACCATCCACGCGGTGGAACGGGTGGAGGAGGCGATGAACGTGGTGCGCAGCCTGAGCTAGATTACGCTGATGAAGGAGTCCCCATGAAACTCGCCGTCATCTCCGATATCCACGGTAACCTGCCGGCGCTGCAGGCCGTGCTGGCCGACATCGCAAAGCAAGGCGTTGACCAGACCGTCAACCTGGGCGACATCCTCAGCGGGCCGCTACAGCCGGCCGAAACCGCCGATTTGCTGATGGCGCACAACTTCACCACGATTCGCGGCAACCATGAGCGGCAGGTGCTCGCCCTGATCGACCAGGGCCAGCCGTTCGATCCGCTCAGCTCTGACGGCTACACCGCCGCCCAGGTCACGGCGGCCCATTGCGACTGGATTCGTTCACTGCCCGAAAGCCTGGCGCTCGCCGGCGGGGACGTGCTGCTGTGCCACGGCACGCCGGCCAGCGATTTGATCTATTGGCTGGAAACCACGGTGCCCGGCTTTACCGGTGAAGGCGCCGGCCACGCCACGGGCATCAGGCCGGCTACGCCCGCTGAGGTGGCCGAGCGGCTGGGCGCGGCGGCGCAAGCCGGGCATTCGCTCATCCTGTGCGGCCACACCCACGTGCCGCGCATGGTGCAGTGCGGCGACGCGCTCATCGTCAACCCCGGCAGCGTGGGCCTGCAGGCCTATGACGACGAACATCCGCACCCGCACGTGGTCGAAAACGGCGCGCCGCATGCACGCTATGCCATCGTTGAAAAAACCGGCCGGGGCTGGCACGTCGACTTGCGCGCCGTGCCTTACGACCACCTGGCGCAGTCCAGGGTGGCGGCCAGCCGCGGGCGCGCGGACTGGGCTTACGCGCTGGCCACGGGCTGGGTCCAGCGTGCCGGTGGTTGAACTGCTATTAAATAAGTAGCTGCAACCCAAGGCGGTTATTGGGCCGGAGGCACTTTTCATCATCAAGCTACGCTGGGCCCCGCAGCCCGCCAGCGTCTGAAGGCCGCTACGCACTCCCCGCAGCGCCGGCCGCCCCGGCGGCTGCCAAAATAGCGCCATGAACTTCCAGAAAATTGTTGTCCCCGTGGCCGGCGTGGCCGTCATCGTGCTGGCTTACCGTTTTTACGCCTGGGCCGGCGTGGCGGTGGTCGTCACCGCCCTTGTCATGTGGGTGCTGCTGCACTTCACCCGCATGATGCAGGTCCTCAAACGCACGGCCAACCGGCCCATCGGTTATGTCGACAGCGCCGTCATGCTCAACGCCAAACTCAAGCCCGGCATGACGCTGCTGCACTTGATCGCCATGACACGCGCGCTGGGCGAACTCACATCGCCCAAGGACGAGCAGCCCGAGCTGTTCCGCTGGACCGACGCCGGCGGCTCGCATGTCACCTGCACCTTTGTGGGCGGCAAACTGGCGCACCACGCGCTTTTCCGGCCTGCGCCAGAGGCTCTTCCGGCTGATTCCCCGCCCGCCCCGTAAAATCCGTCATTCAGGTTTCCGGGCGCTGCCTTGCGGCGTGCCCGGCCCCGCATCCCCCCACTTACACAACAGGATCCCATCATGTCCCCAGTAGCACCCTCCATGGCAGACCGCGACGGCAAAATCTGGATGGACGGCCAGATGGTCGACTGGCGCGACGCCAAGATCCATGTGCTGACCCATACCCTGCATTACGGCTGCGGCGCCTTTGAAGGCGTGCGGGCCTACAACGGCGCCGGCGGCACGGCGATCTTCCGGCTGGAAGAGCACACCGAGCGCCTTTTCAACAGCGCCAAGATCCTGCGCATGAAGATCCCGTTCAGCATGGAAGAGGTCATGGAAGCGCAAAAAGCCGTGGTGCGCGAGAACAAGCTCGAAAGCTGCTACCTGCGCCCGCTGACCTGGATCGGTTCACAAAAGCTGGGCGTGTCGCCCAAAGGCAACCAGATCCACCTGATGGTGGCGGCCTGGGCCTGGGGCGCCTACCTGGGTGAAGAAGGCATGAAGCGCGGCATCCGCGTGAAGACCTCCAGCTACACCCGCCACCACGTCAACATCACCATGACGCAGGCCAAGGCGGTGAGCAACTACACCAACTCCATCCTGGCCAACATGGAAGCGCTGGACGACGGCTACGACGAGGCGCTGCTGCTCGACGCCTCCGGTTTTGTCAGCGAAGGCGCGGGTGAAAACATTTTTGTGATCAAGGGCGGCGTGGTCTACACACCCGACCTGTCGGCCGGCGCCCTCAACGGCATCACCCGCAACACCATCCTGCACATCTGCAAGGACCTGGGCCTGGAACTCATCCAGAAGCGCATCACGCGCGACGAGGTGTACATCTCCGACGAAGCCTTTTTCACCGGCACCGCCGCTGAAGTCACGCCCATCCGCGAACTCGACCGCATCGAAATCGGCGCCGGCTCACGCGGCCCCATCACCGAAAAGATTCAGGCCGCGTTCTTTGACATCGTCAACGGCCGCAATCCCAAGTACGCCCATTGGTTGGCCAAGGTCTGAAGCGCTTACTGAAAGTCCCACGATGAGCACCACCACAACTACCCACGCTTCCGCCGTCGAACTGCTGGCCTCCGACCTGAACGCCCAGGGTGGCGTCTACTGCCCCAGCCCCAAGGCGGACATGAAAATCTGGAACAGCCACCCCAAGGTCTACCTGGATGTGGCGCGCACCGGTAGCGCCAAGTGCCCGTATTGCGGCACGGTTTACGCGCTGAAGGCGGGCGAACACTTTGGCGGTGGACATTAATCCCCCCCGAAGCGGCCTGCGGCCGCCTCCCCCTCAAGGGGGCACCGCTGGCGGCCCGGCAAAGCCGGTTCCGCGGCGGCCTTGGCCTAAACATCTTTGATGCCCGAATCACTCGTCATTGCTCCTCAGTGGATTGGTGACGCCGTCATGACGGAGCCGCTGATGCGCCGGCTGCATGCGCGCGGCGAGCGTCTCACGGTCGGCGCCTTGCCCTGGGTGGCGCCGGTCTATCGCGCGATGCCTCAGGTCGCCGAGGTCATTGAATTTCCTTTTGCGCACGGCGGCCTGCAGTTCCGCGAGCGCCGCGCCATCGCCAAGCGCATCGAAGGCCGTTTCGACAAGGCTTATGTCCTGCCCAACTCGCTGAAAAGCGCGCTGCTGCCCTTTCTGGCCAGCATCCCGGAGCGCATCGGCTACTTCGGCGAAGCGCGTGTGGGCCTGCTCACGCACCGGCTCAAAAACCCCAAGAACAAGCCGCCCATGGTGGCGTTTTATTCCGCGCTGAGTGGCGGCGCAGACCTCGACCAGGATCGCCCGCAACTGCAAATGGCGCAAGCCGAGATTGACGGCGCGCTGGCGGCGCTGGGCCTGCAGCGCGGCGGCTATTACGTGTTCGCACCGGGCGCGGAATACGGCCCCGCCAAGCGCTGGCCCGCCCGTCATTTTTCAGAACTTGCCATGCGGCTGGATTTGCCGGTGGTGCTGCTGGGCTCGGGCAAAGAGGCGGCGCTGTGCGAGGAAATCGCCGCGCCGGTGAATGCGGCACAGCCCGGCAAATGCCTGAACTTTGCCGGCAAGACCTCGCTGGTGCAGGCCTTGTGCCTGATCGCCGCCAGCCAAAGCACCATCAGCAACGACTCGGGCCTGATGCATGTGGCCGCCGCTTTCGGTGTGCCGCAGGTGGCGATTTTTGGGTCGTCCAGCCCGCTGCATACGCCGCCGCTGAGCGACAAGGCCACCGTGCTGTGGCTCAAGGCCGACGCGGCCTACCAGCCTCCGCTGGACTGCGCGCCCTGCTTTGAGCGCGACTGCCCGCTGGGCCACACGCGTTGCCTGAACGACATCCAGCCGGAGCGGGTGCTGGCGGCGCTGGCGCCGGCTTCTTAAGCGGGGAAGGCTGATAGGGGTGCAATGCCCGGTTTGCCCAGCGCAGGCGTGCGCGCCACATTCATCACCCAGCACACCATCACGAAGTAGCCGACCAGGCTCACCAGCTCGACCACGCCCTGTTCGCCGAAGGTTTTGACCGCCGCGGCGTAGGTGGCGTCGCTGCAGCCGTGCTGCCTCAGCACTTCAAACGTGAGGTCCAGCGCCACCGCTTCGTCGTCGGCCATGCCCCGCGGCTGCCGGCCCTCGGCAATCGCGTCCACGGTGGCCTGGGCCACGCCCGCGGCGACTGCCAGGGGCGCGTGCATCACCCATTCGAACTGGTTGGCGGTATGGCGGGCCGCCACGCAGGTCGCCAGTTCGCGGATGCGCGCCTCCAGCGGGCTCTCAAAGCGCAGGTAGGCGCCGACGTCGCCGATGCGCCCCATCAGCTGCGGGCTGCGCAGCAGGGGGATGAAGGGGCCAAATACCGCCTTGCGCGGCCCGGCAATGATGGCGTCGGCGGCGTCGCGCTGCGCGGGCGACATCGCTTCGCGGGCCGGCAAGGGCATGCGCTCTTCGGTGGACGGGAAAAAGCCCTGGGGCGGGTGTGGGGTGCTCATGGTGTTTCCTGTGGTGCGGTGGGTGCTTTGCAAACTGACCTCATGAGCGTATCAAAGCGGTGCGGCGGCCGTGTGCGGGGCAAAAAAAAGCCACCTTGCGGTGGCTTTGGGAAGTACTCCTGTTGGAGGACGTCGTTGAGAGATCAAACAGAGGCTTTGCCAGCTGTATTTGTCTATTGTTATCAGGGCGCATTTCCCGGCTTTTTGGAGACCCTTGTGTTGTGACAGCAACGCAATAACTATCGCTGATTGCGTGCAATTTGGCTATTGCACAAATAGATGAGGCCAGTGACTTTAATCACGCAAAAACGACAACTTTTGGCTCTTTTCAGGGTCCAGGGGCCGATCTTCTTCATTGGCCATCAATGGGCGACCGGCAGCTCCACCACAAAAGACGCGCCGCCGCCGGGCCGCTCTTCGCAGCGCACGCTGCCGCCATGGCGCTGGCTGATCGATTTGACCAGGGCCAGGCCCAGGCCGACGCCGCCCTCGCGTTCGCTGGCACCGGGCAGGCGGTAAAACGGCTCAAAAATGCGCTCGCGCTGGTCGGCCGGGACACCCGGGCCGCGGTCGTGCACCTTGACGATGGCCAGCTGACGGTTGCCGGCGCGTGCCTGGGCCAGCTCCAGGTTGATTTCGCCGGTGCTGTAGCGGCGGGCGTTTTCGAGCAGGTTACGGATGAGCCGGCGCAAGAGGCGCGGCGAGCCCTGCACCGTCAGGCTGTGGCTGGCAGCGTCCAGGCCCATTCCGGCGCTGTCGCGGTTGCCCAGCTCGGCGCTCAACTCGGCGTTGACGCGGGCGCATTCTTCGGCAGCCAGGCCGGTCAGGTCCAGGCTTTCAAAAGGTTCGGCATCGGCCTGTTTGGCGTCCAGCCGGCTGGCCAGCAGGATTTCGTCGATCAGCTGGTCGAGTTCGGTGATGCTGCGCGAAATCTCTTTGCGTTGCGGCGAAGCGGCGTCCGTGCCCATCAATTCAAGCCCCATGCGGATGCGCGCCAGCGGGGAGCGCAGCTCGTGCGACGCGTTGGCGAGCAGCGACTTGTGCGACTCCATCAGGGTCTCGATGCGTTCGGCCGCGTGGTTAAAGCGTCTGGCCAGAAAAGCCACCTCGTCGGTACCGCTGGCATTGACGCGTGCCGACAGGTCGCCGGCGCCCCAGCGCTCGACGCCGCGCTGCAGGGCCTCCAGCCGCTGCGTCAGCCGGCGCATGACCGGGTAAGCGCCCAGCGCCACGGCCAGCCCGACCACCACCAGCATCCAGCCGAAACCGAAGGGCGGCTTGTTCCAGGGGCTGCCGCCCGGAGGCCGTTTGGGCCGCGGCAGCACCAGGTTCAGCGATTGGCCGTCTTTGGTCACGACGTCAAACTCCAGGCCGTCGCCGAGCTTGCGGTCAGGCTTGGTCTGCGCCGTGCCGATGACTTCGCCTCTGTCGTTGTGCACCAGCACCTCGCGGATCGGCAGTTGCGGCGGGTCGGCGCTCAGCCGCCAGGCTGCGCCCACGAGGAAGGTCAGCACCACGACGGTGGCGACCACCGCCAGCCATATCCGTACGTACAGGTGCGAAGTAAAACGGCCCCACATAAAAATCTAGTCCTGCTGCTTGGCGAACACGTAGCCGACGCCGCGCACGGTGAGGATGCGCTTGGGGTCCTTGGCGTCGGTTTCGATGGCGCTGCGGATGCGGCCCATATGGACGTCGATGGAGCGGTCAAAAGCCTCGAGCTCGCGTCCGCGCACGGCTTCCATGATCTGGTCGCGGCTGAGCACGCGGCCGGCGCGCTCGGCCAGCGCCACCAGCAGGTCGAACTGGTAGGACGTCAGCTCGCAGGGGGAGCCCGACACCGAGACCGTGCGCGCGTCGCGGTCGATCTCGAGCGAGCCGAAGCGCATGACCTTGTGGCTGCCGCTGGAGGCTGCCGCGCCGGTTTCCGCGCCGCGGCGCAGCACCGCACGGATGCGCGCCAGCAGTTCGCGCGGCTCAAAGGGCTTGGGCAGGTAGTCGTCGGCGCCGATTTCCAGGCCGACGATGCGGTCCATCGGGTCGCCCTTGGCGGTGAGCATCAGCACGGCCGTGTTGGCGGTGTCGCTGCCCTGGCCCTTGATGCGGCGGCAGACTTCCAGGCCGTCCATGTCGGGCAGCATCAGGTCCAGGATGACCAGGTCGGGCGTGCCGGCTTCGAGTGCGGCCAGGCCGCTGGCGCCGTCGGCGGCATGGGTAAAGCCATAGCCCGACTGGCGCAGGTATTCGCCCACCATGTTGGCCAGGCGGGCGTCGTCTTCAATCATCAAAAGCTGTTGGGTCATGGGAGGTCCTCTGTTGCAGGTGTGCCGCCCCGTGGGCGGAGCACAGTGAAGTTCATGGTGCGCTGCACACAAAAATCCCGCTTGAAGCCATCGTAAAGATACGGTAAACCGGGGCGGCAAGCCCCAGCATACTCCCTCGAACGGCAGGGCGGAGGCTTGTTTATTTGCTACCAAATTGATAGCTATAACCCAATGCTGCTATTGGGCTGGAGGCGGTTTTTGCCTTGAAGCCAAGGCCACCAGAACCAGCACCGGCAGGCCCAGCAGCGCGGTCGCGGTGAAGAAATGGGTGTAACCGTAGGTGTCTACATACTTGCCCGAATAGCCGGCCAGAAACTTCGGCAGCAGCAGCATCATCGAGCTGAACAGCGCGTACTGGGTGGCCGAATAATTGACGTTGGTCAGGCTCGACAGATAGGCGATGAAGGCTGCCGAGGCGATGCCGCTGGAGAGGTTGTCGGCCGAGATTACAAAGATCAGCGCGTTGACGTCATGCCCGCGCGTGCCCAGCCAGGCAAACAGCAGGTTGCTGCCGGCGCTGAGGATGGCGCCCAGCATCAGCACGCGCATCACGCCAAAGCGCATGGCCAGCGCGCCGCCCACAAAGGCGCCGGCCAGCGTCATGACGACGCCGTAAATCTTGGTCACCGCGGCCACTTCGTCCTTGGTGTAGCCCATGTCGACATAAAACGGGTTGGCCATGATGCCCATGACGACATCGCTGATGCGGTAAATCGCGATCAGTGCCAGGATCAAAAGCGCCTGTTTGCCGTAGCGGCGCAGGAAGTCGGCAAAAGGGTCGACCAGCGCGGTCTTGAGCCACTCCGCCGCGTTGCGCGCGCGCGGCAGCACGCGGGCGGCGGGCTCGGGCGACAGCAGCACGGTCGCCACGCCCAGCAGCATCGAGCCCGCCATGGCCAGGTAGGCCACCTGCCAGGCGCCGTGCTGGTAGGTGGCGGCGTTGCCCATTTCTGCGCGTGCGGCAATCCACAGCGCGCCGGCGCCGGCCCAGATCATGGCGATGCGGTAGCCCGTCTGATAGGCAGCCGCCAGCGCCGCCTGGCGCTGCGTATCGGCCGACTCGATGCGAAAGGCATCCAGGGCGATGTCTTGCGTGGCCGAGCCAAAGGCCACGGCCAGCGCGCACCACACCACGGGCTGCAGCGCCACCTTCGGGTCTGTGAGCGCCATGCCCACCAGCGCCGCGATGATCACCGCCTGCGACAGCAGAAGCCAGCTGCGGCGGCGCCCGAGCAGGCGCGTCAGCAGCGGAATCGGCAGGCGGTCCACCAGCGGCGCCCAGACCCATTTAAAGCCGTAGGCCAGGCCCACCCAGCTCAGGTAGCCGATGGTGGTGCGGTCTATGCCGGCCTCGCGCAGCCAGAAACTCAAGGTGCCGAACACCAGCAGCAGCGGCAGACCGGCGGAGAACCCCAGGAACAGCATGCGCAGCGTGGCCGCTTCGGCATACACGTGCCAGACATCGCGCCATGAACTTTTGGGACCGGTGGAAGGGGGGACGGGCAGTCCGGAGGAGGGGGTTTTGTCTGACATGGGCATTTCGTTTTGTGACTATTATTCACGCATGTGCTTTTTATGTGAGGCCAAACACTCCGCCTGGGCTGGCCGCCGGGCATTTCTGCTGGCGGCTGCGGGCGCTGCCGCGACCGCAGCCACGACCCCGCTGCGCGCGCAGGTGGATGTAGGTCCCTCCTCTCAATTGCGCAACCTCGTGCCAGCCGATGAAATTGAAGCGGCCGCCACGCAGGAGTACAGCAAGCTGCTGGCCGAGGCCCGCGCCAAGGGTGCACTTGCGCCGGCCGGCAACCCGCAACTGCAGCGCCTGCGCACCATCGCCGCCAAGCTCGTGCCGCAGACCGCCCAATGGAACGACCGCGCCAAACAGTGGCGATGGGAGGTCAACCTGCTGGGCAGCAAACAGATCAATGCGTTCTGCATGCCGGGCGGCAAGATCGCCTTCTACACCGGCATCCTCGACCAGCTCAAGCTCACCGACGACGAAGCGGCCATGATCATGGGCCACGAAATGGCGCATGCGCTGCGCGAACACGCGCGTGCCCGCATCGCCAAGAGCCAGGGCACCGGCACGCTGCTGTCGCTGGGCGCGCAATTGCTCGGCCTGGGCGACATGGGTGACCTGGCGGCCAATATCGGCACGCAGTTGCTGACCTTGCGCTTTAGCCGCGACGACGAAAAAGACGCCGACCTGGTCGGCCTGGAACTGGCCGCACGCGGCGGCTACAACCCGCAGGCGGCCGTCAGCCTTTGGGAAAAGATGGGGCAGGCCGGCGGCGGCTCCAGTGGCCCGAGCTTTCTGTCCACGCACCCCTCGGGCCCCGAGCGCATCCAGCAACTGCAGGCCAATGTGCCCAAGGTTCAGGGCCTGTACCAACGCGCCCGCGGCTGACCTGCCTCGCGCCTGGTGACCGGTTTGACGCAACGCGCCGCCTTCTTCACGCGCGCCTGGTGGCGGGGCTTCCGGCCTGCGCGAACGCGCATCAACAGCCGCGAGCGCCTGCGCATTGTCATCGGCTCGCTGCTGGGCATTTTTGTGACGGCGCTGCTGTGCCACCTGGCCGACAGAATGGTTCCCGGCCTGCCCTGGCTGGTGGCGCCGCTGGGCGCCAGCGCCGTGCTGGTGTATGCCGTGCCGGCCAGCCCGATGGCCCAGCCCTGGAACGTGGTGGGCGGCAACACCCTGTCGGCCCTTGTCGGCATTGCCGGCGTGCATGGCGCGCACCTGCTGGGCTCGCCTGAACTTGCGGCCGCGCTGGGTGTGGCGACGGCCATCGCGCTCATGCTGGCGCTGCGCTGCCTGCACCCGCCGGGCGGCGCGACGGCCCTGATGGTGATGCTGGGCGGCGTCTCCGACCCGATGTATGCCTTCTTCCCGGTGATGGTCAATTCGGCGCTGCTGGTGGCCGTCGGCATTGCCTACAACAACGCCACGCGCAGGCCCTACCCGCACACGCAACTGGCCGCACCAAGCCCTGCCGGCTCGGCTGCAGACCGGCAGCTCGACGCCGATCTGGACGCCGTGCTGGCGCGCTACAACCAGGTGCTCGACGTCAGCCGTGACGACCTCAAGACGCTGCTGGCCGAAACGCGATTGCGCGCCTACGACCGCAAGCTGGCTGAAGTGCGCTGCGCAGACATCATGTCGCGCGACCTTGTGACGGTGGAGTTCGGCACCTCCCTGGAGGAAGCCTGGGCGCTGCTGCGTGAGCGCCGCATCAAGGCGCTGCCCGTGGTGGACCGCTACTTTCGCATCGCCGGCATCATCACGCATGCCGACTTCATGCGTGCGGCCGAGCTCGACGTTTACACAGGCTTTGACGAAAAGCTGCGCAAGCTGGTGCGCAGCACACGCAGCGTGTACTCGGAAAAACCGGAAGTCGTGGGGCAGATCATGACGCGCAATGTGCGCGTGGCCAGCATGCAGCGCCGGCTGGTGGACCTGGTGCCGCTCTTCGGCAGCACCGGCCACCACCACATTCCCATCATCGGCGAGGGCGAGCGGCTGGTCGGCATTATTACCCAGTCGGATCTGGTCGCCACACTCGGGAAAGCCGTCGATCCGGCCTCCTGATGCGCGCCGGTTTGGGGGCGTGCAAGAGGTCGAAGGTATTCATTTGCCGCGGCCTGGAGAAGCCGGGTCGGTTGCTTAGCAGCCCATAAGGCCTAACGCTTGCGGCCGGCGTTTGCAGGCCGCTTGCAGCACACGGCAGAAGGCCTGCGGCGTGCGCCCAATCCTCGTACTTGTCCTACGCCGTATCTGGCGGGGCGCGCCGTAAGATGGGCCGCATGAGCCCTGTTCTCACTGCCCTTTCATGACGCGCAACGACCCGGCACTGCTGGCATTCCTGGAGGAGCAGCGCGCCGATTACACCCGCTCCCTGCCGCGCCGGCTTGAACAGGTGGGGCTGCTCTGGCAGCAAATCCTCAAGGGCGAATCGCTGTCCGAATCCCTGCCGGCTTTTGAGCGCCACGCGCACAGCCTGGCCGGTTCGGCCGCCACCTTTGGCTGGGCCGATCTGGGGCTGGCGGCGCAGGCTGTGGAGCTGGCCATCGAACCCCATGTGAGCTCCGGCGAGCCGCTGACGCCTGAGGCCCGCGCTGAAGTCGGCCGCGCCGTTGAAGAGCTGCAGCGGTGCTTTCCCGGCGCGACATGACTGACCGCCTTCGAGCCGCCCATGTCCTCGTCCACTGCCTTCCTGCTGAAGATCAAGATTGCCGTGATCGCCGGGCTGGTGCTGATGGCGGTGGTGGGCGCAGCGTCATACCTCACCATCAGCCGCCTGATGGAGACCACCCAGTCCCGCGTGCGCACGGAAGACACGCTGGTGGTGGTGGAGCGGGTCGTGTCGGGCATCAAGAATGCCGAAGCGTCGCTCAGGCAGTATTTGCTCAGCGGCAACCCCGCCGACGAGGCAGGTTTCGAAAAAGCACTCGCCGACCTCGCCAGCGCGACCGCGAAAGCCCGCGATGCCAACCTGATGCCCGAGCTTGCCGAACTTGACGAGCTGATCGCGCGCCGCACGGCGGTTGCCCGCCAATCCATCATTGCCCGCAGGGACGCCGGCCAGGCGGCTGCGGCGGCCATCCTGGGCGCCCCTGACAGCCGGCGCTCAAGGCAGCGCACCGACGAACTGCTGGAGGCCGCCCGCACCCGGGAAGCAAGGATCTGGAAGGACGCACAGGCCGGCGCCGAGCGAATTGGCCAGCTGGCGCAGTGGCTCATCATCGCAGGCGGTCTGCTGTTCTTTGCCATGCTGTGCTGGGTCGTCTATGTGGTCAAGCACTATGAAGAAGTGCGAAGGCGAGGCGAGGCCCGGCTGCGTGACAGCGAGGCCATGAGCCGCAGCGTCACCGAGGGCATGGTGGAGGCCGTTATCACCACATCATCGGACGATATCGTTTTGGAGGTCAATGGCGCGGCGCTGGAGCTCTTCGGCTATGAACGCGACGAGCTGGTGGGCCGCGACGTCTCGGAGCTTGTTCCGCAGCGCTTTCGCCGCCAGTACAAGGACTTCACCAACATGATGCGGGAGCGCCCCGGAGCATTCAGGATCTCCGGGCGGGAGGTGCTCGCTCTGCGCAAGGACGGCACGGAGTTTTGCGTCAGTGTGTCCTTCAGCGACGTGCAGGTGGCCGGGCGCCGGCTGTTCACCGCCATGATGTTCGACATCACCGAAAGCAAACGCGTCACGAAAGCCCTGCGTGCCAGCGAGTCGCAGCTGCGCCAGGTCACCGACACCGTGCCGGCCTTGATCGCCTACCTGGACACCGACGAGTGTTTCCGCTTTCACAACCGGGCTTACGAAGCAGCCTTCGGCCTGCGCTTCGAGCAGATCGACGGGCGGCCGCTGGCCGACGTGCTGGGCCCGCAGGTTTATGAGACCGTGCGCGACAAGGTGCGGGAAGTACTGGCCGGGCACACGGTGCGCTATGAGCGCACGCAGGTCACGTCGCAGGGCGAGCGCAAACATTACGCCATGCAGTACTTTCCCCGCTATGGCGAAGGCGCGGCGCAAGACCAGGTGATCGGTTTTTTCTCGCTGGGCACCGACATCACCGAGCTCAGGCGCATAGACCGCATGAAAACCGAGTTCGTGTCGACCGTCAGCCACGAGTTGCGCACACCGCTCACCTCCATACGCGGATCGCTGGGGCTGATTTCGGGCGGCGTGGCCGGCGAGCTGCCTGAAGCCATGAAGAGCCTGGTGGGCATTGCCAAAAGCAACTGCGAACGCCTGATACGCCTGATCAACGACATCCTGGACAGCGAAAAAATCGAGTCCGGCAAGCTGCGGCTGGACCTGCAGGTCGTGGACATCCGGCAGCTGGTTCAGCAGGCGCTGGCCGCCAACGAAGGTTTTGCCGGCCAGCACGGCGTGCGCCTCACCATGCAGGCGCCCGAAACGCCGCTGCATGTGCGCATCGACAGCGACCGCATGACCCAGGTGCTGACCAACCTGCTGTCCAATGCGGTGAAGTTTTCCCCGGCCGGGAGCCCGGTCGAGGTGCGCCTCTCACGCGTGGCGCAAAAGGTGCGGGCCGAGGTGGTCGACGCCGGCCCCGGCATCCCGGAGGAATTCAGCGCGCGCATCTTCCAGAAGTTCTCACAGGCCGATTCGTCCGATACCCGCCAGAAAGGCGGCACCGGCCTGGGCCTCAATATCTCCCGCGCCCTCGTTGAAAAAATGGGCGGCACCATCGGCTTCAGCAGCAAGCCGGGCGTCGGCACCACCTTCTTTTTTGAGGTGCCCGAGTGGACCAACCCGGTGCCGCTGTTGCAACCCCTGCGGCCGCAGGCGGCCTCGTCCCGCCCGCGCATCCTGATCTGCGAAGGCGATGCCGACGTCGCCAGACTGATCAGCATGATGCTGGGCAAAGCCGGCTTTGACTCCGACATGACCTACAGCGCCGAGCAGGCGCTGGCCTGCCTGGCCGGCAACACCTATGACGCGGTGACGGTCGACCTGAAGCTGCCCGGCCAGAACGGCGCGGCCTTTATCGGCCAGCTGCGTGACGACGAAAGGACGCGCCACCTGCCCGTCGTCGTGATCTCGGCCATGGCCGAGCAGGGCGAGCTGCAGTTCAACCGCAAACCGTACACGGTAACGGACTGGCTGAAAAAACCGATCGACGAGAACCTGCTGATTAACAGCCTGCGCCGCGCGGTGGCGGCGATGAATGCCGGCAAGCCGCGCATCCTGCATGTGGAGGACGACCTGGACATCCAGCGCATCACCGCCGCCATCGCCCAGGACTTTGCCAGCTTTGAATTTGCCGCCACGCTGGACGAGGCCAGGGCCCGCCTGCGCGAACACCCGTTTGACCTGGTGCTGCTGGACCTGGCGCTGGGCAGCCATTCGGGCTGGGACCTGTTCGAGGACATCGACAACCTCGACCCGCGCCCGCCCGTGATTGTCTTTTCGGCCGGCGACGTCGACCCGGCCGACGGCCGGCAGGCCGATGCGGTGCTGGTCAAGGCCCACACCTCCAACACCGAACTGCTCAATACAATCCAGCGAGTGCTCCAGACCCCCGGCAATCCCGGCCCGACCCGTCACCCAGAACCGAGTTGAACCATGACCACACCTCTGACCCGCATCCTCTATGTTGAAGACGAGCCCGATATCCGTGTCGTGGCGCAGATGGCGCTGGAGGCCGTCGGCGGCTTCACCGTGATCGCCTGCGCCTCCGGCCAGGAGGCACTGAACGCCGCACCCGCCGCCAGGGCCGACCTGCTGCTGCTCGACGTCATGATGCCCGGCATGGACGGCCCCAGCACGCTCAAGGGCCTGCGCGAGCTGCCCGCCACCGCCAACACCCCCGTCATCTTCATGACCGCCAAGGTGCAGGCCGCCGAAGTGGCGGTTTACAAGGGGCTGGGCGCGCTGGAGGTGATCCCCAAGCCGTTTGACCCGATGGAGCTGTCGGCGCAGATCCAGCGCATCTGGGCTGAACAGTCAGCGGCGTAACCGGTAGGGGTATTTAACCAGTGGGCAGCCGCGGGACTGGCTTTGCCAGACCGCAGGCGCCGCCCCCTCGAGGGGGGAGCAGGCTACACGAAGTGAGCCTGAACGGGGGTGGTTGTCAGAGCTTGAATTCATAGTCCACGCTCATCGGCGCGTGGTCTGAAAACCGCTGTTCCTTGTAGATGTGCTCGCTGCGCGCCAGTGCGGCAAATGCCGGTGTGGCCAGGTGGTAGTCCAGGCGCCAGCCGACGTTCTTGGCATAGGCCTGGCCGCGGTTGCTCCACCAGGTGTAGGCCGCGTCGGTGGTGGTGGGCTGCAGCTTGCGGTACACGTCGACGATGCCGCCGCCCCTGACGGAGGCGTCCGTGCGCTCCGTCAATTCATCGGCTGCTTCATTGGCCAGCTCGGCGTCGCGCAGGAGTTCGGTCATCCAGGCGCGCTCTTCCGGCAGGAAGCCGCTGTTCTTTTTGTTGCCCTTGAAGTTCTTCAGATCGATTTCCTGGTGGGCGATGTTGATGTCGCCGCACAGCACGAAGTCGCGCGTTTCTTTCAGCGCCAGCAGGCGCGGGTAAAACTCGGCCAGGAAGCGGAACTTGGCCGCCTGCCGCTCTTCGCCCGACGAGCCGCTGGGGAAATAGCAGCTGATGATCGAAAGCTTGGGGCTGTGCTTGCGGCCCGGCCGGTCAAAGCGCAGCTCGATGTAGCGGCCTTCGGCGTCGAATTCGCTCGAGCCGTAGCCCACGATCACGTCGGTGGGCTCGTGGCGTGTGTAGACGCCGACGCCCGAATAGCCTTTCTTCTCGGCGAAATGGAAATGGCCCTTCAGCCCGGCGATTTCTTCGAAGCGTCCGCTGATGTCGGCCGCCTGCGCCTTGAGCTCCTGCACGCAAATACAATCCGGCATGGACTGTGCTATCCAGTCCTGCAGGCCTTTGCTGGCTGCGGAGCGGATACCGTTGAGGTTGAGGCTGGTCAATTTAAACATGGGACTTCCAATGAGCACGGCAGGCGATAAAGGCAGTATGGGCGACAACAAGGACGGCACGCTGGCACAGGAATTTGTGCAGTTTGCCCTCGAGTCAGGCGTGCTGCGCTTCGGGCAATTCAAGACCAAGGCCGGGCGCATGAGCCCTTATTTTTTCAATGCCGGCCTGTTTGACGACGGGGCCAAGCTCGGACGGCTGGCGCAATTCTATGCGCGCCACCTGCTGGCCGAAGAGCAGCGCACGGGCCTCCAGTTCGACATGATTTTCGGCCCCGCCTACAAGGGCATCCCGCTTGCCGCCGCGGTGGCGGTCGAGCTGGCGCGGCTGGGCCGCAACTTCCCGTTTGCCTACAACCGCAAGGAAGCCAAGGACCACGGCGAAGGCGGCACGCTGGTGGGTGCGCCGGTCAAGGGGCGAGTGCTGATCATCGACGACGTGATGTCGGCCGGCACGGCCGCCCGTGAATCGATCGCCATCATCAAGGCCGCCGGGGCCACGCCCCACGCGGTGGCGCTTGCGCTGGACCGCCAGGAAAAAGCCACCGAAAACGGCGTGGATGTGAGCCACAGTGCCGTGCAATATGTTACGAATCAGCTGGGCCTTCAGGTTTGCGCGATTGCGCGGCTGACCGACTTGCTGCAGTATCTGTCGGTGCAGGGCAGCGCGCCGGGCGCTCCGGACTCGTTGTCCCTGAAGACCCACTACCAGGCTGTGCTGGCCTATCGCGAACGCTACGGCGTGGATTAAGGAATCGAAATTGCCCTTCCCCTTCCCTATAGCGCTGACGGTCACCTGGATTTCGCTCGCATGCCTGGCAGGCAATGCCTCGGCCCAGAGCATCTACACCTGCGTCGACGGCAAGGGCCGCAAGATCACGGCCGACCGCCCCATCGTCGAGTGCATTGACCGCACGCAGCAGGAACTTAACCGCACCGGCACCGTCAAGCGCCAGGTGGGGCCTTCGCTGACCGCGGAAGAACGCGCCGTGCAGGAAGAAAAAGACAAGGCCGCCGCGGAAGCGCGCGCGCGTGAGGTCGAAGAAAAACGCCGCGACCGCGCCCTGCTGCTGCGCTACCCCAGCCGCACCGTGCACGACCAGGAGCGCGTTGCCGCGCTGGCGCAGGTCGACGAGGTCATCAAGGCATCGCATAAAAGAACGCTGGAGCTGGCCGAGCAGCGCAAGGCCATCCAGGCCGAGTTCGAGTTCTACGCGAAAGACCCCGGCAAGGCGCCGCCGTCCCTCAAGCGCAAGCTGGAAGAAAACGACAACAGCTCGAACGTGCAGAAGCGCTTCATCCTTGAGCAGGAGCAGGAGAAAAAGCGCGTCAACGTGCGTTTTGACGAAGAGCTGGTCAAGCTCAAGCCGCTGTGGGCCCTGGCGGCCCCGCCGGCCGGCGTCAAGCCGGCGGCGAAGAACTGACCAAGCCGGTTCGGAGTCAAATCGGGCTCTGGCCCAATACTCGTCTTGGCCGAGCGCTACTATTTTGATAGCGCAGGCGGGCAACCCCTCTGCCCGCCGGCCCGCTTCAGCCCAGCTTCTTTTTCAGCAACTCATTGACCTGCGCCGGGTTGGCCTTGCCCTTGGTCGCCTTCATCGCCTGGCCGACCAGCGCGTTCATCGCCTTGGCATTGCCGGCGCGGACCTCCTCGACGTTCTTGGCGTTGGCGGCCAGCACATCGTCGATGATTTTTTCGAGCTCGCCGGTGTCGCTCATCTGCCTGAGGCCCTTGGCTTCGATGATCGCGTCGACGTCCTTGCCATCGCCGGTCCACAGCGCATCAAACACCTGTTTGGCGGCGTTGTTGGAAATTGTGCCGTCGGCGATGCGGACTATCAAGGCGGCCAACTGCGCCACGCTGACAGTGGACGTCTCAATCGATTTTTCTTCGCTGTTCAGGCGCCGCGAGAGCTCACCCATTACCCAGTTGCTGGCCAGTTTGGGCTGCTTGCTTGCCATTGCCACCGCTTCGAAGTAGGCGGCAGTCGCCTTGCTCTGGGTGAGCTGGCCGGCGTCGTATTCAGGCAAGCCGTAGTCAGCCACAAAGCGCGCCGCCATCACGCGCGGCAACTCGCTCATCTCTGACCGCGTCTTCTCCACCCAGTCGCGCCCAATCACCAGCGGCGGCAAATCAGGGTCGGGGAAGTAGCGGTAATCCGCCGCGTCCTCCTTGGTGCGCATGCTGCGCGTCTCGCCGGTGTCCGGGTCAAACAGCACGGTCGCCTGCTGGATGGTGTGGCCGTCTTCGATCTGCTCGATCTGCCAGCGCACCTCAAAGTCAATCGCCTGCTGCATGAACTTGAAGCTGTTCAGGTTCTTGATCTCGCGGCGCGTGCCCAGTTCGGCGCCGGGCTTGCGCACCGACACATTGGCGTCGCAGCGGAAGCTGCCTTCCTGCATGTTGCCGTCGCAGATGCCGATCCAGGTGACGATCTTGTGCAGCTCTTTGGCGTACGCCACGGCTTCGGCCGACGAGCGCATGTCGGGCTCGGTCACGATCTCCAGCAGCGGCGTGCCGGCGCGGTTCAGGTCGATGCCGCTCATGCCGATGAAGTCTTCGTGCAGTGACTTGCCCGCGTCTTCTTCCAGGTGGGCGCGCACCAGGCGCACCGAGTGGGGTTTGCCGTCCACGAAAAACTCGACGCTGCCGCCTTGCACCACCGGAATTTCAAACTGGCTGATCTGGTAGCCCTTGGGCAGGTCGGGGTAGAAGTAATTTTTGCGCGCGAACACGCTCTGCTCGGCAATGTGCGCGTTGACGGCCAGGCCGAACTCGATGGCGCGCTGCACGGCGCCCTTGTTCATCACCGGCAGCGCGCCGGGCAGTGCGAAATCGACAGCAGACGCCTGCGTGTTCGGCTCGGCGCCAAACGCGGTGGAGGCGCGGCTGAAAATTTTCGATTGCGTGGTGAGCTGCGTGTGGGTCTCGAAGCCGATGATGACTTCGTAGCCCTGCACCAGCGGCCCGGTGGGGCGGCCGGCCTGCATTTCGGCGAAGGGGTTGGGGGTAGCTTGGGTCTGGCTCATGTCAAATTACCTGGAGGCTTGGGGCTGGCGCAGGTGCCAGTCGGTGGCGAGCTGGAACTGGTGGGCGGCGCCCAGCAGTTGCGCTTCCTTGAAGTAGTTGCCGATCAGCTGCAGGCCCACGGGCATGCCGCCTGCGCCAAAGCCGGCCGGCACGCTCATGCCGGGCAGGCCGGCCAGGCTCGATGACAGCGTGTAGATGTCGGCCAGGTAGTTGGCGACCGGGTCGTCGGACTTTTCGCCGATCTTCCACGCCACCGTGGGCGAGACCGGGCCGGCAATGATGTCGCACTGCGTGAACGCAGTCTGGAAATCCTGCGCGATCAGGCGGCGGATTTTTTGCGCCTTGAGGTAGTAGGCGTCGTAGTACCCGTGCGACAGCACATAGGTGCCGATCATGATGCGGCGCGTGGCCTCGTCGCCGAAGCCTTCGCTGCGCGACTTTTTGTACATGTCGTTGAGGTCGGTGTAGTTGGCCGCGCGGTGGCCATAGCGCACACCGTCAAAGCGGCTCAAATTGCTGCTGGCCTCGGCCGGTGCGATCACGTAGTACACCGGGATGGACAGCTCGGTCAGCGGCAGGCTCACATCGACCAGCGTGGCGCCCAGCTTTTCGTATTCGGCCAGGGCGCCGCGCACAGCGGCCAGCACGTCGGGTGAGCAGCCTGCACCGAAGAATTGCTTGGGCAAACCGATTCGCAAGCCTTTTAGGGGTGTAGCCCTTGTGTTGTCTTGGCTTGCTGCTATCAAATCAGTAGCGTAGTCGGTGACGGGCAAGTCCAGCGAGGTCGAGTCGCGGTCCGGATCCGGCCCGGCCATGGCCGACAGCAGCAGGGCGCAGTCGAGTGCGCTGCGCGCCATCGGGCCGGCTTGGTCCAGGCTGGAGGCAAAGGCCACCATGCCGTAGCGCGAGCAGCGGCCGTAGGTGGGCTTGATGCCGGTGATGCCGGTGAGGGAGGCGGGCTGGCGGATGGAGCCGCCGGTGTCGGTGCCGGTGGCGGCGGGCACCAGGCGGGCCGCCACGGCGGCTGCCGAGCCGCCCGAGGAGCCGCCCGGAATGCGTTCCAGGTCCCAGGGGTTTTTGACGGGTTTGTAGGCGCTGTTGTCGTTGCCCGAGCCCATGGCGAATTCATCGCAGTTGAGCTTGCCCAGCGTGACCATGCCGGCGCCTTCGATGCCGAGGTTTTTCACCACACTCGCGTCAAACGGGCTGCGGTAGTTCTCCAGCATCTTCGAGCCGGCGGTGGTGGGGAAGTCGCGCGTGACAAACACGTCCTTGTGCGCCAGCGGCACGCCCAGCAGGGGCGTGCGTTCGCCGGCGGCCAGGCGCGCGTCGGCGGCCTTGGCCTGCGCCAACGAAATGTCGGGGTTGGTGGCCAGGAAGGCGCCCAGGTTTTCCTGGGCGATGCGGGCCAGGAAATGCTGCGTCACCTCGACGCTGGAAACTTCGCGGGCGGCCAGTTTGGCGGCCAGTTGCGCAACACCCAGGTCGTGCAGGTCGGAGGAGGCGGTGGGTTTCATGGCGCTGCTCATTCGATCACCTTGGGCACGAGGAAAAGGCCGCGCTCCACGGCGGGGGCGCTCACCTGGCTGGCTTCGCGCTGGTTGGGTTCGCTGGCGATGTCTTCGCGCAGGCGCAGGGCGACTTCACCGATCACCGCGGCCGGGTGGGCCAGGGGCTCCACGCCTTCGGTGTTGACGGCGTCCATCTGCTCGACCAGGGCAAAAAAGCCGTTGAGCTGGGCCAGGGTGTGCTCGGTTTCGTCGGGGCGCAATTCCAGCCGCGCCAGGTTGGCGACGCGGGCGATGTCTTGGGGTGTCAATGCCATGGTCAGGTTTGAAGAATTCGGGAGGAAATAAACAGCGAAAGAAAACGGCGAAAAAAGGCTGAAAACAGGGGCCTGAAACGAGGTGTAAAGCTGAAAAAACGCCCCCGGAGACCCATGGATTCACAGGGGATGCGTTATTATCCCGCCTTTGGTGTGAAATCAGGGCCGGATGCACTCTTTAGGCGCTTTTTAGGTGCCGGAAGCAGCCTCAGCAACGCCGCCGGCCCCGGTATCCATCATGGCTTGATCAATAAAAAGGCGATGGGGCAACGAAGTGTGCCCAATGCCCTAACCGGACCCCTGCATATGTTTGAATCTTTCCGTCGGTACTTCTCCACCGACCTGGCCATTGACCTCGGCACCGCCAACACCCTGATTTTTGTACGCGACCGCGGTATTGTGCTGGATGAGCCCTCGGTTGTTGCCATTCGCCACGAAGGCGGCCCCCAGGGCAAAAAAACCATCCAGGCCGTCGGCCATGAAGCCAAGGCCATGCTGGGCAAGGTCCCCGGCAACATCGAAGCCATCCGCCCGATGAAAGACGGCGTGATCGCCGACTTCACGGTGACCGAGCAGATGCTCAAGCAGTTCATCAAGATGGTCCACCCGCGCAGCCTGTTCAAGCCCAGCCCGCGCATCATCATCTGCGTTCCCTGCGGCTCCACCCAGGTTGAGCGCCGCGCCATCCGCGAAAGCGCGCTCGGCGCCGGCGCCAGCGACGTTTTCCTGATTGAAGAGCCCATGGCCGCAGCCATCGGCGCCGGCCTGCCGGTGTCCGAAGCCAGCGGCTCCATGGTCGTCGACATCGGCGGCGGCACGACCGAAGTCGGCGTGATCTCGCTGGGCGGCATGGTCTACAAAGGCAGCGTGCGCGTCGGCGGCGACCGCTTCGACGAAGCCATCATCAACTACATCCGCCGCAACTACGGCATGCTGATCGGCGAGCCCACCGCCGAAGCCATCAAGAAGAGCATCGGCTCGGCCTTCCCCGGCTCCGAAGTCAAGGAAATGGAAGTCAAGGGCCGCAACCTCTCCGAAGGCGTGCCGCGCAGCTTCACGATCTCGAGCAACGAAATCCTCGAAGCCCTCACCGACCCGCTCAACAACATCGTCAGCGCCGTGAAGAACGCGCTCGAGCAGACGCCGCCCGAACTGGGCGCCGACATCGCCGAGCGCGGCATGATGCTCACCGGCGGCGGCGCGCTGCTGCGCGACCTGGACCGCCTGCTGGCCGAAGAAACCGGCCTGCCGGTGCTGGTGGCCGAAGATCCGCTGACCTGCGTGGTGCGCGGTTGCGGCATCGCGCTGGAGCGCATGGACCGCCTCGGTTCCATCTTCACTTCGGAATAAGGTCTCCATGCCGTACTTCATGCCTTACCCCAGGGCATGAAGCGGGGCCAGCCTGACAGCGAACCATGCCCTTAGGAACCCTTGACAGATCCCCGCCGCCCTTTTTCAAGCAGGGGCCGTCGGCGCTGTCCAAGCTGATGTTCTTCAGCGCGCTGTCGCTGTTTTTGATGGTCGCGGACACCCGTTTTCGCATCACCCAGCCGGTGCGCGCCGCGCTGGCAACCGCGCTCTACCCGGTGCAGTGGCTGGCCTTGCAGCCGGTGCGGGCCGTGCAGGGCAGCGGCGAATATTTCATCACCCTGAACCAGGCCAAGGTCGCCAGCGAGGAGGCCGGCCGCAAGCTCGCGCTGCAGTCGCTGCGCGCCGGCCAGGTCGAGCAGCTCACCCAGGAAAACTCCCGCCTGCGCAAGCTCATGGGCCTGCGCGAGCAGCTCGCCGTGCCGGTGATGGCGGCCGAGGTGCTGTACGACGCGGCCGACCCCTACACCCGCAAGGTGATCATCGACAAAGGCCTGGCGCAAGGCGTCGACCTCGGTTCGCCCGTGCTGGACGAATCCGGCGTGCTGGGGCAGGTCACCCGCGTGCACCCGCTGGTGAGCGAAGTCACCTTGCTGATCGACCGCGACCTGGCCATTCCCGTGCTCAATGTGCGCACCGGCGCGCGCAGCGTGGCGTATGGCGACCCGACGGTCTCGGGCAGCGGGCTGGAGCTGCGTTTCATGGGCAGCAACTCGGATGTGCAGCAGGGCGACCTGCTGACCACCAGCGGCGTCGACGGCGTTTACCCGCCGGGCCTGCCGGTGGCCAAAGTCAGCCGTATCGAGCGGCGCGCCGAATCGGCGTTTGCCAAAATTTTCTGCACGCCGCAGGCGCTGGTGACGGGCGCGCGGCACGTCATCGTCGTCAAGCCCGGCACGGGCCAGATCCCGCCGCGGCCCGAGGCCGATGCGCCGGAAGCCCCGGCCAAGAAGAAAGGGGCTTCCAAATGATCATGCGATCGGGCCAGCAGTTGCTGCTGCCGGCCAACCCCGTTTTTATCTGGTGCAGCCTGATCGCGGCGCTGCTGCTGGACATGCTGCCGCTGGGCCGTGTGCCCTGGATGCCCGACTTCCTGGCGCTGGTGCTGGTGTTCTGGAACGTGCACCAGCCGCTGCGCGTCGGCATCGGCGTGGCTTTCATGTTCGGCCTGGGCATGGACGTGCACCAGTCCTCGCTGCTGGGCCAGCATGCGCTGTCGTACACGGCGTTGAGCTTTTTTGCCACCATGATCCACCGCCGCCTGCTGTGGTTCACGGTGCCCTCGCAGGCGCTGCAGGTGCTGCCGCTGTTTGCGGTGGCGCACGGCGTGGAGCTCATCATCCGCATGATCGGCGGCGGTATTTTTCCGGGCTGGAACATGCTGCTGGCGCCTTTGATCGAAGCGCTGTTGTGGCCGGTCGTGAGCGTGTTGCTGCTGGCGCCGCAGCGGCGGGCGCCCGATCCCGACCAGAACAGACCACTATGAAGCCCCCACGGTCGCTCACTTCGTGTAGCTCCCTGCCCCCCGAGGGGGCCGCCCCGCCTGCGGCCCGGCAAAGCCGGTTCCGCGTCTCGGACTGGCTTTTGGACGGCTCGCTTCGCATCGCCCCGGTTTTATGCGGGGCAAGAACACGGGATTGCGGGCACTTTCTCGCGGTTGTAGAGTCGCACCACCATGACTGAACTGCGCAACGTTGAAGCCGACCTGTCGCGTTTTCGCGCGCGGGTGCTGGTGGCGAGCCTGGTGGTGTTGTGTGCGTTTGCCTTGCTGGCGGCGCGGCTGGTGTATTTGCAGGTGTACCGCCATGCCGACCTGAACGAGCAGGCGGAAAGCAACCGCACGGCCATCGTGCCCATCGTGCCGAACCGCGGCCTGATCCTGGACCGCAACGGCATCGTGCTGGCGACCAATTACTCGGCCTACACGCTGGAAATCACGCCGTCGAAGGTGGAGAACCTCGAGGAAACGATTGCCGCGCTGGAAAAAGTGGTCGACATCCAGCTGCGCGACAAGCGCCGCTTCAAGCGCCTGCGCGAAGAATCGAAAAATTTCGAGTCGCTGCCGATCCGCACGCGCCTGACGGACGAGGAAGTGGCCCGTTTCGCGGCGCAGCGATTCCGCTTTCCGGGCGTCGACATCAAGGCCCGGCTGTTCCGCAGCTACCCGTATGGCGAGCTGGGCAGCCATGTGGTGGGCTACATCGGCCGCATCAACCAGGCCGAAAAAGAAAACATCGAAGGCAGCGAAAACGAAGGCAACTACCGCGGCACCGACTACATCGGCAAGCTTGGCGTAGAACAAAGCTTCGAGCAGCAGCTGCACGGCATCACCGGTGTCGAGCAGGTCGAGACCTCGGCCGGCGGGCGCGCCATGCGCAAGCTGGCCAGCAACCCGGCCACGCCCGGCAACACCGTGCGGCTGTCGCTCGACATCCGCCTGCAAAAGCTGGTCGAAGACATGTTCGGCGACCGGCGCGGCGCGCTGGTGGCGCTGGACCCGAAGACCGGCGACGTGCTGGCTTTTGTCAGCAAGCCCACGTTTGACCCCAACCTCTTCGTGGACGGCATCGACACGGAAAGCTGGCAGTACCTGCGCGACTCGCTGGACAAACCGCTGCTCAACCGCGCGCTGCGCGGCACCTACCCGCCGGGCTCGACCTACAAGCCCTTCATGGCGATGGCCGCGCTGGAAACCGGCAAACGCTCGGCCAGCTTTATCGTCAACGACAACGCCTCCTGGGCTTTCGGCGGCCACGTGTTCCGCAGCCACGGCGACATCGCGCTGGGCGCGGTCGACATGTACAAGTCCATCGTCAAGTCCAGCAATGTGTATTACTACTCCCTGGCCAACGAGCTCGGCGTGGACGCCATGCACGACTTCATGAAGCCGCTGGGCTTCGGGCAGATCACCGGCATCGACATCGGCGGCGAGCTGGCCGGCGTGCTGCCCAGCCAGGACTGGAAGCGCGAGGCCTACAAAAAACGCGGCGCGGCGCAGCAAAAGTGGTACCCCGGTGAAACCATTTCGCTGGGCATCGGGCAGGGCTACAACACCTTCACCATGCTGCAGCTGGCGCAGGCCACGGCGGTACTGGCCAACAACGGCGTCAAGCGCCGCCCGCGCCTGGTCATCGGCACGCAGGACCCGGTCACGCGCGTGATGCACCCGCTGCCCGAGGAGCCCGCCGAAAACCTCGGCTACAAGCCCGAAAACATCGCCATCGTGCGCAAGGCGCTGGTCGGCGTGACGCAGGAAGGCACCTCGGCGCGCGTGTTTGCCGGCGCGGGGTACCTGAGCGGCGGCAAGACCGGCACGGCGCAGGCCGTCACCATCGGCCAGAAAGACAAATACAACAGCGCCAAGATGGAGGAATACCAGCGCGACCACGCCGTTTACATGGCCTTCGCGCCGGCCGACGACCCGAAGATCGCGCTGGCCGTGATCGTCGAAAACGCCGGCTGGGGCGCCGGCGTGGCGGCCCCGATCGCGCGCCGGGTGTTCGACTACGTGCTGCTGGGCCAGTACCCCAGCGAAGAAGACATGATCGCGGTGCAAAAAGGCCTGGCCGCCGCGCCCATCGGCAAACCGCGCCAGGCGGCCGATGTGGCCAGCCTGCTGGCCCCCGGCGGCGCCGGCGCCACGCCCGGCCCCACCACCGCAGCGGCGGCGGCCGCCGCCAAAGCCAAGGCGGCAGCAATTGCCGAGGCGCTGAGCAAGCTGCCCCCGCCCATGGCTGCGGCGGGCATCAACCCGGATTGAGCGGTTTTTGCTATTGAATGAATAGCAAATAGTCCACGCGCCGCCTGGGCCGGAGGCCGATTTCATCTAGAAATTCCGGCCAGCCCGGATTGCCGGGGTTCCCGGCCGGGGCTGACGCCGGCCCGCACCGAAATGGCCCTTCACTATAAAATTGATAGCACACTGCCCAGGTGGATAAAGGGTTTGAGGCCGATTGGATGCCAAGCCTGGCGCCGGAGCATCAAAAAAACACGGGCATAAAAAAAGCGCTGGGGTTACCAGCGCTTTTTGCAAAACGGCATCTTGTGGAATGCGCTTTGCTGTGTACTTTTAGTTGACTCTCTCGTGTCTCCTCGGCTCCTCGCGTTGCGAGCAGCTAGGCTCGTCAGCAAGTCCTCCAATGTAGCCCGCGCACTCCGATAGTGCATTGGGAGTTTCCCGCCCCCGAAATGCGCCCGGAAATGCGCCCGGAAATGCCCACAAGTGCGCCTGACCAGGCGGCCGGGCCGCGCCGCCCGCCGCGCCGGGCCTTCTCCACGCAGTCTTCTGTACTCATTTGCCCCCAATTCCCTTTAAACCACGCTGGCACGACTTATGCCTGTTGTTACCAATTGTTGGGTTGTTGGGCGTTGCACGAAAGGCAAACAGTATGTTGTTGATGAAGCGCTTTTTGGCGTCGGTCCTGTTGATCTGTGCGGGGCTGGCGGGCCAGCAAACCCTGGCGCAAGCCCCCGCCGCGCCTGCAGCGGAAGCCCCCGCCAGCGCGCCTGAGGCCGCACCGGCGGCTGCACCCGCTGCCGTTGCTGCGCCGGCCCCCGTGGCCGCCGCGGTCGCATCCGCCCCAGCAGCGCCCGCCCCCGCGCCCCTCACGCAGCCGGGCCTGGTCGGCGCGGAAACCCTTAACGGCGCCGACACCGCCTGGATGATGACCTCCACCGCGCTGGTGCTGCTGATGACGCTGCCCGGCATCGCGCTTTTTTACGGCGGCATGGTGCGCAAGAAAAGCGTGCTCAATGTGATGGCCTGCGTCGTCGCAATCTGCGCGGTTGTCAGCCTCTTGTGGTTCGCCGTCGGGTATTCGATTGCCTTCACGCCGGGCTCGGGCGCGCTCGGCCACTACATCGGCGGCACCGAGCGGCTCTGGTTCGCCGGGCTCGACTATGTGAAGGAAGGCGGCAAAGTCGCCGTCAGCCACATCGCGCCCAACATCCCGGAATCGGTCTATTCGATGTTCCAGCTGACCTTTGCCATCATCACGGCGGCGCTGGTGGTCGGCTCGTTTGTCGAGCGCATGCGCTTTTCGGCCATGCTGGTTTTCATGTCGCTGTGGACGCTGATCGTCTACGCCCCCATCGCCCACTGGGTGTGGGAGCCCAACGGCTGGCTGGCCCGCATGGGCGCGCTGGACTTTGCCGGCGGCTCGGTGGTGCACATCAACGCCGGGGTGGCCGGGCTGGTCTGCGCTTACGTGCTCGGCCCGCGCCACGGTTACGGCCGCGAGCCCTTCACGCCCTTTAACCTGGGCCTGACCATGGCCGGCGCCGGCATGCTGTGGGTGGGCTGGTTTGGGTTCAACGCCGGCTCGGCCGTGGCCTCTGACGGCCGCGCCGGCCTGGCCATGGCGGTCACGCACATTGCGGCGGCTGCCGGTGCGCTGTCGTGGATGGCGGCGGAATGGATGGTGCGCGGCCGGCCTTCGCTGCTGGGCCTGTGCTCGGGCCTGGTGGCCGGGCTGGTGGCGATCACGCCGGCGGCCGGTTTTGTCTCGCCGCGCTCGGCGCTGGTGTTCGGCCTGGTGGCCGGCCTGGCCTGTTACTGGGGCGCCACGGGCCTCAAGCGCCTGCTCAATGCCGACGATTCGCTCGACGTGTTCGGCGTGCACGGCGTGGGCGGCATCGTGGGCTCGCTGCTCACCGGCGTTTTTGCCAGCAAGGCCATTTCAGGTGCCGAGGGCAGCGTGCTGACCCAGGCCATAGGCGCCGGCTCGGTCATGCTCTACAGCCTCTTCATGACGGCGGTGGCGCTGTGGATCACGTCGTTGCTGGTGAGCCTGCGTGTGAGCGAAGCCTCCGAGAGCGACGGCCTGGACATCACCCAGCACGCTGAACGCCTCGGTACGTGAGTTGACAGCGGTCTCCAACTTTGAAGGACAGCACACCATGCCTTCCAACGAAAAAATCGCCATCGCCGCCCACCTGCATGTGCTGCTGCGCCGCAAGACCGGCCGGGTGACCGATACCGAGTGGATGGCCAGCAACCACGAGTACGCGGTGGAGGTGGCGCGTTTTGCCCGCGAAAAGGCGGCGGAAGACAACCACCCCGATCTCGCCGTCTGGGCCGACAAGCTCGAGGAGATCATGGCCACGCCCGACCCCAAGCCGCGCGTGCCCCTGGTCCAGCTGGTGAGCGAAGTGGTGAAGGAGCGCGCAGTGGCCGCCCCGCGCGAGACGCCGCCGCCCGACAGGCTGACCCCGGCCCGCTCCATCGACACCGAGGAAGAGGTTTACCCGGAATCGGGTTTTATCGAATCCACCTTCGGCGCGATTTTTGGCGACAGCGAGTCGCACCGCGAACGCAAGCACCGCGACCCGAACGCACCGCGCTACGTAAAGGGTCTGCGGTAGCCCCCTGTCTCGGCTCACTTCGTGTAGCCGGAACCCCCCTCAGGGGGGCAACACCTGCAGCCCGGCAAAGCCGGTTCTGCGGTGTTCTTGTCCCCGGGCGCTGCCGGTTTTTCGCTGATTACTTTGCCTGCTGGATTTGTGGCGCTGCGGCTTCGCGTGCGCGGTTGACGCTGTGCGCCAGCATGTTGCGCGTGCGCAGGCGCACGTTCTCGCTGGCTTCGTCGGCAAAGGCTGCCACATACGGGTGGCCGGCGTTGTCCGCCAGGATGCTGCGCCGCACGGCGTCGTGGGCGGGTGCGCAGGTGGCCAGGGCGGCATCGGCCAGCGCGAACACCGACGCGGTGGCGTCCTTCATGAGCGGCGCCAGCGCGTCCTGTGCGCAGCGCTGGTAATCATTGATGGCGGTGGCCACCGGCGCGCGCGCGATGGACAAGGGGTCGTGGCTGGTTCGCGCGCCGGGCGCGCAGGCCGCCAGGGCCAGCACAAGGGGGATCAGGCACAGCGTGGCGGGACATGCCGGCAGCGGGTTTTTCATGGGGTGCGGAGCAGGGGGTTCAGGCCCTGCGAGTGGGCGGGTTTGCGAATTTTGCATGACTCATCCAGGCCGCTACATCTCGTCACAGATAGGCGCGGCCTGGCCCCTTGGCGGCTCTCCTCCGTCAGCAGTGTCTGCAAAGGTTGATTGACGTAACAAGGAGTGACAAATTGCGGGATGACAGGCTCCGAAGCGGCCCGTAGCATGGCATTTTTTAAATATAAGAGGTTGCTGATGAAATCAAGACACGAGGGAACATTTGGACTTTTCCTGATGGCGCTGCCGATGGCCTTTGCGTTCCTGGCGGGCCCGGCCCAGGCCCAGGCCCAGCAACTGGTGCTGGGCATCAGCGAAGGCACCTCCGGCGGGCTGGACCACGCCCAGGTGATCGCCAAATACCAGGGCCTGGCCGAGGTGATCGGCAAAGCGCTGAAGGCCAAGGTCAGCGTCGTGTTTGCACGCGAATTCAAGCAACTTGAAGAAGGCATGCAGACCGGCCGCTTCGACCTGGTGATGGCCCGGCCGAGCGACTACCCGGCGCGCGGCATGCGCGACTACGGCTACAGCTACATCGCCAGCACCAAGCCCGACGGCCAGTGTTTTGTCATCGCGCCCAAGGGGTCCGAGCTGAAAACGATCAACGACGTCAAGGGCAAGCGCATCGCGCTGCCGGAGCAGATCGCCTACATGTCGCGATTTTGCGCCGCCGAGCTGCGCGACAAGGGCATCCTGGTCGACAAGGAAAACGTGCAGTTCGTGCGCGAGCAGGCGGCGGTCGGCTTTTACCTGGACAACAAGTTCGCCGACGTGGGCGGCGTCGCCTCCTATTCAGGCATCGGCAGGAAGTGGGAAAAGGATGGCGGCCGCATCCTGCACAAGAGCGTGCCGCAGCCTTACTTTCCGCTGGTGGCGCACAAACGCATCAAACCCGAGCAGGTCAAGGCCATCCAGGAGGAGCTGCTGACCCTGCCCGCCAGCGACGCCGGCAAGGACGTGCTCAAGCGCATCGGCGTCGAGCAGTTTGACACCACGTCAGAGCCGCGCATGCGCGAGCTGCTGAAGTGGCTGAATATTTAAGAGCTGCCTAGATGCCGGCCTGAATCCAGGCTGCGGCTTTCTCCGCAATCATCAAGGTCGGCGAGTTGGTGTTGCCGCTGGTGATCAACGGCATCACACCGGCATCGACCACCCGCAGGCCGCGAACGCCGCGCACCCGCAGGTGCGAATCGACCACCGCCATCGGGTCGTCTTCCTTGCCCATCTTGGTGGTGCCCACCGGGTGGAAGATGGTGGTGGCGATGTCGCCGGCCAGCCGCGTGAGCTCTTCGTCCGTCTGGAACTGCACGCCGGGCTTGAACTCTTCGGGGTGGTATTTGGCCAGCGCGCTTTGGCTCACGATCTTGCGCGTCACGCGCAGCGAATCGGCCGCCACCTGGCGGTCTTCGGCGGTGCTCAGGTAGTTGGGCGCAATCGCCGGCGCGTCTTCAAAGCGGCCACTCTTGATGTGCACCGTGCCGCGGCTGGTCGGGTTGAGGTTGCACACGCTGGCGGTGAAGGCATTGAAGCTGTGCAGCGGCTCGCCAAACGCGTCGAGTGACAGCGGCTGCACGTGGTATT
The DNA here is from genome assembly GCF_003711205.1 of Polaromonas sp. SP1. Lineage (NCBI taxonomy): Bacteria > Pseudomonadati > Pseudomonadota > Betaproteobacteria > Burkholderiales > Comamonadaceae > Polaromonas > Polaromonas sp. SP1. The sequence goes on along the minus strand of NZ_CP031013.1, from coordinate 1,172,344 downwards.
CGAGGTTGGCGTAGGGCTGGTCGGGTGACGAGCGCGTGAACGCGCCCAGCTGCGAGGGCGCCATGCTCATGGGTCCGGTCTGGCGAAGCGCGTACTCCAGCCCGATGCGGGCCTTGCCCCACAGCGAGCTGGCCATGGTGTTGAGCGACAGGCCCCAGCTTTTGCCGCCCGGAGGGTTCTGCACCTTGTAGACCGAACGGATCTGCAGGTGGTCCTGCAGGTTGGCGCCCACGCCCGGCAAATCCTGCAGCACCGGGATGCCGTGCTGCTGCAGCAAAGCTGCGGGGCCTATGCCCGAGAGCTGCAATATCTGCGGCGAGCCGATGCTGCCCGCGCAGAGGATTACTTCCCCCATGGGGCCGGAGTCGCGCGTCGAATGCGCGGTGATGCGCTCGTCGCCTGCCCATACCTCGACGCCGGTGCAGCGCTGGCCGCCGTCGGCCTGCGGCTCAATCACCAGCTTGCAGACCTGCGCGTTGTTCCACAGCTCGAAGTTGGGGCGCGCGTAGCAGGCCGGCCGTAAAAAGGCCTTGGCGGTGTTCCAGCGCCAGCCGTTTTTCTGGTTGACTTCAAAGTAACCCACGCCCTCGTTGTCGCCGCGGTTGAAGTCGGCCGTGGCCGGTATCCCGGCCTGCACCGCCGCTTCGGCAAACGCGTCCAGGATGTCCCAGCGCAGGCGCTGCTTTTCAATGCGCCATTCGCCGCCCGAGTTGTGGTGGCGCAGCAGCTTCTGGTAAGGCTGGCTTTTGTCCTGCATCAGCTCGGGCGCGGTGCCGCGCGCGCCGTGCATCGCGTCGGCGCCCTTGTAATAGTCTTCGTGCAGCTTGAAATGCGGCAGCGAGTTCTCCCAGCGCCAGGCCATGTCGCCCGTGAGCTGCGCCCACTGGTCGTAGTCGCGCGCCTGGCCGCGCATGTAGATCATGCCGTTGATGCTGGAGCAGCCGCCCAGCGTCTTGCCGCGCGGGTAGCGCAGGGCGCGGCCGTTCAGGCCTGCGTCCGGCTCGGTGTTGTAGAGCCAGTCGGTGCGCGGGTTGCCGATGCAGTGCAGGTAGCCCACCGGGATGTGGATCCAGTGGTAGTCGTCCTTGCGGCCCGCCTCGATCAGCAGCACGCGCTTGGACGCGTCGGCGCTCAGGCGGTTGGCCAGCAGGCAGCCGGCCGTGCCGGCGCCGATGATGATGTAGTCAAAAACCTGGCTCTCGTCTTGCATGGGGGCTTGTCTCGGGTTGTCTCTTCGTAAGGGGCGGCAGCTCGGGCTCACGCCGACTCGCACCATGGTGCCAGCCCAGCCTAACGCGAGACTGACCGCCGTGCCTGGGGCTGATTGTGGCAAAAGCGGGGCTTGCGCACGGGCGGGGATTACCCGCTGCCCCGCTCGGCTGTAGGACCAAATCGACAGCGCGCTCACAGGGACGTAATTTGTGTTTTCAGCAGTTACCATGCAGTGTTGCTCCTGGGCACGGTGCGCCACTGCGTGGTCGCTGTTGACCTGTTTTGGGATTTAGCGCGTTTGTCTCGCCGGCCCGCGCCCGGCTTTACCGGATGCTTATGGAAGACGCCACCCCCCGCATCGAACAGCAGGACACGCCGCAAGGCCGGCTGTATGTCGTGCGTGGTGCGTGGACGGCGGCCGACCTGACCGGTGAAGAAGTCTGGCAGGCGCTGACCGCGCAGCTCAAGGGCTTGCCCGACACCGCAGCGGCTTGGGATCTCGAGTCCGTTCACAAGCTCGACCACCTCGGTGCGCAGGTGCTGTGGAACCACTGGGGCCGCAAGTGGCCGGAGCAGATCAAGGCCGAGCCCAACCAGCGCGCCGTGCTGGAGACCGTCGCCAAATTCAGCATCGAGGCCCCTGCCAAAGCCCGCAAGTCCGACTGGAGCGCGCCCTTCATCCTGCTGGGCGAGCGGCTGTTTCGGCTGCTGGACCACCTCAAGGGCCTGGTGCGCCTGATCGGCCAGTTGCTGCTCGACATCCTGCGGCTCATCAAGCACCCGCAGGAAGGCCCCTGGCGCGATTTGTCGGGCCACCTCTTTCATATCGGCGCGACGGCCCTGCCCATCACCGCGCTCGTGGGTTTTTTGATCGGCGTGGTGCTCGCCTACCTGATCTCGCAGCAGCTGCGCCAGTTCGGCGCCGACGCCTTTATCGTCAACATCCTGGGCATCTCGCTGATCCGCGAGCTCGGCCCGGTGCTGGCCGCCATCCTGATCGCCGGGCGCAGCGGCTCGGCCATCACCGCGCAGATCGGCGTGATGCGGGTGACAGAAGAGCTCGACGCCATGCGCGTGATGGGCATTGCACGCGGCTTTCGCCTGGTGATGCCGCGTGCGCTGGCGCTGGCGGTGGTGATGCCGCTGATCAGCGTCTGGACAACCATTGCCGCCTTGCTGGGCGGCATGCTGGCGGCCAACGTGTCCATGGGCATCTCGCCGTCTTACTTCATCAACTCGCTGCCGGCCGCCGTGGAGGTGGCCAACCTCACGCTGGCCACGGCCAAGTCGGTGGTGTTCGGCCTGCTGATCGCGCTGGTGGGTTGCCACTACGGCCTGCGCGTCAAGCCCAACACCGAGAGCCTGGGGCAGGGGACGACGGCGTCGGTGGTGACGTCGATCACAGTCGTCATCCTGGTCGACGCGCTGTTTGCCGTACTGTTCAAGAGCGTAGGCATATGAGCGAACCTATCGTCGACATCAAAAAACTCTGGACCGTATTCCAGAACGGCGACAAAAAAGCCGTGGTGCACAAGGACCTCGACCTGCGCGTGGAGCGCGGCGAGGTGCTGTCGCTGGTGGGCGGCTCGGGCACGGGCAAAACGGTGCTGCTGCGGCAGATGCTGGGGCTGGAAAAGCCGACGCAGGGCGAGATCACCGTGCTGGGCCGGCCGGCGGCCGAGCTCGGCAAGCGCGGCGCGGCCAGCCGCGTCGGCATGCTGTTCCAGCAGGGCGCGCTGTTCTCGGCCTTTACCGTGCTGGAGAACATCGCCTTTCCGCTGCGCGAACTCAAGACGCTGCCGCAGGCGCTGGTGCGTGAGGCCGCCATGGTCAAGCTGCAGATGGTGGGCCTCGGCCCCGACGCCGCCGACAAGATGCCCAGCGATTTATCGGGCGGCATGATCAAGCGCGTGGCGCTGGCGCGCGCCCTCATCATGGACCCGCCGCTGCTGCTGCTCGATGAGCCCACCGCCGGGCTGGACCCGGAAAGCTCCGACAGCTTTGTCGCGCTGCTGCGCTCGCTGCACCGCGACATGGAGCTCACGGTGGTGATGGTGACGCATGACCTGGACACGCTGTTCGAGCTCAGCACGCGCATTGCCGTGCTGGCCGAGCAGAAGGTCATCGTCAACGATGTGCCCAAAGAGGTGGTGGCCTTCCCGCACCCCTTCATTCACGAATTTTTCCTTGGTGAAAGGGGTCAACGCGCGATGGAACTATTGCGCGAGTACCCCTTTACTGTTTAGAAAGGCTTCGATATGGAAAACAAAGCCCATGCCATGGCCGCCGGTGCGTTTGTCCTGGTGGTCACCGCCCTGCTGGCCTTGCTGGCCATCTGGCTCACGCGCGACAACACCCAGCGCGACCTCTACGACATGAGCACCAGCGAAACCGTCTCCGGTTTGCAGCCGCAGGCCACCGTGCGCTTTCGCGGCGTGCCGGTGGGCAAGGTCGAGCTCATCGGCTTTGACACCAAGGTCAAGGGCAATGTGCTGATCCGCATTTCCATTGATCGCACCGCGCCGGTCACCAAATCCACCTTCGCCACGGTGGCTTCGCAAGGCGTCACGGGCCTGGGCTTTATCCAGCTGGACGATGACGGCAAGTCAAATGAACGGCTGGCAGTCAACGACGACGACCCGCCGCGCATTCCGCTCAAGCCCGGCGGGCTGGACAAGCTGCTCAAGCAGAGTGAAGTCATTTTCGACCAGGTCGAGCAGGCCAGCACGCGGCTGAACAAGCTGCTGTCGGATGAAAACCAGGCGGCCGTCACCGCGGCTGTCAAACAGCTCGGCGATGCCGCCGGCAGCATAGACCGCGTGGTCAAGGGCCTGGAGCCCACGGTCGCAAGCCTGCCGGGTCTGTCGCGTGACACCAGCGCCACGCTGGCATCGGTGCGCAAGGCGACCGACGAAGTCACGGTGACCGCCAAACGCCTGAATGAAAAAGGCGGGCCGCTCGACAAACTGGCCGAGGGCGGCGCCGCGCTGGCCTCGGGCGTCGAAACCTTCAGCGCGGGCACCTTGCCCAAGCTGGGCGAGGTGGCCGACGAAACCGCGCGGGCGATGCGCCAGCTGCGCCGCACCGTGAGCGCGGTGGACGACAACCCGCAGTCGCTGATCTTCGGCAACGGCCCGCCGGTACCCGGCCCGGGTGAACCCGGCTTTTCCGCCCAAGGAGGAGAGAAAAAATGACCCCATCCATTTCCAGTTCGCATCAATATGCTATCAATTCAGTAGCTAAAAGCCCAGGCGGCGCCTGGGCTGGAGGCATTTTTGGCTTGATATTGCTGGCGGCGGCGCTCACCGGCTGCTCGGGCCTGCCCGACAAGCCCACGCGCGCCACCATGTACGACTTCGGCCCCGGCCTGCTCGCCACGCCGCCCAGCACGCGCCAGGCGCCGCTGCCGCCGCTGGCGCTGGACGATGTTTCCACCTCCGGCGGTGCGCTCGACAACATGGCGGTGCTCTACCGCCTGGGTTATGCCGACGCGCAGCAGCTGCGGCCTTACTCGCAGGCGCGCTGGAGCATGCCGCCCGCGCAGCTGGTGCGCCAGCGCGTGCGCGAAAAACTCGGCCAGCGCCGCGCCGTCTTCGGCGCCGGCGCCAGCGTGGCGCTGAACCGCAGCCAGAACGCGGTGCTGCCGCTGGTGCTGCGCCTGGACCTCGAAGAATTCAGCCACCTTTTCAGCACGCCCAACGAGAGCGTCGGCCTGATCCGCCTGCGCGCCACGCTGGTCGAGGTGACGCCGGCCGGCGAAAAACTGGTGGGCCAGCGCAATGTCATCGTGCAGCGCCCCGCGCCCAGCAGCGACGCGCCCGGCGGCGTGCAGGCCCTGACGGCCGCCACCGACGCCGCCATTGAAGAGATCGACCAATGGCTGCAGCAGTCCTCGCGTTAACGCCGCGCTCCCCTTGCGCTGACCAGGCTCATCATGAAGACGCTTGAAGAACAACTCGATGCGGCCGGGCTGAAAGTGCTGGGCTGCTGCGAAGGCCTGAGCGCCTGGGGGCCGGAGTTTCTGCAAAACTCCCAACTGCTGCAGGACTTCACGCCGGCCGAGGCCGACATCCTGGGCGCATCCATGCTGCTGGTGCACGCCGAGCCGGGCCAGGTGATGATCCGGGAAGGCGAATTCGGCGACTGGATGATGGTGATCCTCAAGGGCACGGTCGACGTGACCAAACGCCTGGAGTCTGCCGCCGATGCGGCGCAGGTAGACGCCAATCCGCAGGCCGAGCCCACCGTCTCGCGCGTGGCCGTGGTGCGCAGCGGCGCGGCGGTCGGCGACATGTCCATGCTCGACAGCGAGCCGCGCTACGCCACCTGCACCGCCATCGAGGCCGTCGAAGCCGGCGTGTGGGGCCGCCACGAAATCGCCCTGCTGATCCGCGACCACCCCGGCGTCGGCGCCAAGCTGCTGGTCAAGATCACGCAGATGATGGCGCAGCGCTTGCGCAACACGAGTAATCAGCTCGTGAAACTCCTCCGCAAAAAATAGAACCACCCGTACAGGTTCAGTCCTTTCCCGTTCAGGCTGGGCAATCGAAGTCCTTTAATGGTTTTTATCTGCGCAAATCTGCGTAATCTGCGGATGAATCCGTAACCACAGATTTCGCAGATTTACGCAGATTGAAAGCCGGCCGGGGAATGCACCCTCAGCGCACCGGCCCTTCGATACCTCAGGGCGAACGGAGGAGAGGCGTGGGCTTCACGCTCCCCGTCACACTCCACTTCACGCAGACTTCACACAGGCGCTCGATAGCTCATCCTGAGCTCACACAGGATTTGCACACTCCCTTTCGTTGTTCAAAAACGAAAGGAAGTCATGAAACAAAAACTCTTCGCGCTGGCCATCGTGCTGGTCTTGCTGGTGCTTGCGCTGTTCCAGATCAGCGGTGTGGTGCACGACCGCCAGAATTACCGGCAGATCGCCATCCAGAGCGTGGCGCAGAGCCTGGCCGGGCCGCAGACGCTGACCGGCCCGCTCATCCACCGGGCCTGCACCGAGGAGTGGGATGTCAAGGATGAGGACAAAAAGGTGCGCAGCGAGCGGCGCGAGTTCACGCTGGTGGCCGCGCCGGCCTCGCTGACGATCAAGGGCGGCAGCAAGCTGGAGGCGCGCGCCCGCGGCCTGCATGCGACGCAGGTCTTTAACCTCAAGGCCGACATCGTCGCCGAATGGGCCGATACCGAAGTGCTCAAGCCCGTGCCCCAGCATGCTGGCTCGCGCATGAACTGCGGCCAGCCCCTGTTGATGATGGCGGTGTCCGATTCGCGCGGCATCCGCCATGCCAGCGTAAAGATCGGTGAACAGTTGCTGGCACTCAAGCCCGGCACCTTTTACGGCAGCTACCCGCGCGGCGTGCACGCGCCGCTGTCCATGGCCGCCGTGGGCGCGGCGCCCCTGCAGGCGCAGATCGCGCTGGAACTGGTGGGCACCGAAAGCATTTCGGTCGTGCCGCTGGGCGGCGACACCCGGGTGCAGCTGACGTCCAACTGGCCTCACCCGAGTTTTGGCGGGCAGTTTTTGCCGATGGACCGCAAGGTGACGGAGGACGGCTTTGAGGCCAGCTGGCGCGTCAGCTCGCTGGCCAGCACGGCGCAACAGGACGTGACGCAACAGGACGCCACCAAGCGCAGGGGCGTTTGCCCTTCCTACAGCGACGGTTCGAGTCACGGCGCTTGCGTCGAGGCCTTCAGCGTGACTTTTGTCGACCCCTCCAACACCTATGCGCTGAGCGACCGCGCCACCAAATACGGCCTCCTGTTCATCGGCCTGACTTTTCTGGCCGTAGGGCTGTTTGAATTCATGAAGTCGCTGCGCGTGCACCCGATCCAGTACCTGCTGGTGGGGGCGGCGATGAGCATGTTTTTCCTCTTGCTGGTGAGTTTGTCGGAGCACATGCCTTTTGAAACCGCCTATGCGATTGCCGCTGCCGCCTGCGTGCTGCTGCTGACGTTTTACGCCAGCTATATGCTGGGCCGCTGGTCGCGCGGCCTGCCCTTCGGCCTGGGCATCGCCACCTTGTACGGCATGTTGTTCGTGTTGCTGCGGATGGAGCAGACGGCCTTGCTGCTGGGCGCTGTGGCCCTGTTCGCCGTGCTTGCAGCGATCATGATGCTGACCCGCCAGGTCGACTGGTATGCACGCTTCAAGCAGGTTGAAGCGCCCAAACCTGAACCCGTGAAGGCGGCCCTGTGATGGGCGCGGCGCGTCTAGAAATGCAGCTCGACCCGCAGCCCGGGTTGTGTGTTGCGCACCACCATGCGCCCGCCGTGCAGCAGCATGATCTGCCGCACGATGGCCAGTCCCAGGCCCGAGCCCTTGGTGTGGCCGTCGGGGCGCACCGTCGAGAAGAAGCGCTCGCCCAGGCGGGGCAGGGCGTAGTCGGCCACGCCGGGCCCGCTGTCCTGCACGGCAATGAAGTCTGGCCCCGCCTCCAGCGTGATCGTCGAGCCCTCGGGCGCGAACGAGCGCGCGTTTTCCAGCAGGTTGCTGAGCGCCAGGCCCAGCAGGCCGGGCTCCGCATGCACGCCGGCATGTTCCGGGCTGATTACGACTTTGAGGACATGCTGGGCGCGGCCGGCACCGCCCGCAAGCTCAAACGACTGGAAGAAGCCGGCCCACGAAAGGCGCTCGCGCTGTACCTGTGCATGGCGCTGCTCCAGCTTCGTCAGCTCGAGCATGCGGTCCACCAGCGCCTGCATGCGGCCGGACTGGGCCAGTACCTGCCCCGAAAACTCGCGGCGCGCGTGTTCGGGAAGCTCGTCCTGCAGCAGCTCGCCGGCGCCGCGGATCGCGGCGAGCGGGCTCTTGAGCTCATGAGTCAGGGCGCGCACGTAATCTTCTATGTACTCGTGGCCCTCGAGCTTCAGGCGCATGGCATCGACTGCCATGGCCAGCTCGCCAAGCTCGCCCGGTATCTGCGGAACCGCGGGTTTCTCGCCCTGGCCGACGGCGTTGGCATAGCGGCGCAACTTGCGAATGCTCCACACCACCCACAAGGTCACGGCCACGCCGATGGCCAGCGACAGCACCAGTAGCAGCAGGCCGCTGAGCAAAATCTTGCGTTCGGCCCGGTCGATGAAAGCCTGGATGGTGGACATCGGCTTGGCCACCGTCAGCACGCCGATGGTTTTGCCCGCATGGGTGATGGGCGCGGCCACATACATCACCGAGCTGCGGTCGTCCTGCTGCACTTCACGCGTGGCGCGCGCACCGTACTCGCCGCGCAAGGTCAGGGCCACGTCCCGCCAGCGCGAATAGTCCTGGCCCACCGCCAAGTTTTCAGAATCAAACACCACCTTGCCGCCGGCGTCGGTCACATACACGCGAAAGTCCAGCGACTGCTTGGCCATGCCCCAGATCTTCGCGTCGATGGGCCGGCGTGCGTAGTTGCGCACATGGCCGGCAAAGCGGCCCTCGGCGATGGCGCCGGCCGCCACGTCGTCGCTGGCCAGCTCGGCCAGGATGTTGGCCGTGTCCACCATCATGTCTTCCATCACCTCGCGCACGCTGGGCTTGACTTCGGCGACGAAGACCCGCAGCACAAAGAAGGCCGCCAGGCCCGTGACCAGGAAGAAGCCAAAGAGCAGACGGATGCCCAGGCGCATGTCAGTCGCCTTTGAGGCGGTCTACATCCAGGCTGTAACCCATGCCGCGATGCGTGGTGATGCAGTCTTGCCCCGCCGTGACTTCCTGCAGCTTGGCGCGCAAGGTCTTGATGTGGGTATCGACAGTGCGGTCGGTGCTGTCCGAATCCGTGCCCCAGACGGCGTTGAGCAGCTCGTCGCGCGAGCGTATCCGGCCGCTGTGGCGCAGCAGCTCGGCCAGCAAGCCGAACTCGCGGCGCGTCAGCGTGAGCGGGCGGCCGTGCAGCGTGACGCGTTGGCCCGCTGCATCGATCTCAAAAGGAGTGGAGGAGGGCGCCGTTGCGGGAGCCGGCATGCGCGCACGCCGCAGCAGGCTGCGCACGCGCGCCAGCAGCTCACGCGGGCTGAAGGGTTTGCTCACATAGTCGTCCGCGCCCAGCTCCAGCCCGAGCACGCGGTCGATCTCTTCGCCTTGCGCGCTGAGCATCAGCACCGGCAAGCTGCCGGCGGCGCGCAGCTCGCGGCACAAATCCAGGCCGCTGCCATCGGGCAGGCCGACATCAAGGATGACTGCGTCGGGCGGCTGCCGGCTGATTTGCGCGCGCGCATCGCCCAGCAACAGGCTGTGCGTCACGCTGAGGCCGTCGCGCTCCAGCGTGTAGATGATGGAGCGGGCAATCGCCGGGTCGTCTTCCACCAGCAGGATGCGCGCACTGGCCATCAGCTGCGCAGGATGGGGAAAAGCTTTCCGAGCCCGCCGGCCATCACTTCAACCGCCAGCGCGGCGAGGATCAGGCCCATCAAACGCGTCATCACATTGATGCCGGTCTTGCCCAGCACGCGGGCAATCGGCTCGGCCAGCGAAAAGCTGATGGCCGTCACCAGCGCAATCACGATGCCGTAGCCGACGAGAGCAGCGACCTGCAAGGCGGTCTGCGCTTTCTCGGCGTAAATCACCACGGTCGACATGGTGGCCGGGCCGGTCAGCAGCGGGATGGTGAGCGGCACCACGGCGATGCTGGCGCCGCGCGCGGCCTTTTCGGCGCCGTCCTCCATTTCGTTGGTCAGCGGCTTGGCTTCGGCCGGCTGCGCGTTCAGCATGTTCATCGAGCTGATCAGCAGCAGCATGCCGCCGCCGACCTGGAAGCTCGCCAGCGAGATGCCGAAGAAGTCGAGGATCTCCAGCCCCAGCAGCGCGCTGATGGCAATGACCACAAAGGCCGCGAAGGACGCGACCAGGATGGTGCGGCGGCGCTGCTCGTCGGAAAAGCCCTGCGTGTAGTGGATGAAAAACGGCACGATGGCCAGCGGGTTGACGATGGCCAATAAGGTGATTAGCGGTTTGAAGTCCATCGTTCTTCCCTAAAGTTGAGCCCAATTCCAGCATGAGCCGCGGGACTGGCTTTGCCAGACCGCAGGCGGGCGGCCCCCTCGGGGGGCAGCGACCCACACGCAGTGGGGGAGCGTGGGGGCACTACCTTCCTCCCGCGACGTCAATCAATGCCGCTGTTGTGTAGCCCGCATTGTCCCCCAGCAGCCAGACAATCGATTCAGCAACTTCTTCTGCCGTGCCGGCCCGCTGCATCGGCACTTGCGGCGCCAGGTCGCGCGCCCGGTCGGGCAGGCCGCCCGAGGCGTGGATGTCGGTGTCAATGATGCCGGGCCGCACCGCGTTCACACGAATGCCTTCAGCGGCGACTTCCTTGGCCAGGCCGATGGTGAAGGTGTCGATGGCGCCCTTGGCCGCCGCGTAGTCCACATACTGGCCGGGCGCGCCCAGCCGCGCCGCGGCGCTGGAGACATTGACGATGGCGCCGCCCGTGCCGCCGTAGCGGGTGCTCATGCGCTTGACGGCCTCGCGCGCGCAGAGAAAAGAGCCAAACACATTGATCTCGAACATGCGCCGCAGCCGCTCCAGCGTCAGGGCGTCGACGCGGGTGGTGCGGTCCACCACACCGGCGTTGTTGACCAGGCCGTCCAGGCGGCCGAGCTTGGCGTCGACCTTTTCAAACATGGCCAGCACCTGCGCCTCGTCGGCCACATCGGCCTGCACCGTGATGGCCTGGCCGCCGGCCTGGCGGATTTGCCGCACCACCTCGTCGGCGGCCAGCGAGTTGCGGGTGTAGTTGACGGCCACCGCCCAGCCCTGGCGTGCCGCCAGCAGGGCCGAGGCGGCGCCAATGCCGCGTGAGCCGCCGGTGATCAGAACAACTTTTGACAAACCGCACCTCCTGCAGGGAATGGCAATCCCGGGTAAAAACAAGCCTTGGGCGGATCAATGTACCTTAAGCTGCATCATCCCCATACCGTATTCGCCTGCGCGAACCCAACCATCCAGCCAACCTGGAGGAGACCATCTTGAGCACCACCGTCGACTACTACTTCACCCCGCAAAGCCCCTGGACCTACCTGGGCCACGAGCGCTTTGCGCAGATCGCACGCGCGGCCGGCGCCACCGTACGGGTGCTGCCCATTGACCTGGGCGGCAAGGTCTTCCCGATCTCGGGCGGGCTGCCGCTGGGCCAGCGGGCGCCGCAGCGCCAGGCCTACCGGCTGCTGGAGCTGCAGCGTTTTTCCGACTTTCTGCATGCGCCGCTGAACCTCAAGCCCAAATTTTTCCCCGTCTCGGGCGACGATGCGTCGCGCCTCATCATCGCGGTCGACCAGCATGACGGCGCAGAAGCCGCGATGAAAATCGGCGGGGCGATCTTCAGCGCCGTGTGGGTGCGTGAGCGCCACATCGCCGACGAAAAAGTGCTGGCTGAACTGCTCGCCGAATGCGGCCTGCCTGCCGAGCGGCTGGAGCAGTCCTTCAGCCAGGCCGTGCAGGAGCGCTATGAAGCCAACACCCAGCAGGCGATTGACGCCGGCGTGTTCGGCGCGCCCAGTTATGTCATCGAAGGCGAACTGTTCTGGGGCCAGGACCGGCTTGATTTTGTGGAGCGCGCGCTGGCCGCCAAAGCCAACCCTTGAGCCCGTTCATAAGCCGACCGATTTTTTGACACTTTTATTGAAACCAAGGAGATTGCACCGTGGGTAAATTCATCGATCTGAAGGCCGCTGACGGCTTTGTGTTTCCGGCCTACGTCGCCGAGCCAGCGGGCAAACCCAAGGCTGCTGTTGTGGTTTTGCAGGAAATTTTTGGCGTCAACTCGCACATCCAGGCTGTCACGGACCGCTTTGCCGCCCAGGGTTACCTGGCGGTGGCGCCGGCGACGTTTCACCGCGTCAAACCCGGCGTTGACATGGGCTACGACGACGCCACGATCAAAGAGGGCATCGCATTGAAGGCTGCCGTCAACGGGCTGCCCGCGCCGGGCGTGCTGACGGACATCCAGGCCGCCATTGATTACGCGGCCAAAACCGGCGGCGGCAAGGTCGGCATCATCGGCTTTTGCTGGGGCGGTTTTCTGGCGTGGCGCGCGGCGTGCCTGCTCAAGGGCCTGAGCGCGGCGGTGCCTTACTACGGCGGCGGCATGACGGCCCCGGCCGAGATCGCCCTGCAACCGCAATGCCCGGTGCTGGCCCACTTCAGCGATCGCGACCATTCGATTCCCCTGGACACCATCCACGCTTTTATCAAGGCGCACCCGGAAGTCGAGACCCATATTTACCCGGCCGACCACGGCTTTAATTGTGACCAGCGCGGCGCGTATGACGAAGCCGCCGCCAAACTGGCGCGTGAGCGCTCGCTGGCGTTCTTTGCGGACAAGCTGGCCTGATCATGCGCGGCGCGCCGGGTTTCAATCGTTTTAGGCCTCTAGCCAAGGTGGGGCATGGGCTTGTAGCTATTGTTTTGATAGCAAGCGCCGCGCCAAGCCTGGCGGCCGACTACGTCGGCCCGCTGTTCGACACGCACCTGCATTACAACGAAGAGGCGTGGAACGGGAACAGCGGACCCCACACGCCGGCGGATGTTTTGGCGCGCATGAAACGCAACGGCGTCAAAGCCATCGTCGCCAACTCCCGGCCCAACGACGGCACCAAATCGCTCGCCGCCATGCCCGAAACCCGGCAGGCCGGCGTCACCGTGGTGCCCTTTATCCGCCTGTACCGCAACCGCGCCGACTACGACAACTGGTTTCGGGACGAGACGATTTACGAGATGGTGCAAACCGAGTTTGCCCGCGGCGTCACCGGCGACCAGGCCGGGCCGTACAAAGGCATCGGCGAATTCCACCTCTACGACAGCGCCAACGCCAACGGCCCGGTCGCCAAAAAGCTGATGCAGTTCGCGGCAAAGAACAGGCTCGCCGTGCTCTCGCATGTCGACGACACGGCGATCGACCTGCTGATGGCCCACGCGCCCGACGTGCGCCTCATCTGGGCGCACACCGGCATAGGCGGCGCGCCCGTGGCGCGTGTCGATGCGCTGCTGGGCAAATACCCGCAGCTGATGGGCGAGCTGTCGTATCGGCCGGGCCTGACCTGTGAAGGCGGCAGGCTGTGCCCCGAATGGCGCACGCTGATCCTCAAGTACCCCGGCCGCTTCATGATCGGCTCCGACACCTGGGTCAACCAGCGCTGGCAATACTACGACGAGCTGATGAAGGGTTACCGCGGCTGGCTGGGAGATTTGCCCGCCGATGTAGCCCGCAAAATCGCCTGGGGCAATGCGGCGGGCATCTTTGGACTCGCCGAAAAATAACTATTCGCGAATAGGATGGCATCGATATGAACGACGACGAGACTCTTCAACCCAGCATGAGCCGCGGGACTGGCTTTGCCAGACCGCAGGCGGGCGGCCCCCTCGGGGGGCAGCGCATTACACGAAGTGAAAAGCGTGGGGGCATATGACATACCAACTGCATTTTTCCCCCAGTTCCGCCGCCATGGCACCCCATATCCTGCTGCAGGAACTGGGCGTGCCGTTTGAAAAAATCCTGGTCGACACCAGCACAGGTGCGCATCGCTCCGAGGCTTATCGCAAGCTCAATCCCAACGGCCTGATCCCGACGCTGGTCGACGGCGATCTGGTGCTGTATGAAACCGCGGCGATCTGTCTGCATTTGTGCGACACGCATCCTGAAGCTGGTTTGGCCCCGGCCGTCGGCAGCACGGAGCGCGCGCATTTCTACAAATGGCTGATCTGGTTGACCAACACCATGCAGTCGACGCTGATTATTTATTTCTACACCGACCGCTGGATGAACCCCGGCAACGACGCCGGTGTGGCCGAGTTGAAGTCGCACGCCGAAACCAAGGTCGGCTTGATGCTGGACCAGCTGGACGCCGAACTGGCAAGGCTGGAAAAAACGCATGCGCAGCCCTGGCTGCTGGGCGCGAAGTATTCGGCGGTGGACATCTACGCGCTGACGCTGTGCCGGTGGACGCGCAACTTCGCGTCCAAACCCGCGCGCGACCGTGCGCACCTGGGGCCTTACCTGCAACGGGCACTGGCGCGGCCCGCGGTGATCAAGGCTTTCAACGAAGAAGGTCTGGCCCAGCCTTGGGTGTGAGTTTCTAACCCTTCGCCGCGGCGTCCGCCGCCGGCGGGTTGTCGCGCTGCGCCTGCTCGATCTGGGCGATCAACTTTTCCGGGTCGGTGCTTTCTTTGAGGATGCGGACATCCGGGTCGGCGACGTCGGCGCCGACTTTTTTGGCGATGCGTTCGAGCATCTGGATCATCTTGGTGTTCTCCTGCTCGGTCAGCAGGTTGATCTGCAAATCCAGCTGGTTGCGCCTGTCGCTGATGCGCAGTTCGTAGTTCTGGCTGATCAAAATGAAGGACGAGAGAAAGATCGCTTCAAGCGACACCACCAGCGTGAGGAAGGTAAAGGGATACGGGTCCCAGTGCTTCAGTCCCGGCCACGAGTTGAGCCCTATCCACAAGGCGAAGGCGAGTACGTGCAGCCACACAAACGGCATGGAGCCGCAGAAGGTGGCGATAAAGGCGGCCATGCGGTCGGCGCGGCTGCGGTTGGCCAGTGCGGCTTCTTCCACGCGCCGCATGGACTGCACGTTTTCGCGCGTCAGGTCGTCGGCGCAGGTCGCGGATTTAGCGCCGGAGTGTGGGGTCATGGGCATCCTTTCGGGCGGCGTGGCCGCCGGGATCAGCGCCGGGCCAGCCCGCGCGCCAGGTACAGCGCATCGGGCACCGCGGCGCCGCTGGCTGTATTGTCAAAGATGCACCAGAGCGAAGCGTCAGACGCCGCCGCAAGCTTGAGCCGGACAATCAGCGCATCCAGCACGGCCGGCGCATACGCCGAGTAATACATGCGCGGCGAGCCGTGCAGGCGCACGTAGACCAGGCCCGGATCGCCGCCGGGTGCACGGCCTGCGTCAAACATCACCGGGTCGGCCAGCACGCGGCCCACGCCCGCAGCTTGCAGCAACGCGTCGGCCGCCGGCGTGAACCAGCTGGCATGGCGCGGTTCAATCGCGATGGCGCCGGCATGCCGCTCGCGCAACGCATCGAAGAACGCCCGCACGGCGGCCGCATCAAACGCCAGGCTGGGCGGCAGTTGCACCAGCAGGCAGCCGAGCTTTTCACCGAGGCTGGTGACTTGCGGCAAAAAATCGTCCAGCAGGTTTTCGCAATCGCGCAGGCGCTTTTCGTGCGTGATGGTTTTGGGCAGCTTGACGCTGAAGCGGAAACCGTCCGGCACGCTGGCGGCCCAGCGCGCATAGGTGGCGGGCTGGTGCGGGCGGTAAAACGACGAGTTGATTTCGGCCGCATTCAAACGCGCGGCATAGCGCTCAAGGTGGCTGCCGGCTTCGGGAAACTCCGGCCAGGTTTCGCGCGGCAGGCTCCAGCCCGCACAGCCCACCCGCACGTTTGACAGATCTCCGTGGGCAGGCGGCATGGCAGGGGTCAGTACTGGCCGCGCTGGTGCATGTCGCTGCGCAGGCGGTCCAGCTGGTAGCTGGCGTCACGCAGGGCGAGGCGGGCGTCTTCGATGCGGCGGTCCGAGCGCGAGAGTTGCTCGCGCAGGGTGCGTTTGCGGTCTTCGGCGGTTTTCGAATCGCGCAGCTCGGACTGCATGCGGTCCTGCTCGTTCTGCAGCCGCGCCAGCGTCTTGCGGGCGTCCTGCTCACGCCAGGCGATGCCGTGGATGTTGCGGAAGTTCTGGTCCATGGGCGCGGGGCACACGCCTTCGTAGCTGTTGCCCGCCAGGCCTTCATTCAGGGCGTTGGCCGGCTGGCAATAGCTCACCAGGCCCTGGTCGCGGCCCTGGCGGTAGACGGCCACGTTGACCGGGATGCCGGCCTTGGCGCAGGACTCGTAGTAGTCGGCCGCGCGGTCACTGCGGCCGCGGCTGCCGTCCTGGATGCCCAGCTGGCGCCAGTCGGCGGTGGCGCATTCGGCGGGGCTGAGGCTTTCGCAGCCGGCCAGCAGCGCGGCTGCGGCGATGAGCAACACGGGAAAGAAACGGATGAGGGCTGGGGTCATGGGTGTTTCCTGCTGGCGATGAGGAGCGACAGACAACGGGTGCGTGAACTTAACGCCGGGTCCGGGCCAGGTATTGCTTGCGCCAGAACACCGTGACCACCACCACGACGAGCAGGATCATGAACCCGAAGGTCAGCCAGAAGCCGGTGGGCGTGTGGATAAAGGGCATGAACTCGAAGTTCATGCCGAAGAAGCCGGTGATCAGGTTCAGCGGCAGGAAGATGGCGGTGAGTGCCGTCAGCGTGCGCATGATGTCGTTGGTGCGGTTGCTCTGCGCCGAAAAATGCATCTGCACCGCGGTTTCGGCGCTTTGCTCCATGCGGCGCACGTGGTGCACCACACGTTCGATGTGCTCGAGCACATCGCGTGAGCGCACCTTGAGCAGCTCGCGCTCGCGCATCGCCGCCGGCGTTGCGCTCTCGGGCCAGGTTTCGATGGAATCGACCCAGTCCTGCACGGCCGAGCGCTGGTCTTCGCAGATCTCGTCGAGGTGGTGCATGGCCAGCCGTGCGTCGAGCACCGAGCTCCAGTTGGTAAACCGCGTGCCGGGCTTGAGCAGCTCGGACTGCCAGTGGTCCAGCTGGCGCGTGAGCTCGCGCCGCAGCTCCAGGTAGCCGTCCACCATCTGGTTGACGATGCGCAGCATCATGTCGGCGGGGCTGGTGGGCAGCTTGACGCCGCTGGAGCGCGACTCCGCCGTCGTCGCGTTGAGCAGCCGGGCCGCATAGGCGTCGCGCACGGCGCAGTCGGTCGGGTGCACGGTCAGCAGCAGCTGGTCGAACACGGCAAAGCCGACCGGGCTGGTGTCGATGCGTTTGAGCACCGGCGGGCCGCTGCGTTTCATGCGCTCGTGCAGCGGCTCGCCGGGTGTGCTGAGGTCGGTTTCGGTCTGGCCGGCGGCCAGGCGGCGAAACACCATGATGTCGTACTGCGAGGTGTAGTCGTAGTGCGAAGGCAGCTGGTTGTTCAGCAAATCGGCCACATGCAGGTCGACCAGCTGGGTGCCGCACAGCAACTGCAGGCTGGCCTGGATCTGCGCCTGCAGCACCTCGAACTCGCGCCGCGCGCAGGCGACCCATACAAAACCCTGGGCGGGCAGCGCGGTCGGCAGGGCGTCGGTTTCGGTAACGCCCTGTCCGCCGGTGGTGATGTTGAAAACGCGCATGAAAGTTTCTCAGCCCTGCATTATTTATGAATCAAATTGGCCTCCAGCCCAGGTACTGTATGGGCTGATAGCTATTGTTTTGATAGCGGCCGTGCATTGTCACGGTTTTGAACGCGTGTACTCCCACCCGAAGAATCCCTGATTCTGAAACTGCGATCTGGGCCTGTATCCCGGTGGCGGGCAGGAGACATTGCCCATCCAATAGCCGGCTTCCCAACCGTCTTCCTTGAAGAGGCCTGCCAGATCCTGCATCTCACCAAGCCTGGGGCAGAGCTCGGGAAGGGAGAAGTACACAAATTCGCCCAGGGAGAGTTTTATCCACTGCTCGGCAGCCTCTTTTTCCCCGAGGGGCGTCTGGTTCAGCGGCGACATGGCGTGCTCACAGAAGCGCCTGTGGTGCTGCATGGTCCAGTCATGAAAAACGAGCGAATGGCTGTCGGCCTCAACGATGTCCACCAGCCTGTCGATGGCATCCGTAGAGGGTGTCGCGGGTCTTCGTTGATCGTGCGCTGCGGACATGTCCAGGTCGTGCAACAGGTATTTGGCGACCAGCGAGTCAATCCCGTGGATCACGAGCGCTGGATGCTCGCCTGAACCCCCTCCTATGACCAACGAGGATTCGTCGCACGCAAATTCACGATAGCCGCGGCCGGTGTCTTCCAGCGTCACTTTCTCTAGTGGGTGATAGATCGGCAGGCCATTCAGGTAGCCCAAAAACTCGTGCTTGAAGCAATCCACTGCGCTCATGTTGGAGTCGGGTCCCTGGCGTGGAAGGCTTGGCCGGTTCAGCTTCGCTGCTGCTGCAGCTTGCGCGCTGCGTCGATCGCAAAGTAGGTCAGCACACCGTCGGCGCCGGCGCGCTTGAAGGCCAGCAGGCTTTCCATCATCACGGCGTCGTGGTCCAGCCAGCCGTTTTGTGCGGCGGCCTTGATCATGGCGTACTCGCCGCTGACCTGGTAGGCGAAGGTCGGCACGCCGAACGCGTCTTTCACGCGGCGCACCACGTCCAGGTAGGGCATGCCGGGTTTGACCATCACCATGTCGGCGCCTTCGGCGATGTCCATGGCCACTTCGCGCAGCGCTTCGTCGCTGTTGCCCGGGTCCATCTGGTAGGTTTTTTTGTCCGCCTTGCCCAGGTTGGCGGCCGAGCCGACCGCGTCGCGGAAGGGCCCGTAAAACGCGCTGGCGTACTTGGCGCTGTAGGCCATGATGCGCGTGTGGATGAGCTTTTGGGCCTCCAGCGCCTGGCGGATGGCGCCGATGCGGCCGTCCATCATGTCGCTGGGCGCGACCATGTCCACGCCGGCTTCGGCCTGGCACATCGCCTGGCGCACCAGCATGGCGGTCGTCTCTTCGTTCAGGATGTAACCGCTGTCATCCGGCAGGCCGTCCTGGCCGTGCGTGGTGAAGGGGTCCAGCGCCACGTCGGTCATCACGCCCAGGCCGGGGAAGTTCTTCTTGAGTTCGCGCACCACGCGCGGGATCAGCCCGTCGGGGTTGGTCGCTTCCACGCCGTCGTAGGTCTTCAGGGACGCATCGACCACCGGAAACAGCGCCATCACCGGAATGCCCAGCTTCACGCACTCTTCGGCCACCGGCAGCAACAGGTCCAGGCTCAGCCTTTCTACGCCAGGCATGGACGCCACGGGCTGGCGCTGCTGCTTGCCGTCGACCACAAACACCGGGTAAATCAGGTCATGCGCGGTGAGTGCGTGCTCACGCACGAGGTTGCGGGTGAAGCTGTCGCGGCGCAGGCGCCGGGGGCGGCCGGCCGGAAAAGGCGCAAAAGGGGCGGAGTTGGAGGCATGGGAGGTCATGCGGCAAATTGTGCCAAAGCTTTATGAATACCTCGAAGTATTTGGCGCCGGCCATGGCGGCGCTTGACGGCTTCAAGCTATGGCCAGCTTTACATGAAAGTTTCTTAGATTACTTAGAAAACCATTGCCAAAACAGGATGTGCATGATTAGAATTAATACGTGTGGTTACCAATTTGGCGACCGCATCCCGCTTTTCCTCCCTGAGCGGGGCCTTTGCGTGTGACAGCAAAAAAGGCTTACCAGCCCGGTGGCTTATGCCCCGGGCATTTTTTTTGTCCGCACATTCATAAATCCGCTGGCCGGGCGAATCGCTGCGTTGCGCGGTGCTCGGAATCCTCATGGACTTAAGTCCATTCCGGTTGCTGTGCTCCGGGCGCTTCATCCCGGCAAACGAATTTCTGAACGCGCGGCCGCAGTGCCGTCATCGTCTCAGGGGAGTGGGCGCGGGTTAAACCAGCATGAGCCGCGGAACCGGCTTTGCCGGGCCGCAGGCGGGCGACCCCCTCGGGGGGCAGCGACCACACGCAGTGGGGAGCGTGGGGGCTACACTTTGTTCATGCTCTGGGTCAAATCACTCCATATCGTTTTCATCGCCAGCTGGTTCGCGGGGCTTTTTTACCTGCCGCGCATCTTTGTGAACCTGGCGATGGTGCCGCCGGAAAGCGTGGCAGAGCGTGAGCGGCTCATCCTGATGGCGCGCAAGCTGATGCGTTTCACCACCATCCTGGCCGTGCCGGCGCTGGCTTTCGGCTTGTGGCTGTACCTGGGTTACGGCATAGGCCGCGGCCCGGGCAACGGCTGGATGCACGCCAAGCTCGCCGTGGTGGTGCTGGTGATCGGCTACCACCACGCCTGCAGCCGCCTGCTCGGCAAGTTTGTCGCCAACCGCAACACCCGCAGCCACAAGTGGTTTCGCTGGTTCAATGAAGTGCCGGTGCTGCTGCTGTTCGCAGCAGTCGTCCTGGTTGTGGTCAAGCCCTTTTAAGTCACAGCCAGGGCAGCGCAGTGAAAAAGACGCCCCCTCCCAACCCAGCAGACGCGGGCGAACCGGTTTCGCCGGGCGCCTCGCGTCGTCCCCTGCAAGGGGAAAAGGCACTACACGAAGCGAAGCGGAGTGAGAACGATAGGGGTGTGCAACGTACTCCCCTGCAAGGGGGGGCAGAACTACACGAAGCGAAGCGTAGTGAGAATGTCGGGGGTGCGCAACATTCCAATAGGGGTGTTCACAAGACCACCGCCTGGCCCCTGGCCCTCGCCGCCATCTGCCTGGTCGTCTACGCCAGCCTCTACCCTTTCGCCGACTGGCGCGACCAGGGCATTTCACCGTTTCGGTTCCTGACCGCGCCGCTGCCGCAGTACTGGACGGGTTTTGATGTGGGCGCCAACCTGTTCGGCTACGCGCCGCTGGGTTTTCTGCTGGCGCTGGCGGCCTTGCGCAGCCGGCGTGTGTCGTGGGCGGTGACGGTGGCGGTGCTGGCTTGCGGCCTGCTGTCGCTGGCGATGGAAACGCTGCAAAGCTATTTGCCGTCGCGCATTCCTTCCAATGTCGACCTGGCGCTCAACACGCTGGGCGCCTGGCTGGGCGCCTGTTTTGCCTGGGCGCTTGAAAGGGCCGGCGTGGTCGACCGCTGGAGCCGCTTCCGGGCGCGCTGGTTTGCGCAGGATGCGCGCGGCGCGCTGGTGCTGCTCGTGCTCTGGCCGCTGGCGCTGCTGTTCCCGGCGTCGGTGCCGATGGGGCTGGGCCAGGTGTTCGAGCGGCTGGAGGCGGCGCTGGCCGAGGTGCTGACCGATACGCCCTTCCTGGAATGGATGCCGGTGCGCGACATGGAGCTGCAGCCGCTGGTGCCGGCCGCCGAGTTGCTGTGCGTCGCCCTGGGCGCGCTGATCCCCTGCCTGCTCGGCTACTGCGTGATCCGCACGCTCTGGCAGCGCGCGGCGTTCTCCGCCGCAATCATCGCCACCGGCATTGCGGTGTCGGCGCTGTCGGCCGCCCTCAGCTATGGCCCGGACCACGCCTGGGCCTGGCTGGATTTGCCGGTGCAGGTGGGCATCGGCTTAGCAGCGCTGCTGGCCCTGGCGCTGTTGCCGGTGCCGCGCCGCGCTGCGGCGGCGCTGGCGCTGCTGGCGCTGGCCATTCACCTCGGGCTGCTGAATCAGGCGCCCGCAGATCCTTACTTTGCGCAAACCCTGCAAACCTGGGAGCAGGGCCGTTTCATCCGTTTCCACGGCGTGGTGCAGTGGCTCGGCTGGATCTGGCCTTATGCGGCGCTGCTCTATGTATTGCTGCGGCTTTCGGGCCGCGAGCCGCGACCTTGACCTCGCTGGGGCGAGGGAACACCGCAATCCTCTAAAGTCACGGCATGCCCGACTCAAAATCCTCCCATTCCTATTACGAACGCCACATCTTCTTTTGCCTGAACCAGCGCGAGAACGGCGAAGACTGCTGCGCCGACCACCGCGCGCAGGAAGGCTTTGACCGCTGCAAGTCGCAGGTAAAAGCCGCCGGGCTGGCCGGGCCGGGCAAGGTGCGCGTGAACAAGGCCGGCTGCCTGGACCGCTGCGCGGGCGGCCCGGTGGCGGTGGTCTACCCGGAAGCCGTCTGGTACACCTACGTGGATGCCAGCGACATCGACGAGATCGTTGAGTCGCACCTGAAAAACGGCAAAGTGGTGGAACGCCTGGTGACACCGGCGCATCTGGGGCGCTAGGCCGGCCTTCGTCACGTGTTGACAAGATTCGGCATGATTTAGGCCTCCAGATCAGGCGCCGCCTTGGCTTTTAGCTACAATTTTGATAGCAAATAACCCGTCTCAAAGGTTTTTTTCGTGAACGCCCAAACCCAAAAATCCCTCATCCAGGGGCCCGCTGGCGCCATTGAAATCGCGCTGGACCGTCCCGCCGGCGAGTCGCGCGGCATCGCGGTGATTGCGCATCCGCACCCGCTGTTTGCCGGCACCATGGACAACAAGGTGGTGCAGACGCTTGCGCGGGCCTTTGTGCAGTGCGGATGGACGGCGGTACGCTTTAACTTTCGCGGTGTGGGCGGCAGCGCCGGCAGCCACGACGAAGGCCGGGGCGAACTGGAGGATTTCCTGGCCGTGGTCGAACACGCCGCGCCGGCCGCCGGCGGCCAGGTGCTGGCGCTCGCGGGGTTCTCGTTCGGCGCGTTTGTCACCACGCATGCCTTTGCGCGCCTGGCCGCCAGCCGCGACATTGAAAAGCTGGTGCTGGTCGGCACCAGCGTCACCCGAGCACCGGCCGCGCCGATCGACCCTGCCGCGCACCCCAAAACCCTGGTGGTGCACGGCGAGGAGGACGACACCGTGCTGTTTTCCGCCGTGCTGGACTGGGCGCGCCCGCAGGCACTCCCTGTTACGGTTGTCCCCGGGGGCGGCCATTTCTTTCATGGACAATTGCCGCTGTTGAAAAACCTGGTGGTCCGCCACCTGTCTTCACCCGCGATCTGAGCGTGCCGCAGGCCTTATCCGGCTCATCCGGTTTCTTCACCCTTCACTGATACCTCTTACATGCAACGTTCACTCAAGGCCCTCACGGACTTTTCCCCTGCCCACGGCCTGCGCGCTTTTGTCGCCCCCCTGTTTCTGGCTTTTTCCGTTGTGCTGCCCGCGGTGCACGCCCAGGTGCCGCAGGCGCCCGAAATCGCAGCACGTTCCTATTTGCTGCTGGACGTCACCGCCAACCAGATCCTGGCGGCCAAGGACATTGATTCCCCGGTCGAGCCGGCGTCGCTGACCAAGCTGATGACCGAATACCTGGTGTTCGACGCGCTCAAATCCAAAAAAATCGACCTGAAACAAACCTTTAGCGTCAGCGAGCGCGCCTGGAAGATGCCGGGTTCGCGCATGTTCATCGATCCGAAGATGAAGGTGCCCGTCGAGGACCTGATCAAGGGCATGGTCGTGCAGTCGGGCAACGACGCCACCATGGCGCTGGCCGAAGGCGTGGGCGGCACGGCCGAAAACTTTGTCCGGCTCATGAACGAGCAGGCCAAGGCGCTGGGCATGAAGTCGACCAGCTACAAAAACCCCGAAGGCCTGACCGAACCCGGCCACACCACCACGGCGCGCGACCTGAGCATCCTTTCCACGCGGCTGATGACGGATTTCCCGGATTACATCGGCTACTCGGCTATCAAGAAATACCGCTACCCCGGCACCCCGGCCGCCAACGACACCAACCGCAACACCCTGCTGTTCCGCGACCCGTCCGTCGATGGCCTGAAAACCGGCCACACCGACGCCGCCGGCTATTGCATGATCGCCACCGCCAAACGCGACTTCCCGAATCTGGGCTCGGCGGGCGCTCCCGGCGGGCGCCGCCTGCTGGCCATCGTGCTGGGCACCTCCAGCGACAGCGCCCGCGCCAATGAGTCGCAAAAACTGCTGAACTGGGGCTACACCGCGTATGAGGCCGTCAAGCTGTTCGACGCCGGCCAGGCCGTGGTCGCGCCCGCGGTCTGGAAGGGCAAGTCGTCGACCGTCAAGCTGGGCCGCCCCGAAGCCATCGTGGTGGCCGTGGCCGCCGGCAGCGCGCCCAAAGTGAAAACCCAGGTCGCCCGGCCCGACCCGCTGGTGGCGCCATTTGCCAAAGGGCAGGCCTTGGGCACCCTGAAAGTCACACTGGGCGACAACCCTACGCCAGTGGCGGAGGTGCCTTTGGTGGCGCTGGAAGCCGTGGAAGAAGCCGGCATTCTCGGCCGCGCCTGGGACGCGATCCGGCTCTGGATCAAATAAAGACAGTCAAGGAAGTTTGGCGGAGCGCCTGGGGGCTGGTTGGCGCTTCGCTGAAGACGGCGGGGAAGTCTGCGCTTCAATCACCGGGTGTTCTGGCCTCCAGGGTAAGTTCAGAGGCAAAGACATCCTCGAGATGCTGGAGTGGGCGCTAACATCGTTGAAGCCTGCGCGCATGCGGACCCCCAAAAGCCGGGGTCACGGTGCCGATTCGGGCTGTTCGCCCGCATACCTTTCTCGCGCCGATCGCCTTTTACTTGAGCCTTTTTCCCTTCCGGTTTATACTAGAAGGCTTTTCCGCTTTCACGGCGGGAAATATTTGTGGCCGTATCAACACGGTAAATGTAGTTTTCAGACGTTTAGGGACGTTTTCAATGCCAACCATTAATCAGTTAGTCCGTCAGGGGCGCGAGGTCGAAAAGATCAAGTCCAAGAGCCCTGCGATGGAAAATTCTCCGCAGCGCCGCGGTGTGTGCACCCGTGTGTACACCACGACGCCTAAAAAGCCCAATTCCGCTCTGCGTAAGGTCGCCAAAGTGCGCCTGACCAACGGTTTTGAAATCATTTCCTACATCGGCGGCGAAGGCCACAACCTGCAGGAACACAGCGTGGTGCTGGTTCGCGGCGGTCGTGTCAAGGACTTGCCCGGTGTGCGTTACCACATCGTCCGTGGTTCGCTCGACTTGCAAGGCGTGAAAGACCGCAAGCAGTCGCGCTCCAAGTACGGTGCGAAGAAGCCAAAGGCCAAATAAAGCCAAACCGGCTCGGGTGTTCCCTTTACCGGGAGCTCGCGCCAGAAGCAGTTGTCACAGTCCTCTGTGATAGTTCTTCAAAACAGGTGTTTCATTCGCCCTGGCAGGTGTCTGAAACGAAGTGACCCAAGTGCAAATAGTTGCACCGGTCGAGTAAGTGAGGGTTTTGATAACTCTCGCGGTGTTGCCAAAAGCAATGCCAACTGAAGCAAAGAGGTGAAAAATGCCACGTCGTCGCGAAGTCCCTAAACGTGAAATTCTTCCTGATCCAAAATTTGGCGATGTTGATCTCGCCAAGTTCATGAACGTGATCATGCAAGGCGGCAAAAAGGCCGTCGCCGAGCGCATCATTTACGGCGCGCTCGATTTCATCGAGAAAAAGAACCCCGGAAAAGACCCGCTTGAGGCTTTCCACATGGCCATCGGCAACATCAAGCCCATGGTTGAAGTGAAATCCCGCCGCGTCGGCGGCGCCAACTACCAGGTGCCGGTTGAAGTGCGTCCTGTCCGCCGTATGGCCCTGGCCATGCGCTGGCTGAAAGAAGCCGCCAAGAAGCGCGGCGAGAAGTCGATGTCCCTCCGTTTGGCCAATGAGCTGATGGAAGCCACCGAAGGCCGTGGCGGCGCCATGAAAAAGCGTGACGAAGTTCACCGCATGGCAGAAGCGAACAAGGCGTTCAGCCACTTCCGCTTCTAATTTTCGATCGCAGTATTTGCTGCGCTGGATTGACGGGTTGCCGGGTGGTTTAAAGATGATCTTCATCTTGATTGCCACCGGTTCAACCCCAATTCCTGTCAGCCGGATGTGATGCACGACATCGCTTCCCGGCCGGCAGACGCGTAGAAGAGATGAGAGATGCCCGGGGTCGGGCAGTCTTTCAACGAGTCTTTGTTCGTAACCCCGAACTGAAAGTAATTTATGTCCCGCGCTACCCCCATTCAAAACTACCGCAACATCGGAATTTCCGCGCACATTGACGCCGGCAAGACCACCACCACCGAGCGGATCCTTTTTTACACCGGCGTGAACCACAAGATTGGTGAAGTTCACGACGGCGCGGCCACCATGGACTGGATGGAGCAAGAGCAGGAGCGCGGCATCACGATTACCTCTGCCGCCACCACCTGCTTCTGGAAGGGCATGGACACGTCCCTGCCTGAGCACCGCATCAACATCATCGACACCCCGGGCCACGTGGACTTCACCATCGAGGTGGAGCGTTCCATGCGCGTGCTCGACGGCGCCTGCATGGTGTACTGCGCCGTGGGCGGCGTTCAGCCACAGTCTGAAACCGTCTGGCGCCAGGCCAACAAGTACAAGGTTCCCCGCCTCGCGTTCGTCAACAAGATGGACCGCACCGGCGCGAACTTCTTCAAGGTCGTCGAGCAGATGAAGCTGCGCCTGAAGGCCAGCCCTGTTCCGATGGTGATCCCCATCGGCGCCGAAGAAAACTTCACCGGCGTGGTCGACCTGCTGAAGATGAAGGCCATCATCTGGGACGAAGCCTCGCAAGGCATGAAGTTCACCTACAGCGATATTCCTGCCGAGCTCGTCGAGCTGGCCAAGGAATGGCGCGAGAAGATGGTCGAGGCTGCGGCCGAGTCGTCTGAAGAGCTGATGAACAAGTACCTGGAAGAGGGCGACCTGACCGAAGCCGAAATCAAGCTGGGCATCCGCACGCGTACCATCGCCAGCGAAATCCAGCCGATGTACTGCGGCTCCGCCTTCAAGAACAAGGGCGTGCAGCGCATGCTGGACGCCGTGATTGAATTCATGCCGTCGCCGATCGACATTCCACCCGTCAAGGGCATGGACGAAGACGAAGCGCCCGTCACCCGCAAGGCTGACGACGAAGAAAAGTTCTCTGCGCTCGCTTTCAAGCTGATGACTGACCCATTTGTGGGCCAGCTCACCTTCGTGCGTGTTTACTCCGGCGTTCTGAAAAAGGGCGACAGCGTTTACAACCCGATCAAGGGCAAGAAAGAGCGTATCGGCCGTATCGTGCAGATGCACGCGAACAACCGTGAAGAAGTCAGCGAAATCCGCGCCGGCGACATCGCCGCCTGCGTGGGCCTGAAAGACGTGACCACGGGCGAAACCCTGTGCGATCCCGATGCCATCGTCATGCTTGAGCGCATGGTGTTCCCTGAGCCCGTGATTACGCAGGCTGTGGAACCGAAGACCAAGGCTGACCAGGAAAAAATGGGTATCGCGCTGCAACGTCTGGCCCAGGAAGATCCGTCTTTCCGCGTCAAGACCGACGAAGAGTCCGGCCAGACCCTGATTGCCGGTATGGGCGAGCTGCATCTGGAAATCATTGTGGACCGCATGAAGCGCGAGTTCGGCGTGGAAGCCAACGTGGGCAAGCCGCAAGTGGCTTACCGCGAAACCATCCGCAAGACGGTGGAAGACGCTGAAGGCAAGTTTGTGCGTCAGTCCGGCGGTAAGGGCCAGTACGGCCACGTCGTGCTGAAGATCGAACCCAACGAAGCCGGCAAGGGCATCGAGTTCATCGACGCCATCAAGGGCGGTGTGGTTCCTCGCGAATACATCCCCGCGGTCGAAAAGGGCATCAACGAAGCCGTCACCTCCGGTGTGCTGGCTGGTTACCCGGTGGTCGACGTCAAGGTCACGCTGCACTTCGGTTCGTACCACGATGTGGACTCGAACGAACTTGCGTTCAAGATGGCTGCCATCTTCGGTTTCAAGGAAGGCTGCCGCAAGGCCGGCCCGGTGATCCTTGAGCCCATGATGGCCGTGGAAGTTGAGACGCCTGAAGACTACGCCGGTAACGTGATGGGCGATTTGTCCTCACGTCGCGGCATGGTGCAGGGCATGGAAGACATGGTCGGTGGCGGCAAGGCCATCAAGGCAGAAGTGCCGCTGTCTGAAATGTTCGGTTATTCGACCACGCTGCGCTCGATGTCGCAGGGTCGTGCAACGTATTCCATGGAGTTCAAGCACTACTCTGAAGCCCCGCGCAATGTGTCGGAAGCCATCATGGCCTCGCGCGCCAAGTAAGTAACGTTCGCGGCCGTCTCCAGTGGGGCCGGCCGCTTTTTCCTTGTCTGCGATTGTGTGCCACTTTGTACCCGTGCGAAGTGAATCAGCAACACAGTGCAGACGTTAAACCGTACACGGGCATGTTCTTTATCTGGAGATAAAAATGGCAAAAGGCAAATTTGAGCGGACCAAGCCGCACGTCAACGTTGGCACGATTGGCCACGTGGACCATGGCAAGACGACGCTGACGGCGGCGATCACGACCGTTCTGGCATCCAAATTCGGCGGCGAAGCCAAGGGCTACGACCAAATTGACGCGGCGCCCGAAGAAAAAGCACGCGGCATCACGATCAACACCGCCCACGTCGAGTACGAAACGGCCAACCGCCACTACGCCCACGTGGACTGCCCAGGCCATGCCGACTATGTGAAGAACATGATCACCGGCGCGGCCCAGATGGACGGCGCCATTTTGGTGTGCTCGGCCGCTGACGGCCCCATGCCCCAGACCCGCGAGCACATCCTGCTGGCCCGTCAGGTGGGTGTTCCTTACATCATCGTGTTCCTGAACAAGTGCGACATGGTTGACGACGCCGAACTGCTCGAGCTCGTCGAAATGGAAGTGCGCGAGTTGCTCGACAAGTACGATTTCCCCGGCGACAAGACCCCCATCATCCACGGCTCAGCCAAGCTGGCCATGGAAGGCGACAAGGGCGACCTCGGCGAAGGCGCGATCCTGAAGCTGGCAGAAGCCCTTGACACCTACATTCCCCTGCCAGAGCGCGCTGTTGACGGCGCCTTCCTGATGCCCGTGGAAGACGTGTTCTCCATCTCCGGCCGCGGCACCGTCGTGACCGGCCGTGTCGAGCGCGGGATCATCAAGGTCGGCGAAGAAATCGAGATCGTCGGTATCGCTGACACGCAAAAGACCACCTGCACCGGCGTGGAAATGTTCCGCAAGCTGCTGGACCAGGGCCAGGCTGGTGACAACGTCGGTATCCTGCTCCGCGGCACCAAGCGCGAAGACGTGCAGCGCGGCCAGGTGCTGTGCAAGCCCGGCTCCATCAAGCCGCACACGCACTTCACCGGCGAGATCTACGTTCTGAGCAAGGACGAAGGCGGCCGCCACACGCCATTCTTCAACAACTACCGTCCCCAGTTCTACTTCCGCACGACGGACGTGACCGGTGCGATCGAGTTGCCAGAGGGCAAGGAAATGGTCATGCCAGGCGACAACGTGTCGATCACCGTCAAGCTGATCAACCCGATCGCCATGGAAGAAGGTCTGCGCTTCGCCATCCGTGAAGGCGGCAAGACCGTCGGCGCTGGCGTCGTGGCCAAGATCATTGCGTAATTCTGCAAATCTTTAAGGAATTACCATGGCCACCAAGCAAAAAATCCGCATTCGCCTGAAGGCGTTTGATTACAAGCTGATCGACCAATCGGCAGCCGAAATTGTTGACACCGCCAAGCGCACTGGCGCGATTGTCAAGGGCCCCGTACCCCTGCCAACCCGCATGAAGCGTTTCGACATCCTGCGTTCGCCCCACGTCAACAAGACGAGCCGCGACCAGCTGGAAATCCGCACGCACCAGCGTCTGATGGACATCGTGGACCCTACGGACAAAACCGTGGACGCCCTGATGAAGCTCGACCTGCCTGCCGGCGTGGACGTCGAAATCAAGCTGCAGTAAGCAAAAATCGGGGTTTCGGCCACAAGCCGGGCCCCAAATCGACAGGTTTTAGCCCAGGTTTGCCATTTGTGGCAGCCTGGGCTATACTCTTGGGCTGTCCTTTACATGTTGGTTCTTTTGCTGGCATGGATTGGGCGGTTTTATTAACAGTCTTTCACATCAAAACGTCTGCGGCCAATTGAAGTCGCAGCGGTGGAAGTTACGAAAGAACACATCATGAGTCTGAGCAACTCCCTCGGGTTGCTGGGCCGCAAAGTTGGCATGATGCGTCTGTTCACGGATGATGGGGACACAGTTCCTGTTACCGTGGTGGATGTATCAAACAACCGCGTGACCCAGGTTAAAACCGAAGCAAATGACGGCTACGATGCCCTTCAAGTGGCATTTGGCGCACGCAAAGCATCGCGCGTGACCAAGCCGGCCGCCGGCCACCTTGCGAAAGCAGGCGTTGAAGCTGGTGAGATCCTGAAAGAATTCCGCGTGACGGCTGACGTCGCAGGCAAATACGCTGCCGGTACTGTTGTGCCCGCAGCCGACGTGTTTGCCGTGGGCCAGCTGGTGGACGTGCAGGGCACCTCCATTGGTAAAGGCTATGCCGGCACCATCAAGCGCCACAACATGAGCTCGCAACGCGCGTCGCACGGTAACAGCCGTTCGCACAACGTTCCCGGCTCCATCGGTATGGCGCAGGATCCCGGCCGTGTGTTTCCTGGTAAACGCATGACGGGCCACCTGGGTGACGTCACCGTGACCACGCAAAACCTGAACATCGTGCGCATCGACGAAGCCCGTCAGCTGCTGATGATTCGCGGCGCTGTGCCTGGTTCCAAAGGCGGTTTTGTCACGGTTCGTGCCGCGATCAAAGCCAAGCCCACCACCGCTGCTAAAGGAGCGAACTGATGCAGGTCGAACTCCTGAATGACCAAGGTCTGGCTTCGTCCAAGGTGGACGTGCCTGATACCGTGTTTGGTCGCGAATACAACGAAAGCCTGATTCACCAGGTGGTCGTGGCCTTCCAGGCCAACGCCCGCCAGGGTACCCGGGCCCAGAAGGACCGTGAGCAGGTTCGTCACTCGACCAAGAAGCCTTTTAAACAAAAGGGCACTGGCCGTGCACGTGCTGGTATGACGTCTTCGCCACTGTGGCGCGGCGGCGGTCGTATCTTCCCGAACATGCCTGACGAAAACTTCACGCAGAAGATCAACAAGAAGATGTATCGCGCCGGCATGGCGTCCATCTTCTCGCAACTGGCGCGCGAAGGCCGCCTGGCTGTGGTTGATTCCCTGGCTGTGGATTCACCCAAGACCAAGGTCCTGGCTGACAAATTCAAGGCCATGAACCTCAACTCGGTGCTGGTCATCGCTGATGTGGTTGATGAAAACCTTTACCTGGCTTCCCGCAATCTGGTGAACATCCTCGTGGTTGAGCCCCGTTACGCCGATCCGGTGTCGCTGGTTCACTACAAGAAGGTTCTGGTCACCAAGGCTGCCATGGACCAACTCAAGGAGATGTTCGCATGAGCGCCCGTAACCCATCTTCTCTGAAATTCGACGAAGGCCGCCTGATGCAGGTTCTGGTCGCTCCCATCGTGTCTGAAAAAGCCACGATGATTGCGGACAAGACCAATGCCGTGACCTTCAAGGTGCTGCAGGACGCTACCAAATTTGAAATCAAGGCTGCCGTGCAGCTGATGTTCAAGGTGGATGTCCAGTCGGTTGCCGTCCTCAACATCAAAGGCAAGACCAAGCGCTTTGGCAAATCCGTCGGCCGCCGCGACAACGTTCGCAAGGCCTACGTGACGCTCAAGCCCGGTCAGGAACTCAACCTCGGTGGGGAGTCTGCGTAATGGCTGTCATTAAAATGAAACCCACCTCCCCCGGCATGCGCGGGATGGTGAAGATCTCCCGGGATCACCTGCACAAGGGTGAACCTTACGCGCCGCTGCTGGAGCCACAATTCCAGAAGGCCGGCCGTAACAACAACGGGCACATCACGACGCGCCACAAAGGCGGCGGTCACAAGCACCACTACCGTGTGGTGGACTTCAAGCGCAACAAGGACGCCATTCCGGCCAAGGTCGAACGCATTGAGTACGACCCCAACCGCACGGCCCACATTGCCCTGCTCTGCTACGCCGACGGCGAGCGCACCTACATCATCGCCCCTCGCGGCCTTGAAGTCGGCGCCACGCTGATCAGCGGTTCGGAAGCGCCGATTCGCGTCGGCAACACGCTGCCTATCCGCAATATCCCAGTGGGTTCCACCATCCATTGCATCGAGATGCAAATCGGCAAGGGCGCGCAGATCGCCCGCTCCGCCGGCACCTCGGCAACGTTGCTGGCCCGCGAAGGTACTTACGCCCAGGTGCGTATGCGCTCCGGTGAAGTTCGCAAGATCCACATCGAGTGCCGCGCCACCATCGGTGAAGTCGCCAACGAAGAACACAGCCTGCGCCGTCTCGGCAAGGCCGGTGTGAAGCGCTGGATGGGTATTCGCCCGACCGTTCGCGGTGTGGTGATGAACCCGGTTGACCACCCGCACGGCGGTGGTGAAGGCAAGACCGGCGAAGGCCGTCATCCTGTCGATCCATGGGGTAACCTGACCAAGGGCTACCGCACCCGCAACAACAAGCGCACGCAAGTGATGATTGTTTCGCGTCGCAAGAAGTAAGGCTAACCCATGACACGTTCACTCAAAAAAGGTCCGTTTGTCGACCATCATTTGGTAGCAAAAGCCGACAAGGCCGTTACCAACAAGGACAAAAAGCCGATCAAGACCTGGTCGCGTCGCTCCATGATCCTGCCCGAGTTCATCGGCTTGACCATCGCCGTTCACAACGGCAAGCAGCACGTACCTGTCTACATCACCGATCAAATGGTTGGCCACAAGCTGGGCGAGTTCGCACTCACCCGGACTTTCAAAGGTCATCCGGCTGATAAAAAAGTTGTGAGAAAGTAAGGAAAAGACCATGGAAACACGTGCAACCCTCCGGGGCGTTCGTCTGTCGGTCGACAAAGGCCGTCTGGTCGCTGACCTGATCCGCGGCAAGAAAGTGGATCAAGCCCTCAACATCCTGAACTTCACGCAGAAAAAAGCTGCTGGAATCATCAAGAAGGTTGTGGAGTCCGCCATCGCCAACGCTGAACACAACGATGGCGCCGACATCGACGAGTTGAAGGTGAAAACCATCTACGTCGAACAAGGCGCCACGCTCAAGCGTTTCTCCGCGCGCGCAAAAGGCCGCGGCAACAGCATCAGCAAACCCACGTGCCATGTGTACGTGGTGGTTGGCAACTAAAGGCAGCAGGATATGGGACAAAAAATCAACCCAACCGGGTTTCGCCTTGCAGTTAGCCGCAACTGGGCCAGCCGCTGGTACGCAAGCAACCGTGATTTCGCCGGCATGCTGGCTGAAGACATCAAGGTTCGCGAGTACCTCAAGGCCAAGCTCAAGAACGCCGCAGTTTCGCGCGTTCTGATCGAGCGCCCCGCCAAGAACGCCCGCATCACGATTTTCTCGGCACGTCCGGGCGTCGTGATCGGCAAAAAAGGCGAGGACATCGAGAACCTCAAGAAAGAACTGAGCCGCCAGCTGGGCGTGCCGGTCGCCGTGAACATCGAAGAAGTTCGCAAGCCTGAAATTGATGCCAAGCTCATCGCCGACAGCATCACCCAACAGCTTGAAAAACGTATCATGTTCCGCCGTGCGATGAAGCGCGCCATGCAAAACGCCATGCGTCTGGGTGCCCTGGGCATCAAGATCATGTCGTCCGGCCGCCTCAACGGCATTGAAATCGCTCGTTGCGAGTGGTACCGCGAAGGTCGCGTGCCCCTTCACACCCTGCGCGCCGACATCGACTACGGCACCTCTGAAGCCAAGACCACCTACGGGGTGATCGGCGTCAAGGTCTGGGTCTACAAGGGCGACACGCTGGGCCGCAACGATGCGCCGGGCGCCAAGATGGTGGAAACACCGGCCGACGAAGAACGCAAGCCGCGCGGCCCACGCCGTGATGCCCGTCCTGGCGATCGTCCTGGTTCCGACCGTCCTGCTCCACGCGGTGCCCGTGCACCTCGTGGTGCGACCAATACCGCTCCGGTAGATGGAAGCGACAAGCCGGCTGAAGCTACCCCAGGTAGCGAAGCCCCGAAAACCACCGTTAAGCGCGTCCGTAAAGCCGCGCCAGCTGCAGCAGCTGACGGTGCCAAGACCGAGTAATCGGTCTATTAACGGAGAATCAAAATGCTGCAACCCGCTCGCAGAAAATACCGCAAAGAGCAAAAAGGCCGCAACACCGGCATCGCAACCCGGGGTTCCTCGGTTGCGTTCGGTGACTTCGGTCTCAAGTGCACCGACCGTGGTCGCCTGACTGCTCGTCAAATTGAAGCCGCACGCCGTGCGATTTCCCGTCACGTCAAACGTGGCGGCCGTATCTGGATCCGTGTCTTCCCGGACAAGCCGATTTCCCAAAAGCCTGCTGAAGTGCGTATGGGTAACGGTAAAGGTAATCCAGAGTACTACGTGGCTGAAATCCAGCCCGGCAAGATCGTGTTTGAAATCGTCGGTGTGCCTGAAGAGCTGGCCCGCGAAGCGTTCCGCCTGGCTTCTGCCAAGCTGCCGCTGCGCACCACCTTCGTCAGCCGCATGATTGGCCAGTAAGGGGAAATGACAATGACCAAATCTACTGAACTGCGCCAAAAAGACGTTGCCGGCCTGAAAACCGAAGTCAAAGAGCTGCAAAAAGCCCACTTTGGCCTGCGTATGCAAAAAGCCACGCAGCAACTGACCAACACTTCCACGCTGCGTTCCACGCGTCGCAGCATCGCTCGCGCCAAGACTATCCTGGCCGAAACCATCGTCAAGCAAGGAGCCAAAAAATGACGGAAGCTAAAAAATCCCTCAAGCGCACCTTGATCGGCAAGGTGGTGAGCGACAAGCGCGCCAAGACCGTGACGGTCCTGGTCGAGCGCCGTGTGAAGCACGAGCTGTACGGCAAGATCGTATCGCTGTCCAGCAAGTACCACGCCCATGACGAAAAGGGCGAGTACCACACGGGCGACGTGATCGAGATCACCGAAAGCCGTCCGATCTCCAAGACCAAGAA
This sequence comes from Polaromonas sp. SP1, assembly GCF_003711205.1. NCBI lineage: Bacteria > Pseudomonadati > Pseudomonadota > Betaproteobacteria > Burkholderiales > Comamonadaceae > Polaromonas > Polaromonas sp. SP1. The sequence goes on along the minus strand of NZ_CP031013.1, from coordinate 1,137,854 downwards.
CTGGGTTGTGACCCGTCTGGTTGAAAAGGCCGTGATCGTTTAAGTCCTGGGTTCAAGCTCGGGCTGACCCCGGTCAGGCTTTTAAAAACGGCTCACTTCGGTGGGCCGTTTTTGTTTGTGCCGCCGTCCTCTTTTTGCCGGCTTTCAAGGCATGACCTTCCAGCCCAGGCCGCCTTTCGCACAGTGAGCACACGCTAGCTGCCGCCGCACTACACTTCGGGGGTTGATTTTCCCTGACCCATCACAAACCCATCCATTCTTGAGGAGCACCCCATGATCAAAGTAGGCGACACCCTTCCGGCCACCACGCTGATGGAATTTTCCGAAGTCGAAGGCAATGGTTGCAGCATCGGCCCCAACCCGGTGGATGTGGCCAAAGCCAGTGCCGGTAAAACCATCGCCCTGTTTGCGCTGCCAGGCGCCTTCACACCCACCTGCTCGGCCAAACACGTACCCGGCTATGTGGAGAAATTCGCCGAACTGAAGGCTGCCGGTGTCGACGAGATCTGGTGCCTGAGCGTGAACGACGCGTTTGTCATGGGCGCCTGGGCGCGCGACCAGAAGACCGGCGACAAGGTGCGCATGCTGGCCGATGGCAGCGCGGACTTCGCCAAGGCCGCCGGCCTCACGCTGGACCTGACCGCGCGCGGCATGGGCCTGCGCAGCAACCGCTATTCCATGCTGGTCAAGGACGGCAAAGTCGCCAGCCTCAATGTGGAAGGCCCCGGCAAATTTGAAGTCAGCGACGCCGCCACCCTGCTCGCCCAGGCCAAGGGCTGAGTCCGGCCTGACGGCCGCCCCGCCTCGCCCCTCCAGGCAGGGCGGCCGCCGTTCAAGAAAAAAGCCACCTCGCGCAAGCAGGTGGCTTTTTTGATGACCTCACCCCGGCGCGCGGGTGATCCGGGTTTTGTCTGCCCACCGGTGATTTGCTATAAATTTAATAGCACAAAGTCTATATCGATATTGGGCTGGAGGCCGATTTCTTATAAATCGACCTTGAGGTAATGCGCCCCCGGAATCGGGTTGTGATAGTAGGGCGGGATCTCCGAAAACCCCAGCTCGGCATACAAGGCGCGGGCCGATTCCATGTCGTCCAGCGTGTCCAGCAGGACCGAGCTGTAACCCGCCACGCGCGCCGCCTCCAGGATCGCCTCCGCCAGCTGGCGGCCCAAGCCGAAGCGGCGAAACGCGTTGCGCACATAAAGCCGCTTCATTTCGCCGGCGTTCGGGTAGTCGACGGAGTCCAGCGCGCGCAATGCGCAGCAGCCGGCGACTTCGCCGTCCACCAGCGCCAGCAGCAGCGTGCCTTCGGGTTCGTCGTATTCGCCGGGCAACTCGGCCAGCTCGGCCTCGAAATTCTGGAAGCACAGGTCAATGCCCAGCTGCTCCGCGTACTCGCGAAAAATCAGCCGCGTGGCGGCCAATTGCTCCGGCGTGTCGGGCGTGATGAACTGGATGTTGGGGCGTTGCACGGGTCGGCGGCAGGGCAAAAAGTCGAGAACCAGTTTACCGTGATTCCCCGGCGCGGCAGGCCTGCCGGTTTCCCGTACCGCCAGGCGCCGGGTGCGTCAGAACGCGGGCGCCGCTTCCAGCGTCGACACCCAGTAGGCCACGCCGCCGCAAACCGCCAGGATCAGCACCGCCGCAACGCGCGACACCGTGTCGTCGCGCGAGGGCGGCGCTGCCACCACCAGTTCCTTGTCGCCGTGCAGCATGGCGCCCACCAGGTTGTGCTTGCGGCTCAGGTAATAAATGATGGCCGCGATGTGCAGCACCACCAGCGCCAGCAGCACCCATTTGCCGATGTTCTTGTGATAGTTGGTCGTGAGGCTCACGGTGGCGTTGGAGACAAAACGCGTCAGCGGGCCGGCAAACGCGATTTCATCGTCGCTCAGCAGCCCCGTGCCTACCTGGGCGACGAGGAAGCCGAGCATCGCAAACACCGAACCCGCGCCGATCGGGCTGTGGCCCACGCCGTGCTCGGGCTTGCCGCGCCCCTTGAGGTAGTTGATGACGCTCTGCGGCGCGTAAATAAACGCACCAAACCGGGACCAGCGCCCACCCACCAGGCCCCAGACGATGCGAAACAGCAACAAGGCCAGCACGGTGTAGCCGAAGCGGAAGTGCCAGACCATGGCGTTGCCGCCCACGGTGCCGGTGATGGCCAGGCCGACCACGCAGGCGACCAGCGCCCAGTGAAAAACCCGTGTCGGCAGATCCCAGACACGCACCTTGTGAAGATTTTTGTTGGTGTACATGCTCACTCCTCGTTCATGTGGGTTGTTCTATGCAAGGCATTGCCAAGGCATTGTGCGCGGCCGGCCCGCTGAGCTCTTGGTGCTTTCCCGTAGAGCATAAGTTCCTGCGGAACTTATCGCCGGCCGCTAAACTCAGCCACATGGCAACAGGCAAACTGCGTTGCCATTGCCCCATCTCAAGAATAAACCTACGAGGATCCCCCATGAAAGCATTTGCCTGTATCGCTGCGGCCGCCACCCTGATGGCCCTGGCCGCCCCGGCTTCGGCGCAGTTTGCCAAGCCTGAAGACGCCATCAAATACCGCCAGAGCGCGCTGTTTGTGATGGGCCAGCACTTCGGACGCGTCGGCGCCATGGCCAACGGCCGTGTGCCTTTCGACGCCAAGGTCGCTGCGGAAAACGCCGAAATCGTGGCCGAGATGGCCAAGCTGCCATGGGTTGCCTTTGGCCCCGGCACCGACAAGGGCGGCAACACCAAGGCCAAGCCTGAAATCTGGACCGAGCAGGCCAAGTTCAAGGAACACAGCGACAAGCTGGTGGCAGAGTCGGCCAAGCTGGCCGCTGCCGCCAAAACCGGCAACCTGGACAACCTGAAGACGGCGTTTACGGCGACCGCCGGCAGCTGCAAGGCTTGCCACGACGCTTTCAGAGCACAGTAAGCACACCCCCGTCGGACGCTCACTTCGTGTAGCGCCTTCCCCCCTTGCAGGGGGCGGAGCCTGTGGCCCGGCAAAGCCGGTTCCACGGCCCCCGCTTGGTTAGAGATATCTCTTTCGAGCTTGGGGAACAAAAAAGCCGGTTCGTTTGAACCGGCTTTTCTTTTGGGGGCACGAAACGCTTCAAGTCTCTGCGAGGAGCTTTTCAATCAGCTGGTGCAGCGCCGCAAAATCCGGCTCGCCCACATACTTCTTGACGACTTCGCCGCGCTTGTTGACCAGGTAGGTCGTCGGCGTGAGTTGCACATCGCCCCAGGCCTTGGCCACGGCACCGGTGTTGTCGATGGCCACCTTGAAAGGCAGCTTGCGCGTTTCGGTGTAATTGACGACGTAGCTCGGCGGGTCGTAGCTCATGGCCACGGCCAGCGTGTCGTAGCCCTGGCTTTGGTATTTGTTGTAGGTGGAGATGACTTTGGGCATTTCGGCCACGCAGGTCACGCAGCTCGTGGCCCAGAAGTTGACGAGGGTGACCTTGCCTTTGAGGTCGGCGGTGGTCTTTTTGCTGCCGTCGAGCAGCACGAAGGTCGACTCCGGAGCGGCTTGCGCGCCGCTGCACCCGGGCAGGCTGGCAAGGGCTGCCAGGGCCAAAACGCCGGCCAGGGCCATGCGGCATACTGTCTGGCTGGATGTCAATTTCATCGGGAGAACCTCATCATGCAACGTCGCAATTTTAACCAGGCAGGCGTCAGCGCGTTGGGCGCACTGATATTGGCCACCTACCACCAAGCCCACGCGCTTTCACTCGGGGATTTGTCCGGCATCAGCAATGCCGACGCCAGCGCGGGCCTGAAAACCGCCCTTGAAAAAGGCGCGGTTGCAGCCGTCGCCCTGCTGGGCAAGACAGATGGATTCCTCGGAAACCCAAAAGTTCGCATTCCTTTGCCCGGATACCTGGAAGACGCGTCGAAATTGCTGAAAAACTTCGGCCAGGGCAAACGCATCGATGAGCTGGTCACCTCCATCAACCGCGCCGCCGAAGCCGCCGTGCCCATGGGCAAGGACCTGCTGGTCAATGCGGTGCGCACCATGAACGTGAACGACGCCAAGAACATCCTGACGGGTGGCGAGACTTCAGTGACCACCTTCTTTGCCGAAAAAACCCGCGCCCCGCTGGGCGTGAAGTTTCTGCCCGTGGTGACCAAGGCGACCGAAAAAGTCGGGCTGGCCAACAAATACAACGAATTCGCTGGCAAGGCCGCCGGCTTTGGCCTGGTCAAGAAAGAAGACGCCAACATCCAGCAATACGTCACCGGCAAGTCGCTGGACGGCCTTTACCTCATCATCGGCGAAGAAGAAAAGAAGATCCGCCAGGACCCGGTTGGCACCGGCAGCGCGATTTTGAAAAAAGTCTTCGGTGGGATGAAGTAGTGTCTCCACGATCGCTCACGCCAGCGGGCAGCCGCGGGACTGGCTTTGCCAGACTGCAGGCGCCGCCCCCTTGAGGGGGGAACAGGCTACACGCAGTGAGCCTGGACGGGGGTGTTACTTCTTCTGCGTGGAGCGGTACACCTGCATCACCGTCGCAAAATCGCGATCGAAATTGATGGGCAGGAAGGTGTCGTTGCCGGGCAGCTGTTTCTTCAGCGTCGGCGAGAAGTTGTAGCTGAACGAGCACTTCTTCACGCGCGCCTGCAGCTCGGGCGAGACGTCCTTGTTCATGGTCCAGGTTTCCGTCATGAAGGGCGGGCTTTCCCAGAGCGTGCGGATGCTCGAGCCCTTCACGTCGCCCTTGACGACCATGCGCTGGTACAAATCGCTGGCCACGGCCGCGGCAGGGTAAAAACCATGCATCACACCGGTCACCGAGCGCTCATGCCCGTTGGAAAACACCACCTCGTAATCCTTGTCAGGTGTCAGGCCCAGCGCCGGGAACAGCGCGCGCGGCGCCAGGTTGCCCGAGTTGGAGGTGGGTGTGGTGTGCGCGATCTTTTTGCCCACCAGGTCCTTGGGTTCCTTGTAGGGGCTGTCGATGCGGCTGATCAGGATCAGCTTGTAGGAATTGCGCTGGCCGGTGGCCTTGTTGCCCGGCACGCCGAACGGCGCGGCCTGCCCGGCGGTCACCATCTGCGCGGCCAGGCCGGGGTTCACCTGGCCGATCTGGGCCTTGCCGGTCGACAGGGCTTCGACCAGTTCCTTCTCGCCCAGGATGTCGACGTTGCTGGTGCGCTCGAGCGAATCGCCCTGGGCGTTCTGCAGTTCCACATTGGCGCAGCGCGACAGGTGGCTGAAATAGTCGCCCCACAGCGCCATCGTCTCGGTCTTGCCGTAGGTCTTGGGCATGGCCACGACCATTTTTTCGCGCGGGCCTGAAAATTTTTCGACAGGCGCTGCGGCCGCTGGCTTGGCCTTGGCGGGCGCGCGCGGGGTTTCGGTTTGGGCCCAGCTTGCGCTCAGCGCCAGGGCGGTGCCGGTCAGAACCGCCGCGTTACGTAGATACACCATCATCTTTAATCACCCCAGTAGTTATGGATAGAACCGCATTGCGGCCGCACGGCAGAGACGCCGGTTGGTCTCAGTGTGCGTCCAAACTAACTTTTACTTACAGGTTGACCAACTCTAAAGGGTCATAAAGTGGGCTTGACGTGGGAAATTCGTTGTTTTTCAGTTGAAAAAAGAGGGGGCGAGGTAGCGCGCTAAGCAGCTTTCCTGATAAGAAAGCGTTACAACTTCCCTTTTTCATCTGCAGCGCCAGCCGCATCAATCTTCCCCAGCAGCCACTGCAAACCCGCCAAATGCTGCTGGTCGTGGCTGCACAAATAGTGCACCAGGCTGCGCAGCGTCAGCGCGCCGTAGCCTTCGAACTCCGCCGTGCGGTCCAGCTGCTGCGGTGTGATGCCCGCCAGGATCGCCATCGTCTTCACACGCGCGGCGCGAAACGCCGCCAGCACTTCATTCGCATCGGCGTGTGCGTAGTCGCGTTCCTTTTCCAGCACGTAGCCGTCCAGCGATTCCAGCAGCGGATTGTTTTCTGCCAGCGTGCGCTGAATCCGCACGTGGTAGCCGTCGATCTCGATGTCCCGCACATGGCAAACCTGGCCCAGTGCCGTAAAAGTTTCGCTCGGAATGCCGTCCCATGACGGCGGCGTCCAGTCCTTGTGGCTTGGCGGAATCGCGTCGTAGAACTGCTCCAGCTGGCGCGGGAAATCCGCCATCGCCTGCAGGGTGGCGGGGTTCAGGGGCAGGGCGTTGCTCATGCCTTGCCGTTGCGAACTGCAGGCCACAGCACCGCCTGCGCCACGATCACACGCTCGCCGTTGAAGGTTGCCGCCGGTGAGCCGTAAAGCTCGTAACCCAGCGCGAGGGTTTCACTCACCCGGTGGCAAAAGCTCGCGTCGTCCGGGCCGGTGAGGAGGCGGTAGTGCGGAAGGCCGTCGGGCGGCGTGGTGGCAGGTGATGTCATTGGCTGCAGTGGCTTGATGAACGGAGGGCGATATTACCGTTTCCGCTCATCTGATGCAGCCGCTCGCCGATCAGGCCTTCACCATCCCCGGCAATGCCATCACGCGCCCCGCCTTCGGCATGCCGGTAAACGCAAAGTCCACCTCCGGCACGCGCCCGCTCACGATGTCCGCGATCGCCGCGCCCGAGCCGCAGGCGTGCGTCCAGCCCAGCGTGCCGTGGCCGGTGTTGAGGAAGACGTTGGATGCGCGGCTCTTGCCGATGTACGGCACGTTGCTCGGCGTGGCCGGGCGCAGGCCCGTCCAGAACTGCGCGCCTTCGCCGTCCGTCATCTCGGGGAAGAGCTGCTTCACCCGGCGCACGATGGCATTGCAGCGCACCAGGTTCAGCTCGGTGTTGTAGCCGTTGAGTTCGGCCGTGCCGGCAATGCGCAGGCGATTGCCAAAGCGCGAGAACACCAGCTTGTACTCGTCGTCCGTCAGGCTGACCTGGTAAGAGGCCGCTTCGTTGATGACCGGCAGCGTGACCGAGTAACCCTTGGCCGGGTAGATGCGCAGGCTTTGCCCCAGCACCTTGGCCCACTGCGCGCTGAAGGCGCCCAGGCACATCACATAGGCGTCGGCCTTCAGCATCTCGACCTTGCCGCCGGCCTCACCGCGGCCCATCGCGACTTGCACACCATTGAGTTGCCCCTCTGCGGCATCCAGCCCCAGCACGGTGGTGTTGTACAAAAACTTCACGCCCGCCTGCTCGCAGCGCGCGGCCAGCGCGGTGGTAAAAGCTTGCGCATCGCCCGACTCATCGCTCGGCGTCATGCTGCCCCCCACGATGCTGCTGCGGCATTGCGCCAGCGCCGGCTCAATGGCCACGCACTCGTCGGCGGTTTTCATGTCCAGCTCGCAGCCGTGCTCGCGCATGATGCGCGCCGGTTCCTGCGCGGCGTCGTACTCGGCCTGGCTGGTGTAGAAGTGCAGGATGCCCTTGGTCTGCGCGTCGTATTGCAGGCCCAGCTCGGCACGCAGCTTTTGCAGCGCGCCGCGGCTGTACATGCCCAGGCTCACGATTTGTTTGATGTTTTCTGCGGTGCGCGCCGGCGTGCAGTTGCGCAGAAACTCCAGGCCCCACAGCCACTGGTTCACATCGGCCCGCAGCCTGAAGAGCAGCGGCGCATCTTCACGCGCCAGCCATTGCAATACCTTGAGCGGTGCGCCCGGGTTGGCCCAGGGCTCGGCGTGGCTCACCGATATTTGCCCGCCGTTGGCGAAGCTGGTTTCCATCGCGGCCGCGCCGCGGCGCTCGACCACCGTCACCTCATGACCGCGTTGCGCCAAATACCAGGCGGTGGTGATCCCCGTGACACCCGCCCCCAAAACCATGACTTTCATGGCGAATCCTTTTTTCAAGCAGAACATTGCAGTTGCGCAAGTGCTGCAGGGTCTTGGGGGGTGCGTGATTCAAAAAAGAAACGTGGCAACCGCCAAGCATCGCCTGTCAGCATGCTTGCGGCCGCTTCCACTGTCCTTGGTACCTGAGAGATTCAGCCGTGCTTGATGTCTATGACAAGCATCGGCTTTGCTCCTTCGGTGCGCTGCACATTGCGTGCGGCGTCTCTCCAGACGGCTGTGTGTTCCGGGCAGTACGGGACCTGAGCGATTATGGAAGTTTGCGCCTTCGGTGGCTGCCTTTGCGGGCAGCGCTCTCCTGCTTGAACGGGTTTGAATTTACCACCGAAGGCGGTTTTGCCAAGCGTGGATGGGGCCTTCAGTACTGGTCTAGCGGAGTGATTCAGAACCTTAATAGTAGAAGCGCTCAGCCCTTGCTGGCCGCCTGCACAAACGCGGCCTTGGCATCGGTGTAAGCCTCACGGTCGCGCGGGTGCTTCGCCGCCAGCTCCGCCTTGAGGGCGGCATAGCGCGCGGCCAGCGCCGCATCCGCACGCAGTGCGTCGCGAAAGCGCAGGCGCCCGGCCCACACATCGCCGCCGTGCACCACGATGTGCAAATGGTGCGTGCGCCGCCCGTCGGCCCAGCGCATCAGCCATTTGCGGTCGTTGAGTGAGGCGTTGAACTCCGCCGACGTGGTGTAGCCGTTGGCGCACAGCGGCGCCAACAGCGCCTCGGCCGCCGCCATCGATTCGACCCCGGCCAGCATGTCGATCACCGGTTTGGCCGCCAGGCCCGGCACCGCCGTGCTGCCGATGTGCTGGATGTCGATCAGGCGCGCCGGAAGCTGCGGCGCGAGCAGCCGCAGCCGGTCCCGCTCGGCGGCAAACAGGCCCGGCCAGCGCGGGTCATAGGGCTGCAGGCTCACTTCCTCGTGAATGGCGGCAAGCAGGGAATTGGGGCCAGTCATGGTTGGGAAGAGGGCAGATTCTGGTTCAGGGCGGCCAAAGGAGTATTAATGATAAAAAAGGCATCTAGCCCAATACCCGCCTTGACTAGCAGCTATCAAAATAATAGCAAATGAAGTTTCTGCCCGGCGGCAGCCTCAACGGCCGGGTGCTGGCTAAAGCGCCCTTACCGCCCTGCGCGCCTCTGCCAGCCGCGCATCCAGGTAGGCACCATAAAAATCCACAGACGCCAGGCCCACCAGCCGCTCCGCCAGTTCTTGCCCAGCCGGGCCGAGAAACAGCACTGTCGGCGTGAAGCCCGCCTTCCATGCCGCGACTTGCGCGGCGGCTGTCGTCACCTTGCCGTCAAAGCCCGTCAGCGGCGTGATGCGGTCGCTGATGTTGAGCTGCCAGGCGTGCATGCTGCCCTCACGCTGCGCCGGCAACAGGTAGTTGCGCCGCACCAGCTCGCAATACGGGCAGCCGGGCAGGCTGACCAGCAGCACCAGCGGCTCTTTTTTCAGTGCCGCGATGCCGGCAGCCGCCGGCAACGATGCGGGCACCGGCAATGCCGTGTCTGCCGCCCGCGCCAGCTGCGGCAAGGCCAGGCTGCCCGCCAACGCGGCGGTGAACTGGCGGCGGCCGAGCAAATTCATTCGGCGCTTTCCAGCAGGAATTTTGTCAGCGCCGCAGGCTCGCTGATCATCGGGTCGTGCCCGGTCTTGATCTCGACCACCCGCGAATTCGGCAGCCACGCGCCGTCCCAGAATTTCGGGTCCTGCACACGCAGGCGGCTGGGTGCAATGGTCGCCAGCGCCGGGTCCACACAATTGACAAAGGTGCGCGGCACCGCCGCCACACGCTTCACATCAAAGTGCAGCGGCGCCTGGTAGGTGTTGCCTGGGTGCGGCGTCTGCCGGCGTTTTACCCATGCATGGTCGGCGTCATGCAGGCCAAACACCTCCGGGTCAGGCGGCGGAAAGCTGAAGTTCGGCGACGCCTGCGCCGCCGCCATGCGCTGCTGCTGCGTCGCGCTGGCCTGCGTGCTGCTCCAGCTTTCGCCGGGCTTGGGCACCACCGCATCCACATACACCAGGTGCTTGATGCGCTCGGGCATGCGGTCAGTCACCGCCGTGCCGATCATGCCGGCGTACGAATGCACGGCGAGGATGACGTCATGCAACTCTTCCGCTTCGATCAGGTTGATGACGTCGTTGATATGCGTGTCGAGGTTGATCGCGGGCGAGAGCAGGTGCGCGCGCTCGCCCAGGCCCGTCAACGTGACGGCGTACACGCGATGGCCTTGCGCCTGCAGCGGGGCGGTGACGCGTTGCCAGCACCAGCCGCCATGCCAGGCACCGTGCACCAAAACAAAATTTGCCATCAGATCACCTTTATGTGTTTGAGTTCAGACAGCTGCGCGTCCGAATAGTTCAGCAGCTCGCGCAGCACTTCATCCGTGTGCTGGCCCAGCAGCGGCGGCGGCAAGTCGGTGCGCACCGGCGTCGCGCTCATGCGGATGGGGCTGGAGACGAGTTTCAAATCGTCCTTCACCGGGTGCTGCCACTCGGTCACCATCTTGCGCGCCTCAATTTGCGGATCGGCAAACACCTCCGCCAGGCTGTTGATCGCGCCACACGGCACCTTCGCCGCCTCCAGCGCGCTCAGCCAGTCGGCCTTGCTGCGCGTCTTCATCACCGCCTCCAGAATCGGCACCAGCTGGCCGCGGTTCTGCACGCGGTTGCGATTCGTGGCAAACAGCGGGTTGGTTGCCAGCTCAGGGATGTTGGCCACGGTGCAAAACTTCGCATACTGCGAGTCATTGCCCACCGCGAGAATCAAATGGTCCTTGCTGCCGTCAGCGGCAGGCGCCACTTCAAACACCTGATACGGCACGATGTTCTGGTGCGCATTGCCCGCACGGCCCGGCGCCTTGCCGCTCACCAGATAGTTGGCGCCCAGGTTGGCCAGCATCGCCACTTGCGTGTCCAGCAGCGCCATGTCCACCTGCTGGCCCTCGCCGGTCTTCTCGGCATGGCGCAGCGCAGCAAGAATCGCCACCGTCGCATACATGCCTGTCATCAAATCCGCCACCGCCACACCCACCTTCTGCGGCCCACCCCCCAGGTCGTCACGCTCACCCGTCACACTCATCAGCCCACCCATGCCCTGGATCGCATAGTCATAACCCGCACGGTCGGCATAAGGCCCCGTCTGCCCAAAGCCCGTGACAGAGCAGTAAACGAGGCGCGGGTTGATGGCTTTGAGCGACGCATAGTCCAGCCCATAACGCGCCATGTCGCCCACCTTGAAGTTCTCCACAAACACATCGCAATGCGCAGCCAGCGCACGCACCAGCGCCTGGCCCGCGGGCTGCGCAATGTCGCATGTGACGGAGCGCTTGTTGCGGTTCGTGCCCAGGTAATAAGCGGCCTCGGTGTCCGCCCCCTGCGCATCCTTCAAAAACGGCGGACCCCAGGTGCGTGTGTCGTCACCCGTGCCAGGGCGCTCAATCTTGATCACGTCCGCACCCAGATCAGCGAGTGTCTGGGTACACCAGGGGCCTGCGAGCACGCGGGAGAGGTCGAGGATGCGGATGCCGGATAGGGAGTTCATGTGTGGCATTTTGCCTTTAGCCAAGTGCTTCGAGAGAGTCACGAGAATCCTTTACCCAAAGGAAGAGGGATGGGGCGGGTAAGCCAGTAGTTTTGATAGAGCCAAAAAGCGACACACTCTTCCCATTAGCTGGAGCTCTGATGTTTGGGTGACCAAGACGCGTGATCTTGACGCGCCGTAGTGGCTACAGCTCACTGGGTACGTCCGACTTGAACGCCATAAGCATGAGTATTGACCTAAATAGTGCACTATCCACTCTGTCACTGCTAGTTGCTGTTGGGACGGCGCTGGCATCGCATCACTACTTCAAACGAGCTGAACGTCAGCGAGATGAAGATTTACTGCGAAGCGCAATAGCCGCTTTCACGCAATACCGGGTCGACGCCGAAACGCTTAAGAGGGAGCGAAAAAATACGGGTCAACCCATTAGTGACCGAGAGCAAACGATGTTTAATCAGACCGATCTAGTCGCAGAGCTAGCCGAAGGTCTGGAGGGCATTCTTCTGAAAATCATTGAGCGCGGCGATAAGTTATCCCCCGAGATTAGGAGTTCAACTCTATCGATGGTGACATTAACTGAAAGATTTTCAGTTCAACTGCAAATGATCTCCGCGAGGCTTCAGAACGTCAACAATAACCAAGCCTCCAAACTTCATGAACTGCAAGATCGGCTGCCCAAGCTTGAATCGTTGTTGCGCAGCTACCTAGAGAAATCGTGAAAAGCAAGAATGCAGGTGAGCAAGTTGGTTAGATATTTAAAGCGTGAATTCCCTCCGATTGGATGAGGGGATCAAAGCGTGAAAAGCCTAGAATTTGTTAGCGAGAGCTGTAGTTTGCAGCGCGCATGACGTTAAGTCTTGGAAACTTCGCAAGATAAATTTCTGTTGGAGGAGATATAAGAAATGTGGGCATCTCTTGGCTTTCGCGAAAGTCCGTACAACACAAATCCGCTACTGCCGCGGGCGGAAGATATTGACCTATTGGTGGGGCGCGATAACGAAGCAACGGAACTCTGTACTCAACTGGGGACATCTGCAGGTGGTGTATTGGTGCTCTCGGGTACGCCTGGCGTCGGAAAAACCAGCTTCTTCAACGTGCAGCAATATCGTTTGGAGAATGACTTAGCACCCTTTGGCCCTAAGTTGCTTGCTGCGAGAACTCTTTGCCCCGTACAGCCGACAGACGACTTAAAGAGACTCGCGCTTCGTGCCGTTGATTCGCTATATCGTTCAATTGATGCTTGGTGCGCGCTGAATGCCAAGCCTGTTCCCAAGCAGATAAAGGAAATTGGCGAATGGCTGGCCGGCACAGGTACGTCGGCTTTTAGCCTCGGCATTTCCGTTCTTGGATGTGGTGGATCTGTGGGGCGAACAGCACAGCTTCCCAAGGCGTCTGATGCATCCTTTGAAGCGATAGCTGATGCTCTGGCGGCGATGTCCTCTGAGGTTGTCACAACACTCGGATTTCAATCTGCAGTTATCGCTCTAGATAACCTCGAAAATCTGTCCGATGAGCAACTCGGATCGATGTTGATCTCGTTTCGTGACACTCTATTTTCGATCGCTAACGTTTGGTGGGTGCTTATCGGGCAAAGCGGTTTGGGTAGCTTGATTCAGTCGCTGGACCCAAGAGTTTTTGAACGTACTACCGGTTCCGGAATTGAAATTCGCCCAATTGAAATTGGGGAGCTTCATGAAGCTATCGCCATTCGAGTGTCTAGATTTCACAACTCAAAGGGAGGTAAGTCTCCTCTTACAGAGGAAACACATAAGCGTCTGTATGAGGCCTCGTTTGGGGAGATGCGCTTTGTTCTTAAATACAGCAACAGCATATGCGCCAAATTTGTTGAAAGTGTCAGAGATCAAGTGCTCAAAACGCCCGCTATTAAAGTTGTCCAAAACACGCCCGGGTTCAAAAAGACATTCGATACGGCCTTTAATGCCTCGATCGGCCAGATGCTAATCAACCAGCAGTTGGCGCATCCTCAAGCCGCAAGCTACTTACGTAAGATTGTTGAAAGCGAGCTGAAGGGCCTATACCTGAATGCGAAGGAAATGGCCGTTCTAGAAGCAATTGGTAAGGCAGGACAAGCGAGGGCCAGCGACTTTAAGAGTTTCCCTGTTCGGTCTATGCAAGATTTCTCTAGCAACTATTTGACAAAACTACATAAGCAGAACCTTCTCACGCGTAAGCAAGAGGGGCGAACCGTAACCTATAGGTTACGTGGCATCGCACAGCTTTCACATACGTTCGGTCTTCTCGCGTAGCGCTCACACATGGTTGCGATCACGTCAGTGTCGGACATCGCGGGTCAAGTGTCTGAGAATGCGCTGAACGCTGATAAGCTAACAGTTGCTTCAATATGCTTACCATCGGGTTCTGTGAAGAGAATAAGGTCATTGATTCCGGCGGGGCTTCCGAAATGGCGAAATTCAGATGACGATCATGTTGCTGCGGTGACTGATCTGCTTCTTAGGGAAGCGTGGTCGATAGCTGCCGGGTCGCTCGATAAGCGCGATAAGCGATGGTCGGAATTCTGGCGTGATTCCCGTGAAATCCATGCGAGGACCGCTCCGCTCGCTGGTGGGCCTATCGCATTCCTGAAGGCTGGAACACTGATAAAGATGCTGCTGCTTGGGCAAGCTTCCACGCTGGCGATGGGGCACTCAATAAAGGTGGGAACATTGCCACGTATCACTGATAGGAAGGGTCGACTGAATATATCGGAATGTGTGATTTTCGATAATGAAATTCAAGGTGAAGAGAATAGAGATGCTCTCGTTGGGGCGTGGCGTTCGATGAACGAACATCAGCCGAAAATAAATTCACTCGGAATCTTTCACTAGGCTACTACGCTCACGCTGACTAGCGAGGAATCTGAGCCTCTGCTGCTATTCGCCGATTACGCTGCAGGAATAGTGCATGCGTTGAATAGCAATGCTAATACCATCGCTCGGAGCGCCGTTTCGAGGCAGGCGACCATACGAGCGCACGAGCGACTTCTCGCATCCGCAAAGTTTCACGAGTTCGACGTGCACTTTCCGGACAGCTACTTCGAGATATTCCCGGGTTTTGAGAAGTACTCAGCGGTCAAGTCGAGGTCTGATGACGCCTAGATTCCCTTGTCATCTTTGTTGTTGCTCCGCTCGCGCAGTTTGGTGTGGTCCGCTTGGGCGCGCCCATTGCGAGCTGGTCGTGAATATTGGTTTCGGCCTGCTGCTGATTGCGTGCCGGGTTAGAGGGCTCTAGGCCTCCGGCGCGGGACTCCAGGGTGCCAGTAGGCATCCCGGGTCAGAGTAATCAATACGTCTTGTACGGCAAGAACTTGCCCGACAACACCACATTCACCCGATCCCCCTTGGGATCCGGCTGCCTCACGATGTCCATGCTGAAGTCGATCGCGCTCATGATGCCGTCGCCGAATTCTTCGTGGATCAGTTCTTTGATGGTGGTGCCATACACGCTGACGATTTCATACCAGCGGTAGATCAGGGGGTCGGTGGGCACGGGGGTGGGGAGTGAGCCTTTGTAGGGCACGACTTGCAGCCACTTTTGTTCTTCGGCGGTCAAGCCAAAAATCTTGCCGATCACTTTGGCCTGTTTGGCGTCGAAGGTCATCTGGCCGAGGCAGCCTGCAGTCGTCCACTCTTTGCTGAGGCCAACTTTTTTGGCGACGGATTCCCAGGTGATGCCTTTGCTGACTTTGACGGTGATGATTTTTTCGGTGATGTCGTTGCGGTTCATGTTGGCTCCTGTGTTTGAAATGGTTTGATGAAGGTGAAAGCGAGAGAGTCAATGCGCCTTGGCGCGGGTGACGAGGAAGTCGACGATGTGGTTGCGCAGGTCGTAGTAGCCGGACAGGTGGTGCAGGCCGGCGCGGGTGCGTTCGCGGGGCAGCGGGTTGATGACTTCTTCGGCGATGCGGCCTGGCGTGTAGACGCCGTCGTTGTCGGTGCCGTTGCTCATCAGCAAGATGCGGTCGGCCAGCAATATCGCTTCGTCCACGTCGTGCGTGATCATGAAAACGGTTTGCTGCGTCTCGCGCACGATGGCCATCAGTTCGTCCTGGATGGTGCCGCGTGTCAGTGCGTCGAGTGCGCCAAAGGGTTCGTCGAGCAGCAGCATCTTGGGCTGGATGGCGAAGGCGCGGGCGATGCCGACGCGCTGCTTCATCCCGCCTGAGAGTTGTGAAGGCTTTTTGTCGATGGCGGGGGTCAGGCCCACCATGGCGACAAACTTTTCCACATGGGCATTGACCTGCGCGGCCGTCCAGTCGGGCCAGCGCGATACGACGGCAAACGCGATGTTCTTGCGCACGGTGAGCCAGGGCATGAGTGCGTGGCTCTGGAAGACCACGCCGCGCTCCAGGCTGGGGCCGCCTATCTCGCGGTTTTCCATAAAGATGTGGCCGGCGGTGGCGGTGTCCAGCCCCGCCAGCACATTGAGGATGGTGGTCTTGCCGCAGCCAGAGTGGCCGATGATGCAGACGAACTCGCCTTTGCTGATGGTGAAGGACACATCGGCAAACACCGGCCTGCTTGGCGTGAAGGCTTTGCTCAGCCCTTCGATTTTCAGGAATCCCTGCATGGTGCGTTCTTTCTGTATCGGCTGAGGCGCGTGGGTGCGTGCCGCAAGGTCACTCCACATAGGTCACCGCCTTCTGCAGCTGCGCAAAGGCCAGGTCCAGCAGCATGCCGACGATGCCGATGACCAGGATGGCGAAGATCACGTTGGTGAGCGAGAGGTTGTTCCACTCGTTCCAGACGAAGTAGCCGATGCCGGTGCCGCCCACCAGCATCTCGGCCGCCACAATCACCAGCCAGGCAATGCCCATGGAGATGCGCATGCCGGTGAGGATGGTGGGCGCCGCCGCCGGCAAGATCACCTGGAAGGCCTTGCGCAGGGGATTGACTTCGAGCGTGCTGGCCACGTTGAGCCATTCGCGTTTGACCGAAGCCACGCCAAAGGCCGTGTTGATCAGCATGGGCCAGACCGAGCAGATAAAGATCACAAAGATGCCCGAGATCGACGAGTCCTTGATGGTGTAGAGCGCCAGCGGCATCCACGCGAGTGGCGAGATCGGCTTGAGCACCTGGATGAAGGGGTCAAACGCGCGGCGCAGCAGCGGCGACATGCCGATCACAAAACCCAGCGGCACGGCCACCATGCAAGCCAGCAAAAAGCCCAGGCCCACACGCGCCAGCGAAAAGCCGAGCTGGATGGCAATGCCCTTGTCGTTGGGGCCGTTGTCATAAAACGGGTTGGCCAGGTGCCGCCACGCGGTTTGGCCCATTTGCAGCGGTGTGGGAAAGCCGCCGGCCTTGGCCGCGCCTGGGTCTTTGCCCAGCATCTTCAGGTACTCGGCCTGCTCGGCTGACACCGCGGGCCCGGCTGCGCCGCCGGCGGCCGGCAGCGTGGCCAGTTGCCATGCCGCCAGGAACACCAGCAGCAGCAGGACCGAGACCAGCGTGGCCTTGAAGTTCAGTGACTTGGGCATGTCCACTAAGCCATCTTGTTGATGGCGAAACTCTTCAGGTACTCATCAGGCTTGGCCGCGTCAAACACCTTGCCCATGATGGTGAACTTGGGGTATGCGCCTTCCGGCGCCTTCTGGCCCAGGTCGGCCATGCGTTTTTTGGCGTCGGTCAGCAGGAAGACTTTTTCGGCGATCTGCTTGTAGTTGATGTCGCCCTTCACGTAGCCCCAGCGTTTCATCTGCGTCAGCATCCACACCGCCATCGACTGCCACGGGATGGGGTCAAAGTCGGCGCGGTCGGGCACGGTCTTGATATTGCCGAGGCCGTCGGCAAAGCGGCCGGTCAGGACCTGCGTCAGCACGGTCTCCGGCTGGTTCAGGTAGGCCTGCGGTGCAATCACCTTGGCGATCAGCTCGCGGTTTTTCGGGTCGCGCGCCATGGCGGCGGCCGTGAGCACCGAGCGGTAAAGCGCGGCAAAGGTGTTGGGGTTCTTCTGGATGAACTCTGTGGATGTGCCGAAGGCGCAGCAGGGGTGGCCGTTCCACAGGTCTTTGGTCAGCAGGTGCAAAAAGCCGATTTCTTCGTACACCGCGCGCTGGTTGAAAGGGTCGGGGCCGAGGTAGCCGTCGATGTTGCCGGCGCGCAGGTTGGCCACCATCTCGGGCGGCGGCACCACGCGGATCTGGATGTCGGTGTCGGGGTTCAGCCCGGCTTCAGCCACGTAGTAGCGCAGCAGGAAGTTGTGCATGCTGAACTCAAAGGGCACGGCAAACTTGAAGCCCTTCCACATCTTCGGGTCGCGCTTGTCCTTGTGTTTGTTGGCCAGTGTGATCGCCTGGCCGTTGGTGTTCTGGATAGTGGCCACATTCATGGGCACCGGGTTGGAGCCCACACCCATCGAGATGGCCAGCGGCATGGGGCTGAGGAAGTGCGTGGCGTCGTATTCCTTGTTGATCATCTTGTCGCGTATCAGCGCCCAGCCGGCGGTCTTGACGACTTCAACATTCAGGCCTTCCTTGCTGTAGAAGCCCAGCGGGTGCGCCATGATCAGCGGCGTGGCGCAGGTGATGGGAATGAAGCCGATCTTCAGGTTGGTTTTTTCCAGCTGGCCCTTGTCTTGCGCCATGGCCTGCATGGTGCCGACGGGCAGCACACTGGCGATTGCTGCCATGGCCGTGCCTTTGCCGACAGCGCGCAGGAAGCGGCGGCGCACTTCGTCTTGGGGGAACAGGGCCTTGACGAGCGTGGCTTCAATAAATTCGTTGGAGTAGGCCTCGAACTCGCTGCTCAGGCTGCGCCGGCGCAGCTCGGCGGCGGCGCCGTCGGCATTCATCTCCGGGTGGTGATCGGCCGGGGCGTGGTTGCCGCCGCAGCTGCACTTGAGCATCAGGGGCCGGTCGGCGTCGTAAGGGGAGAAACGGTCAGACATGGCGCGCACCTTTCGTTGGAAGATGCGGCTGTCTTGCAAGCAGCGGGCCACTTTGACGGGAAATGCAGCATGCGCCGCATTTCGCTGGGGATGCCGTGACAGCGTGTAGGGCGTCCACTACAAAATCGCTTGCGAAACAGCAAAGCAGGCGCTGCCATGCCGTTTTTGCGTGCGCAGGCCGGGGCGTCAGGTGGTTTTTTTCACCTTCAGCAGCGGCGTGCGGGTTTGATCACTGCACCAAATTCGAGCAGGGCACAGGCCGGCCCTGCGCCGTTCGCTCAGGCCGGAGACGAGATATCGGCCAAAGACTGGCCCACATCCTCTTCGTCCTGGCCCTTGACGGCGATATCGCCGATGGAAATGATGCCGGTCAGGCGTTGCGACCCGTCCAGCACCGGCAGGCGGCGGATCTGGCGGGACGCCATGTCGGCGAGGACGGTGTCGAGGTCATCGGTTTCGCGGGCGGTGCGCACGTCGGTGCTCATCACGGTGGACAGCGGGGTGGCGCCGTCCAGCCCCTTCGCCACAGCGCGAAGCACGATGTCGCGGTCGGTCACCATGCCGAGCAGCTTGTCGCCCTCGCACACGGGGATCACGCCCACGTTGAGTTCTTGCATGGCTTTGGCGGCTGCGGCCACGGTATCGCCGGGGGCCATGGTTCGCACGTTGCGGGTCATCACGTCGGTGACGGTCGTCATAAAAATACTCCTTGAGGGTGGGCTTGGGCTGGAGCGGCATCGCCGTCTCCAGCCAGCAGGAGCCAGCATGACCTGAGCGGGCGTGTTTGGCCGGTCAACGGGCGCCCGAGCGGCCGTATGACAAGGGCGTGCGACGTGCCGCGATGTTCCGCGACGTGCCGCGATCAGGCGCCGGCCGGTGTTTTGGCGTGGCGCTCGGCATACAGCGCCAGTTCCACATCGTTTTTGGCGCCGGTTTTTTCAAGGATGCGCAGCCGGTAGGTGCTGACGGTGTTGGACGCCAGGCCCAGCTGCGTGCCGATCTCGCCGACGGACTTGCCGGCCGTGAGCAGCCGGAACACCTGGTGCTCGCGGTGCGACAGGGCTTCAGCGCCGCTGCGCCCACCGCTGCCGCCGACCGCGCTGGCCAGCGCTTCGGCCGTGGCGGCTGAAACGTAAAGGCCGCCCGACGCCACCTTGCGCACCGCGGCAATCATGTCGTCGGGGTTGGCGCTTTTGTTGAGGTAGCCCGCCGCGCCCAGCTTGATGCAGCGCACCGCGTATTGCTTTTCGGGGTAGGTGCTGAGCATCAGCACCGGCAGGCGGGGCCAGCTTTTTTTCAGCGCCTGCAACACGTCCAGGCCGTCGCGGTCGGGCAGGGCGATGTCCAGCAGCACCGCGCTCAATCCTTTGTCGCCGCCCAGCGCGTCGACGCGCTGCAGGATGTCGGGGCCGGTTTCAGCCTCGGCGACCACTTCAATGTCAGGCGCATCGGCCAGCACCTGCTTGAGGCCTTCACGCACGATGCGGTGGTCGTCGCCGATCAGGATTTTGAGGGAGGTCATGGTGGGCCGGGCAAGGTGGGGGAAAGGTTGGGAACGGTGGGGAAAGGGCTTGATTGCTATTGATTTGATAGCTGTATGCCCAGGTGGAACCTGGACCCGAGGCCGATTTGGCTTGAAATCTCCAGGCTGCCGCCCAGGTGCCGTGCGCGCTCGCGCATGCCCATCACGCCGTAGGCATTGGCCGCTTCAAAGGCGGCGGCTTCGGCGCCGCGGCCGTTGTCCTGCACGGCGATGCTGATGTGATCGGCCGTGGCTTGTATGGTGATGGCCACCCGGCTGGCGGCGGCGTGCCGCCCCACGTTGCTGAGCATTTCCTGGAAGATGCGGAAGATGGCAATCGCCGAAGGCTCGGGCAGCGGCGCGGCGTCGGCCACGTCCATCTGCCAGTCCAGCGCCAGCTCGGCCGACTGCACAAACTCATGCGCCTGCCAGTCGAGTGCGGCCCACAGGCCCTGGTGGTCGAGGATGCTGGGGCGCAGGTCGGTGATGATGCGGCCCACGTTGTCGACCGCGCTTTCAATCAGCCGGCCCATGTTCTGGCATTTGCTGCGCATCGTGTCGCGCATGGCCTGCGCGGCGACGGGCTCGCGTTGCTGTTGTTCGCCCAGGCGTTTGTCGAGCCAGCCGACGTCCATCTTCAGCGCCACCAGCAGGCTGCCGAGTTCGTCGTGCACCTCGCGCGCGATGCGGGTGCGCTCTTCCTCGCGCACGGTGTGGGTGTAGGCGGTGAGTTCGCGCAGGTGCTGCAGCGCCTCCGACAGCGCCTGCGTGCGCTCGCTCACGCGCTGCTCCAGCACGGCATGCGCCTGGCGCAGCGCGTCTTCGGCCTGGCGGCGCGCCGAGATATCGACAAAGGTCACCACCGCGCCCTGTACCACGCCGCCTTCGACGATGGGGTGCGACGAGTATTCGACGGCAAACGCGCTGCCGTCCTTGCGCCAGAAGAGCTCCGTGTCGATGCGGCAAGGCAGCGCCTTGCGAAAGGCGTTGAAGATGGGGCACAGGTGCTCGGGGTAATGCGCACCGCCGGCATGCGAGTGGTGCGCCAGCTCATGCATGTTGTGGCCCAGCACGTCGGCGGGCGCGTAGCCCAGCTGTTCGGCGCCGGCGCGGTTGATGAAAGTGCAGCAGCCGTCCATGTCGATGCCGAAAATGCCCTCGCCGGTGGATTCGAGCAGCTGCGACAGCTTGTCGCGCCAGACGGGCTGGTTGGCGCCGGGAAGGTGGGCGGGGGCGGGCATGGGCGTAACTCGGCGGGTTGAAGGACCCGGTCAGTCCGTGAATTCGGTAAACATCGCCTCAGGGCAACGCCCGCCTGAGCCGCTGCGCGCGTAGTAGTTCCAGCGATACGCCATTTCGGTGTTGTCCTGGCAGGCCACGCCTTTGTAGAGCTTGCCGTAGGTGGCCCTGGCGCCTGAGGATGAGCGAAAGCTGTCGTGACTTTCAGCCACCAGTGCGCCGTCTTTGGGGTAAACCTTCAACACGCCGAAAGACGCGTTGCTCGGGATGTCGTAGTTCACGTAGAGTGCGCTGCGCTCAGGATCCGGGGCCGCTTTCTCTATCCATATAAAAACGGCCTGCTGCTGCGCTACCAGCTCTTGCTGCGTCAGGTGGGTAAAAGTCTGGGACTGCATTTTTTTGCCGAACTTGAGCGCCGGGCCCAGCACCAGCAGCGGCTTTCGCTCGCCCTCGGCGGCCGGGTTGAAGCGGTGTTGAAGCGGCTTTTTAAACCTGTTGACGACCGCCGAGAAAATTTCGTCGTCGCTGAAATTCTGGTTCTGGAGCTCCAGAGCCGAAACGGGGTTTGCAGCACATAACAGCATCGCGGCCATGAAGGGGTATGGTTTGAAGTTCATCATTGCCGAGCTTATCAAGCCAGGGTGTTTGCCCTGGCGGCCGCGGCTGCAGGGTCGCGCCGTTGAGCGCGACGTTCTGAATTTCCTCCATACGGGTTCCGGGTGCATGCCCATCATGAGCAAGCAACGTGCCCAGCTTGGTGCAAGCCCTGGCGGGCCAGGTGCGCCAAAGCGGTGCGAAAACCGGCCAGGCTGCCACGCCAGGCGCAGGCTGGTGCATGAATCGCTGTAAAGTCGAAGGCATGCTTACGAATTCCGGGGGTGCTGCCCATCCATCGACGCGGCTGGCCGCTGCCCTTTTGACGGCCATCGCCATGTTGACGGCCTGCAGCCCCGCCCTGAACTGGCGCGAAGTCCGGCCCGAGGGCACGCGCCTGGCCCTGCTGCTGCCCTGCAAGCCCGACAAGGCGCAAAAAATCGTGCCGCTGGGCGGGCCGGCGACGCCGCTGTCCATGCTGGGGTGTGATGCGGGTGGCGCCACGTTTGCGGTGGCCGTGGCGGATATCGGTGATGCGGCGAAGGCGGCGCCTGTGCTCGCGCAGTGGCAAAGCCTGACGCTGGCCAATATGAAGGCGGGCGCTGCGCCGCAGGTGACGCCGCTCAAACTTCCCGGCGCCGCTGCGCTGCCGCCCGCTTCGCTGGTCAAGGCGGAGGGCCAGGGCCCCGACGGCAAGCCGGTCAGCGGGCAGGCCGCCTACTTTGCGCAGGGCTCGCAGGTGTTCCAGGTGGTGATGTATTCGCCGCGCATCACACCCGAAGTGGCCGAGACGTTTTTTTCCAGCCTCAAGTTTGAATAAAACACGATTGATTTCATGACCACCGCAGACGCCTCCTTGCAGACTTTGCCGCCCAGCCCCCCGCAAGCCGGCGCTGAACCCGGCCGGCTGGACGCCAAAACCGGTGCGGTTGTTTTCCTGGCGTTTGCCGCGGCGTATTTCTGCTCGGCGCTGGTGCGGGCCATCACGGCCACGCTGGCGCCGGTGCTGACGCAGGAGTTCTCGCTGCATGCGCGTGACCTCGGCCTGCTGGCGGGCGGCTACTTTCTAGGCTTTGCCGCCACGCAGCTGCCGCTGGGCACCTGGCTGGACCGCCATGGCCCCAAACGCGTAATCCTGTGCTTCCTCGCGGTGTCGGTGCTGGGTTGCCTGGCGTTTTCGCTGTCGACCAGTTTTGCCTGGCTGCTGGCCTCACGCGTGCTGGTGGGCATGGGTGTCAGCGCCTGCCTGATGGCGCCGCTGACCGGCTACCGCCGCTGGTATGAGCCGGCGACGGTGCTGCGCGCCAATTCGTGGATGTTGATGACGGGCTCGCTCGGCATGCTGGCCTCGACTTTGCCGGTGCAGTGGTTGATGCCGCTGACGGGCTGGCGGCCGCTGTTCTGGATATTGGCGGCGATGCTTTTGCTGTCGATGGCCGCGTTGGCCTGGGTTGTGCCGACGTGGCAGCTCAACAAGAAGCACGAAAGCGTCGATGCCGCTGCACCTGCGGCCGCAGACGCAGACGCCGGCTACGCGCCCATCTGGCGCAGCCGCTATTTCCGCAAGATGACGCCGCTGGCTTTCTTCAACTACGGCGGCCTGGTCGCCGTGCAAACCTTGTGGGCGGGGCCGTGGATGATCCGCGTCGCGGGCTACACGCCGCTGGAGGCCGCGACCGGCCTCTTCTATATCAACGCCACCATGCTGGCGACCTTCTGGAGCTGGGGCATGGTCAACCCCTGGCTGGCCCGGCAGGGCTGGCATGCCACGCGGCTGATTGCCTGGGGAACGCCTTTCAGCCTCATCGTGCTGGCCGTCAACATCGCCGCCGGCACCTCCACCGGCTGGCTGGGCTGGGCGCTGTTTTGCATGGGCTGCAGCGTCATGGGGCTGGCGCAACCCGCGGTGGGCATGGCCTTCAGGCCTTCGCTGGCGGGCCGGGCGCTGTCGGCCTACAACCTCATGATCTTTGCCGGCGTGTTCACCGTGCAGTGGGGCATCGGCCTCTTGATTGATGTGTTTGCGGCCATGGGCCTGGCGCAGGTGGCGAGCTTTCAGGCGGCGATGGGAGTGTTTTTGTGTTGTTGTATCGCCTCATATGGGTATTTCCTCAGTGTCCGCGCCGATAATTCACCAGAACCCTCCAACCCATGAACGGCATTTTCATCATCGCCCACGCTCCGCTGGCCTCGGCCTTGCGCCAGTGCGTGTTGCATGTGTTCCCCGACAACGCACCCGGCGTGGCCGCACTGGACGTGCAGCCCAACATGCCGCCCGAGGAAACGCTGGCCCAGGCCCGCATCATGCTGGCGCAGCTGGGCACCTCGCATGCGCTGGTGCTGGTCGATGTGTTCGGCGCCACGCCCTGCAATGTGGCGCAAAAGCTGGTCGACGGCGTTCATTCCAAACTCATCACCGGCATCAACCTGCCCATGCTGCTGCGCACGGTGTCTTACCGCCACGAGTCGCTCGACGCGCTGGTGGCCCGGGCGCTGGTCGGGGCCACGCAGGGCGTGATGCAGGTGGCCATCACCGCACCGCAGAACCAGGTACGCAGAAATCATGATAAAGACCAGCACGACCATCAACAATAAGCTGGGCCTGCACGCCCGCGCCTCCGCCAAGCTCACCAAACTCGCCGGCAGCTTTGGCTGCGAGGTCTTCATGAGCAAGGGCGAGCGCCGCGTCAACGCCAAAAGCATCATGGGCGTGATGATGCTGGCCGCCGGGCTGGGTAGCACGGTGGAAGTCGAAACCAACGGCAATGACGAGCAGGCGGCGATGGATGCGATCCTGGCATTGATTGCAGATAAATTTGGGGAAGGCGAGTAAATGACGCCCCCACGGTCGTTCACTTCGTGTAACTTCCTGCCCCCCGAGGGGGCCGCCCCGCCTGCGGCCCGGCAAAGCCGGTTCCGCGTCTCGGACTGGCTTTACCCGGCTCGCTTCGCATCGCGGCTTGGTGTGGAGGAACGTCTGTGACTTTTTCTGTGCATGGCCTTGCAGTGTCGCGCGGGATCGCGATTGGCCGTGCCGTGCTCGTGGCTTCGAGCCGCGCCGATGTGGCGCACTATTTCATTGAGGACGACAAGTCGGCCGACGAGATCACGCGCGTGCGGATTTCGCGCAACGCGGTGATGGAAGAGATCACGCGCCTGCAGCAGGACCTGCCCAAGGATGCGCCGCACGAGCTGGCCGCGCTGCTGGATGTGCACCTGATGCTGCTGCAGGACGAGCAGCTGATCAGCGGCGTCAAGCACTGGATCACCGACCGCCACTACAACGCCGAATGGGCGCTGACCACGCAATACGAAATCATTGCGCGCCAGTTCGACGACATGGAAGACGAATACCTGCGCGAGCGCAAGGCCGACCTGGAGCAGGTGGTCGAGCGCATCCTGCGCCACATGAAGGGCGTGGCCTCGCCGGTGCAGCCCGCGGCCCAGGCCGGTGCGGGGCGCAAGCTGTCGCAGCAGGACCTGCTGCTGGACGACACCACCGACGTGCCGCTGGTGCTGGTGGCGCACGATATCTCGCCGGCAGACATGCTGCAGTTCAAGCAAAGCCTTTTTGCCGGCTTTGCCACCGACGTGGGTGGCAAGACCTCGCACACCGCCATCGTGGCGCGCAGCATGGACATCCCGGCCGTGGTGGGCGCGCGCAGCGCCAGCCAGCTGATCAAGCAGGACGACTGGGTCATCATCGACGGCGATGCCGGCGTGCTCATCGTCGACCCGTCGCCCATCATCCTGGCCGAGTACGGCTTCAAGCAGCGCCAGGGCGAGCTCGAGCGCCAGCGCCTGAACCGCCTGAAGAACACGCCGGCGCTGACCATCGACGGGCAGCGCGTCGAGCTGCTGGCCAACATCGAAATGCCTGAAGACACCGCGGGCGCGGTGGCGGCCGGCGCTGTCGGCGTGGGGCTGTTTCGCAGCGAGTTCCTTTTTATGGGCCGCACCGGCAAGCTGCCCGGCGAAGAAGAGCAGTACCAGGCCTACCGCAAGGCGATTGAAGGCATGCACGGCCTGCCGGTCACCATCCGCACGGTGGACATCGGCTCCGACAAGCCGCTCGACAAACTCGCCGGCCGCGCGCAGGACGGCCAGCTCAACCCCGCGCTGGGGCTGCGCGCCATCCGCTGGAGCCTGGCCGACCCGCCGATGTTCCTCACGCAGCTGCGCGCCATCCTGCGCGCCGCCGCGCACGGCCAGGTCAACCTGCTGGTGCCCATGCTGGCGCACGCCAGCGAGATCCGCCAGACCATGTCGCTGATCGACCATGCGCGCGTGATGCTGGACAACCAGGGCATCCCTTACGGCCCGGTGCAGCTGGGCGCGATGATCGAAATCCCGGCGGCCGCGCTCACGCTCAAGCTCTTCCTCAAGTACTTTGATTTCCTCTCGATCGGCACCAACGACCTGATCCAGTACACGCTGGCCATCGACCGTGCCGACGAAGCCGTGTCGCACCTGTATGACCCCTGCCACCCGGCCGTGCTGCGCCTGGTGGCCGACACCATTGCCGAGTGCAACGCGCAAGGCAAGGGCGTGAGCGTCTGCGGTGAGATGGCCGGCGACACCAGCATGACGCGCCTGCTGCTGGGCCTGGGCCTGCGCAGCTTTTCCATGCACCCGTCGCAGATCCTGGCGGTCAAGCAGCAGATCCTGCGCGCCGACGCCGGCAAGCTGCAGGCCTGGGCCGAGCAGGTGCTGGCCAGCGAAGACCCGGCGGCGCTGTTGCAGGCCTGACGGTCCGCCGGGGCGTACGGCCAAGATCTGCTATTAAAAATATAGCGCAAAGTCTATACGCTGATTGGGCTGGAGGCCAAAATCGCTTAAAAATCCGGGCAAGCACCGGCGCCTGATCGCCCGCCGCCGAAACAAAGCGAAACACGCCGCAACCGGCCCGCAAACACTGACCTGCCGTCTATGAGCACCATGGGAAACCTCAAAACTTCCTCAAGGCTCTCTCATGAAACGCATCATCAAAAAAACCCTGCTCGGCCTTTTCGGCGGGGCGCTCATCGTCGGCAGCCTGGGTGCGTGCTCGCACGGCGGCCATGGCTGGCGCGGCGATGCCGGCTCACCCGAGGCGCGCGCCCGCATGGTCGAGAAAGTCGGCTCGCGCCTGGACCTGGATGCCGCACAAAAACAAAAGCTGAATGTGCTGGCCGAAAAACTCCAGGCCCAGCGCACGGCCCTGCGCGGCACGACCGAGCCGCGTGACGCCTTCCGCGGCCTCTTTGCCGGCGAAAAACTCGACCAGGCCGGCGCCAAAAAACTGATCGACGAGAAAACCGCCGCGCTGCAGTCCGGCAGCCCCGACGTCATTGCCGCCGCCGCCGACTTCTTTGACAACCTGAAACCCGAGCAGCAGCAAAAAGTGCGCGACTTCATGGAGCGCGGCCGCCGTTGGGGTTACCGTGGCTGAGGCGGTTTTCCTCCCCACCGTGCGCCCGCGGCAGGCCGTGCAGCGCGTGAGCACCGTAGCCGAGCCGGGGAGCGTCGCCGGCGGGGTGCGGCTGCTGCTGCGCGCCGAAGGGCTGGTGGTGCTGGCCGCCGCCGTGGCCGCGTATGCGCAATTCGGCGCAGGCTGGGGCTGGTTTGCCGCGCTCTTCCTGCTGCCGGACGTGTCCTTCCTGGCCTACCTGGCGGGGCCGCGCGCGGGCGCGTGGGCTTACAACGCCATGCACTCTTATTTAGGCGCTATGGGCTTGCTGGCCGCAGGCGTCCTCGGCGGCATGCCCATGCTGCTGGCGGTGGGGCTGGTCTGGTGCGCGCACATCGGCTTTGACCGCATGCTGGGCTACGGCCTGAAGTACGACTCGGGCTTTGGGCACACCCACTTGGGCCGCCTGGGGCGCAAAGACCCGTGGTGAACGCTGCCCACCCCCCGGTCGGGGCGCTTCGCGGTTTTCTGCTGCTCGAAGCCGGTTTGCTGGTGGCGGCTTCACTGGTCCATGGCGGCCTGCTGCTGTTGGGCCATGCCCACAGCCAGGCCCGCGTTGCCGAAGCCGTGATCGCGGCGGTGTTACTGACGGCGTGGGCGCTCAGCCTGGTGTGGCCCGGCCGCACGCGCAAGCTGGCGCTGCTGGCCCAGGCTTTCGCCTTGATCGGCACGCTGGTGGGCGTGTTTACCATCGCCGCCGGCATCGGCCCGCAGTCGGCGCCGGATGTGGTGTTCCATGTGGCCCTGCTTGCCTTGCTGCTGGCGGGACTGCGCTTTGCGCGCCGGGTGCCTGCATGAGCGTTGCCCCAGCGTTTTCCCTGCCGGCGCGCCGGTTTCTTATGATGGCCCCATGCCCCGCATCCTCCTGATCGACGACGACGAGCACCTGGCTGCGCCGCTGGCCGCGTACTTCGCGCGTTTTGACTTTGTGCTGGACAGCGCGCTGCGCCCCGGCGAAGGCCTGGCCCGGCTGCGCGCCGGCGCGTACGACGCGGCCATCCTCGACGTGATGCTGCCGGAGATGGACGGCTTTGCGCTGTGCCGCGAGATCCGCAAGGAAAGCGATATCCCGGTCATCATGCTGACCGCGCGCGGCGACGTGATGGACCGCGTGGTCGGGCTGGAGCTGGGCGCCGACGACTACCTGCCCAAGCCCTTTGAGCCGCGCGAGCTGGTCGCGCGCCTGCAGACCATCTTGCGCCGCCAGCGCGCCGTGCCGCCTGCCGGCCAGCGCCGCGAGTTCCAGGGCCTGGTGATCGACCTGCAAACGCGCGAGGTGCAGCGCCTGGGCGAGAAGGTCGAGCTGACGGGCACCGAGTTTGAGTTGCTGGCCCTGCTGGCGGCCGACCCCGGCAAGGTGTTCAGCCGTGACGACATCCTCAACCGACTGCGCGGCCACGAGGTGGACCTGTACACCCGCGCCGTCGACATCGTGGTAAGCCGCCTGCGCAAAAAACTCGAGCCGCTGGACTGCATCAAGACGCTGCGCAACGCGGGTTACGCGCTGGCGGTGGGCAAGGCGGGTGCGCCATGAGGCGCTGGCGCCGCGAAGCGGTGTGTGGCTATTCACGGCCCAAGCGCTGGCGCCACCGCTGGGGCCATTCGCTGCGGCTGCGGCTGATCACGGTGTTTTTGCTGCTGGCGCTGTGCATGGGCGCGGTGTTTATGGGCGGCATGCAGCGCGCCTTTTCCACCGGCTGGCGCGACGCGGCCAAACCGCTCATCACCGACTACATGGACCGGCTGGTGGCCGACCTGGGCTCGCCGCCCGACGTAGGCCGTGCGCAGGCGCTGGCCGCGCGGCTGCCGATTTCGATTCGCATTGAAGGGCCCACGGTGAACTGGCAGTCGCATCCCGACAAGCCCGACCGCAAGCTGAAGTTTTTTGAAGGCCGTGCCAACGACTGGCTCAGCCGCACCACCGCCGACGGCCACCGCGTCATCTTCGGCCCCGGCACCATTCCGTGGCAGGGCGCGCCGCACGGCATGTTCGGCTGGATCACGCTGGCGCTGCTGCTGGGCTTGCTGATTGGCGCTTATGCCTATGTGCGGCGCCTGCTGCGCCCGCTGGACGACATCCGCGCCGGGGCCGAGCGCTTTGGACGCGGCGTGTTCGACAAGCCCATTCCGCTGCGCCGGCGCGATGAGCTGGGCGAGCTGGCGCAGCGCATCAACACCATGGCGCTGGACATCGAAGACATGCTCAACGCCAAGCGCGGGCTGCTGCTGGCGCTCAGCCATGAGCTGCGCTCGCCGCTGACGCGCGCGCGGCTCAATGCCGAACTGCTGCCCGCATCCGGCGAAGGCAGCGCACCGCGCGAACGCGACGCGCTGCTGCGCGACCTCGGCGAGATGCGCGACCTGATCAGCGATCTGCTCGAAAGCGAACGCCTGGCCAGCCCGCATGCGGCGCTGCGCCGTGAAGAAACCGACCTGGCCGCGCTGGTGCGCGAAGTGGCGGCGGAAATGCCCGCCGCCGTGCATGTGCAACTGGACCTGGCGCCGGGCTTGCCCGCCCTCGCGCTGGACCGCACGCGTGTGCGCCTGCTGGTGCGCAACCTGCTCGACAACGCGCTGCGTTACAGCGCGGATGCCGGCCAGCCGCCGCAGGTGTCGCTGCAGGCGGCCGAAGGCGGCGTGTCGCTGGAAGTGCGCGATTTCGGTCCGGGCGTGGACCCGGATCAGATCGAGCGTTTGACCGAACCGTTTTACCGCACCGACGGCGCCCGCCAGCGCGCAACAGGCGGCGTCGGCCTGGGCATGTATTTGTGCCGGCTGGTGGCCGAGGCGCATGGCGCGCAGCTGCAGGTGCGCAATGCGGCGCCGGGGCTGGCAGTGCAGGTGCTATGGAATTGATAGCTGCTTGCCAAGACGGGTATTGGGCTGGAGGGCTATTTGGCCCTTGTTCCTAGCAAGGCCGCGCCGATGATCATCACCGCTGCGAGGCCGATACTCCACGTCAACGCGCGGCCGCTCACCAGCATCAGCAGCGCGGTCGAGCCCAGCGGCGTGAGGTAGCTCAGGATGCCGATCTGCCGAGCATCGCCCAGCTTGAGGGCCTTGTCCCAGAGGAAGAAGGCCGCGCCCAGCGGGCCCAGTCCCATCACGGCCAGCAGCAGCCAGTCTTGCGCGGACAGCACGGCCGCAGGCTCCAGTGCCCAGTGGCACAGCAACGAGAGCAGGCCCGACACCAGGCCGAAGAGGCCGATGGCTGCGGTGGGGAAGGCCGGCACGCGTTGTGTCAGCAACGAGTAGCTGGCCCAGATGAAGGCCGAGCCGAGCGCCGGCAAATAGCCCCACGACCAGCCGCCGGCCGAAGTCGCGCCGCTTCCAGCCCCGAGGATCGCAATGGCTGCGCCGGCAAATCCCAGCAGGGCCGCGGCCACATGCACGGTGCGCAAGCGCACATCGCGCAGGAACAGCGGCGCCAGCACCACCATGAAGAGCGGCCAGAGGTAGTTGACCAGGTTGGCCTCAACCGCCGGTGCATGCCGCAGTGCGATAAAGAGCAGGAAGTGAAAGCCGAAGAGGCCATAGACGCCGAGCGCCAGCGTGGCGGCCGGGATTCTCCATTGCGCGCGGTCACGCAGCACAAAGGGCAAGGCCAGCGCGCTGCCGGTCAGCAGCGCAACGCCGGTCAGCAAAAACGGCGGCACGTGTTTGAGTGACACCCCGAGCGAAGCAAGCAGGGCCCAGAGGGCGATGGCGCCCAGTGCATAAAGATTGGCTGGCATGCCGCAAGCTTAAAAGCCGCTGGGACCGGCATCGTCGCGCAACAACGGTCTGTTGCCGTGCAACGACGGTTTCATCGACACGGCGGCTCGTCCTACGCGTCAACCTACATCCGGTAACCAGCTTCACCTTGCGGGCGCACGCCGGACACCTTGGCGGCGTGGCCCGGGCGTTCAATGAGGGTGCAGATGTTTTGAACAGATGACAGATTGAACACAAGGAGACCCTCATGAAAAAGCTTTCCATCCTCTTGCTCTCGCTCGTGGGCTTTATGGCCTTGTCGGGCTGCGTGGCCTACCCGGTCTATGACGGCCATGGGCCGCAGTACCGCGGCGGCCCGGCGCCTGGCCCCGCGTATGGCCCCCGCTATGACCGCGATGGTGACGGCGTGAGCAACCGCTACGACCGCCGGCCGAACAATCCGAATCGTTATTAAGCGTCGGTTGACTGCCGCCTGAGGGCGGCGGTCAGCGCCGACGGCGACTGGTAGCCGCAGTGCAGCGCCGTGTCGGCCACGCTCATGCCGCGGCCGCGCAGCTGCACGGCCAGCGCCAGCCGCTGGCGGCGCAGCCACTGCATCACGCTGAGGCCGGTTTCGCGCCGGCAGCGCGTGGCGAACTGCGTCGGGCTTAAGAACACCTGCGCGGCCAATTGCGCCACGCTGAGCGGCTCGTGCAGGCGTTGTTGCGTCCACGTCGCCAGTTGCTCCCAGTGGATGGGGCGCTGGTAACGCGTGGGCGTTGACGCTGAAGGCAGAGACTGCCAGGCCTCCAGCAGCAAAGCGGGGCCGTAGTGCTGTGCGAGGCTGCCGCGTTGCTGCAAGGCATGCGCCAGGTAGTTGCCGAGTGCCAGGGCCTGCGCGCTGTGGGCCGGGTCATACGCGCAACGGGCCCAGCCGGCCTGTTTGGTGTCGAGCACCAGGCAGCGGGCACCTTCGCGGGATTCAAAATCATGGTGCTCACCGGGCGCGATCACGCAGCCCTGGCCGGCCGCGATGCGGCGCCCGCGGCCTTGCACTTCGAGTTCGAGCACGCCTTCGAGGCCCAGCAGCACCTGGAAGTGCGCATGCGCGTGGCTGCCGTGCGAGGCGCCGTAGCGGCGCAAGGAGAGGCTGGGTGCGTTCATCAGCGCAGGCCGGCTTTCTCGCCTGATTTCGCGGCGGGTCAGAGGGCGGCGATGGCCGCGTCTGCCTTGTCGGCCACTGTGAAGCCTTCACTTGATTTGAGACAATGTGGCATAAAACGGCTCATTTCCATTAACAGTTAGTGAGACAATCTTCAACAGTTAGTGAGACTGGTTTTTTCTCGGGATAGACTGAGCTTAATGCAAGCTCGCAAAATTCCCAAAAACTACCTGGTTGTGACTGGAGGCTTTGCTAGCCAAAAGAATGACAAGATGCGTGGTTTCGAGTCTTTGCTCGAAAAAGACCACCTTCTGCTGCTTGAGTTTGACGATTCGGTTACATCTTTCGATGTACAGCCAGTGCGTATTCCAGTCCCAGGCGTTCGCAACGGTTATGTCCCTGACGTATTGGTCCACTACAAAACAAACTCAGACCCGCCGCCACGGTCGCAACTGATCGAGGTGAAAACTTTAGAAGACTTGGAGCGGAACAAGCAAAAGTACGCCCCCAAGTTTGCTGCCGCGACCCAGTTCGCTCAGGCGCGAGGCTGGGAATTCGTGATCAGGGACGAAACCCAAATTCGCACATCACGGCTCTCCAACCTCAAGTTCCTACGGGAATATCGCAACTCAACCCCCACTGAGCAGGAAGTCGCACAAGTTTTGCGCTGCTTTACCGTGGTGAACTCTTCCTCAACTTTGCTGAATTCCTTAGCCGCAAGCGAAGAAGAGAAGCTGCGATGGCTGCCAGTCATCTGGTCGATGCTCTTGACCAAGCAGCTGGTAACCAATCTGGAGGTGCCATTCACCGGTGATGTTCCCCTGTGGCTGCCGGAGAGCAAAGAGTGACACAACCGAAGACTCAGCTTTGGGTGACCGAGGGCACGACAGTAACGAACAATGGCCGTGACTACGTGGTAATCGCCATCGCCGATATCAACCTCGCGATCGCCAAAGACGTCCTCACCGGCCAAAGCGTTCTTCTCAAGATTGGCGACATGAGTCTGCCAAATGTAGTGGAGGCCTCTAGCTCTCTTTCGCCCTCCGATATCGATCTGAGGGCGGTTTCTGATGAGGAGTGGGCAGCAGCGGAGTCTCGGCGCCAGCTTATTCAGCCATTGCTGAGCAATCGGTATGGTCACGCTGCTGCCGAGAAAGTCGCTGAAGAGGCCGATGTGAGTCGGGCCACGGTTTACAGATGGGCTTTGGACTTCAGAAATACCGGCTTGCTGTCGTCACTTTTGGATCGAAAAACCTTGCGTGGCGGCAAGGGGGTCGGCAGGCTTCGTCCAGAAGTCGAAGCAATCATCAAATCCGTACAAGAAAGTTTTTACGATACAGAGCAAAAACCTTCAAAAGAAGAAGCGTTCACGGAAATCCGCCGGCTCTGTGTGAACGCTGGGTTACCGCCCCAGCCGAAAACACTATGCGAAGGCGTTTGGCCGACACAGAGGGCCGAGCACGCACCAAAAGTCGAGAGGGCAATGCAGCCGCCCATGATCGTCATGATCCAATCAAGGGCGTAATACCGGATGCTGACTGGCCGTTGGCCATGGTGCAGATGGATCACACATTGCTCCCAGTGATCATCGTCGACGATGTCCATCGCAAGCCGATAAATCGAGCTTGGATCACCTTGGCTATCGACGTGAATAGCCGGGTTTGCTTGGGTATGTACCTTTCTCTAGACCCGCCTTCGGCCATGTCGGCCGGCATGTGCATTTCCCACGCCATCATGCCGAAAGAGGAATGGCTGCTGCGGAGATCTGTCACAACTGTGGAGTGGCCCTTCTGGGGAGTGATGAGCGCGCTTCATTTGGACAATGCACGCGAGTTCCGCGGAGATATGCTGAAGGTGGCTTGCCGCCAGTACGACATAGACGTGCATCTGCGACCGGTCAAAACACCTCGCTACGGCGCTCATATCGAACGTTTGATGGGCACAGTCACGCAGGGCTTGAAATCGGTCAAAGGTTCGACGTTCTCAGGACCAGAAGAGAGAGGCGAGTACGACGCAGAAGGTAACGCCTGCATGACGTTCGCCGAGATCGAGAAGTGGCTGATTCTGTTCTTTGCCAGATACCACTTACAGCGGCACGATGGCATTGGCATGGCTCCGCTTCAGAAATACCGTGAGGGCCTGCTCGGTACGAAGACCAAACCAGGTCGAGGATTGCCGGCGCGCCGGCTTGATGGGGAAGCATTACGCATAAACTTCATGCCGTTTGAAGAGCGCACGGTGCAAGCTTACGGC
The DNA here is from genome assembly GCF_003711205.1 of Polaromonas sp. SP1. NCBI lineage: Bacteria > Pseudomonadati > Pseudomonadota > Betaproteobacteria > Burkholderiales > Comamonadaceae > Polaromonas > Polaromonas sp. SP1. Next base: position 1,103,718 of record NZ_CP031013.1, on the reverse strand, counting down.
GTGCTAATCGATGTGCATTATTACCACGACTTGCTGAGACCGTATATCAAAGCACCTCATCCCGATTTTCCGAAGCACACCCGAAAATTTAGGTTTCATCGAGACCCACGAGACATCAGCGAGATCTACTTCTTCGATGAAATCGCGCAGCGTTATGTCGCAATCCCGTATCGCAACTCGAGTCTTCCTCCAGTGAGTATCTGGGAGTTTCGCGATGGGCAGAGTCGAGCTAAAGAAAAAGGCATCTCCCTCGATGACGAAAAGGCCATTTTTGCCATCATCACCGAGCAGCGCGCGTTGGAAGCGGATGCGGCAGCCAAGTCAAAGACGGCCCGACGTGAGCAGCAGCGCCGAGTCGAGCACGTCAAGAATCGAGACGACAAAGCGAAGGACCTGCCCACCGTTTCTGGCCAGGCCGGACCAACGCAGCCGCCAACTGCTGTACGCGGATACAACCCAGATGAGATCAAACCCTTTGAGGACGATTAGTGACGCAGTCAGAATTTCCCCACCTCAAAGATTCCGCCCTCGCCCTCATTAACTCTTCCGACCAGGACCGCATCCTTGCCATTCGCGGGGGGACTTGGGTGAATTACACATTGGCTAAGGAAACCGTGAGCCAGCTAGAGGACCTCTTGGCCTATCCCCAAGTTACGCGCATGCCGAACATCTTGTTGGTAGCGCCGTCCAACAATGGAAAAACGTCGATTCTCGAGCGATTCGTGAGCCTTCACCCTCCCTTATTGGATCCTGAGAGTGAAGTGACGGTTTGCCCAGTTCTCATGATCGAGTGTCCGTCGTCGCCGGACATTTCGGCGTTCTACTCCAGAATTTTGGACGCCCTGATGGCGCCTTACAAACCGACGGCGCCACCCCAAGAAAAACTCTCTCAGATAAAACGCCTGTTCAAGTCTCTCGGTGTCCGGATGCTCATCCTCGATGAAATTCATCACCTAATAGCCGGGACTCTCAACAAACAAAAGGACTTCAGAAATGCGCTAAAGAGCTTGGGTAATGAAACTAAGGTGGTGATCGTGGCGGCGGGCATCGAAGACGCCTATAACGCGTTTGCTACCGATCCACAGATGTCCAGCAGGTTTTATCCTGTGGAGCTGCCGACGTGGAAAGCAAATGCCGATTTCGGGTCCTTGCTGATCACCATGGAGAGCCGTACTCCGCTCAAGAAGCCTTCCAATCTGAAGGATCCGGCGAAGATGCTTGCGCTGCATACGCGAAGTGAAGGAACACTCGGGGACATATGTGACCTATTCAAGGCGCTTGCGGTCGATGCCATCAAGTCTGGAGTCGAGGAAATTACCTTAGAGCGAATTGGAACCCTGCGGTGGGTACCGCCGTCTCGGCGCAAGCAACATCGACGGCTATAGCTCCAATGAGGGGGTCAACCTCATTGCTTTGGCCGGTCCGCTACAAGCCGCTACCTGACGAGTTGTTATCGTCCTGGTTGGTCAGACTTGCCAACGGAAATGGACTGAAAGTCCAGACCTTTTGCAATCTGATATTTGGAAACAGCCGCCAAGTTTGGAATCGTGATGTAGATCGTCTGGCGCCATCATGGCTTGTGGCGGAGTTAAGCGCCCGCACGGGCACACCGCTTGATACGGCGCAGGCAACCACGTTACGCGTGTATGAGGAAGTCTTGTATGCGCGGTTTAAAACGTCCGGAGCACTGCCGTGGATGCAAACCCTGCAGATGTACCACCGAAAGAGGGAAGGATTCGGAATGCAGTATTGCGGGAGTTGCTTGGCGGAGGACTCGCAACCGTATTTCCGCAAAGCCTGGCGCGTATCGTTCAATACCATATGTTCGCAGCACGGCTGCATGCTGCATGACCGCTGTCCGCAATGCGGATCAGGAGTTGCATTCCACAGAATGGACGTTGGTTACGACAGCGTTCCGGATGCGGACGCCTTCGCGAGCTGTCACCTATGTAAGTGTGATCTGCGCAACGCGGCGACGCTGCCGATCATTTCATATGATGCGGAGGCAAGCGAATCGCACAAGAGGTTGTGCCAAGGCATAAGGAATAGTGGCCGTGCGCCTGAGTCGATGGGTTTGATTCTGGACGAGATGCGAGTCAGGCATCACCTTTGCAGTTTGTTGACGTCCCGATACAAGACTGTCACTCTGCGTCAGTACATTTGCGACCAACTGGGCGTGGAGGACATTTGTCCTGTTCCGGAGCGAGTTGCATTTGAGACGCGATCTCTGGTAGAGCGTCATCACCTGATGCAACTAGTGGTCTGGTTAGAGCTCGATTTGGAGTCACGTTTGCGGCAAGCTTGGCGAGACAAAGCCGTACGCTATAACCACCTTCTCAAAGGTTTTAAGCATCCTCCAAAAAGTTACGTGAAGGTTGCAGAGATTTTTTCTGACTGGCGTTTAGGTTGAAGGCTTTTAGTATGTCCCTCTCCTGCGTCCATAATCTCCTAACGAAAAAAGTTTCGCAGGAGATGACTTTATGAAACGGGATTGGGATCTCCTACGGGAACAACTGCTGGCTATCGAGGATGAGCGGGATTTCAAGGTCGCAGTGCTGGAAGGCGTAACCGAAGAGCCCACTTGGCAAGCCGGTCAGTCCGAAGCCGAATTTGCGAAGGCGAGAGCTGAATATAAGCGTCAAGAGGCAAGAGTTTTTGGCCATCTTGAAATGCTCATAGACAGTGGATACATAGAGGGCGTTACCGTTCGCCATGGAAGCACCGGTGTGTTTTATGGGTTGTCTCGCCCGCGCCTGACAATGGCGGGGCATGATCTGCTGGATACAATGCGATCCAAGCCGGTGTGGGAAAAGATCAAGTCCATCGCAAAGGCGAAAGGGCTTGAACTGACTTTAGATGCCGTCAAAGGATTAGCAGAGGTCGCCTTGAAATCTGTACTTGGCAGCTAATACTGCTTAATCGGAAAAGACCGCACAACCGCGGTTATGCGGCTGGGCTTGGCCGACAAGCCCGTGGCGCATCAGGAGATTGAGGAGTTTGTTTAATCTCCGCCGAACCTGTAGGCAATCGCCAACTGCGGATCTTTCAATGCTAAGTACGGGTGTTGCCCTGGCACCTGCTTTGTGGTCGAACCACCACCCTCTAGCCTGTGGCGGACCAGGAAGTAGCGCACCAAGCACTTGCGGATGGAGGAGGACCATACAAACTCTCCATCGCCGGTGGCTTTCATTCCGAATTCCCGTGCCACTACCGATTTCTGGTTCGCCGATAGGCGCGCCGCAGGGATCACATCCACTGTCTCCGCCTCGTGCCATTCCTTGTCTTCGGAGGCTGCTAAGGGTGCTACCACTGGGTCCAGCTTAGCCTGGCTGCATCTGGCCAGTACGAAATCCCTGAACTCATTGTGGCGGCCGTCAAAGGCTCGGGCGTGCCAGCGATCGCCATTGAACACTAGCGTGTGCGGCCAAAGGGTGCGGGGCACAGGATTCGGTTCGTTGAGCGACTGGTATGTCAGTGCAAGGCCCGATTCTTCGCGCAGCGCCAGCATTATTAAGCGTAAGACCTCCGGGTCGATGCTGCCTGTGGGCTGCATGATGGATTCCGCCGCGGTGACCTGACCCAGTGCGGGAACTACTGCAGTCGATTTGCTGGTGCTGTAGGCCTGCAGCAGTGACAAATACTCCTCTGCCGAGCCTGAAGCTAGTAATGGCTTGAAGTCGCGGCCTCGGGTGTAGGCCTTTTTCTCTACGTCGTATTCCAAGGAATGGGCGTGGTGGTGTCGGTACCGCCTGAAGTCACGTGAAAGGTGGTTGGGCGTGACATCGAAAACCTCACAGACTTGGCCACGGCGCACAGAACCATCCCAGATTAACCGAGCCTCGATGAACTGCAGGCGCTGCTTCTGGGCAAAGCTCAAATCGTCGAGCCAAGCGACATCTGTACCAATCATGACGAGTAGGTCATTTCAGACGAGTATGGCAATGCTATTAATGTTCTCAATCATTAGACTATACTAACGCAAAATATCTTGAAAGGTCGGCCGCGTGGAAGGTGTGCTCGATATGTGGCTAGACGCCTGGGGCTATTCAGAAGCCTCCGGCTCGCTGCATGTGCGCGCTGAATCCGTGCCTGGCCACCATCCCTATCGCACCGAGATCCGCAGCCTGCTAGATCCCAAGGGGTCAATCCGCGCAAAAGCGGTCTTTGATGTCGAAGGTGTGCCGACCGTCTGTTTTCTTGAGAGTGACGGCAACGCTCTAGACGATCAAGGCTTGCTGCGTAGCGTGCGCGAGCGCGCCTGGAACCAGAACCTCGTGTCCATGGTGATGGTGGTCGACGCCACACACGCGCTAGCGGCGCCGACATCGCTGCCAGAAGCTTCATTCGAGCAGATCGAGTTCAAGCAGGCCAAGCCGTTCGGCGCTTTTTCGCGGGCTGACGTTCAATCAGGGGAGGTGTTCGGTCGGCACGCTGACTGGTTCGCCCCGGAAAACCGTGTTGACCGCAAGCTGTTGTCGAACTTGGGAATCATCGTGGAGGCCCTGATAAAGGAGGGTTTGAGCAAAAGCTCCTCTCAGTTGCTGATGGCACAGGTGATGTTCGTTGCCTATCTCGAGCACCGCGGCATCGTTGGCGACGTTTATCGCAAGCAGCGCAAAGTCGGAAGTCTCTTCGAACTGGCGGCTCAGGCTAACCGAGCAGGCGTGATTGCCTTGATGGCAAGCCTCAAGAAAGATTTCAATGGTGATCTGCTTGAACCTGATGGCGGGCGACAGGTCTGGCGCGATTTCAGTGACGTAGCGTTCGGGCACCTCAATGAGTTCTTGGACCATGTCGACATGGCCGACGGGCAACGAAGCTTCTGGCGCTATGACTTTCGCTTCATTCCGGTAGAGCTCATTTCAGGCATCTATGAATCCTTCCTCGCCGAAGACAAGCGTGACGTTGGGGCTTACTACACGCCGCGCCACCTAGCGACATTGACGGTGGATCAAGCCTTCGCCGGCTCGGAAGACATCCTCGCAGAGCGCGTGCTGGATGGGGCGTGTGGTTCCGGAATTTTGCTCACAACGGCCTATCGCCGAATGTTGGCCTACGGCGAGGCCAAGGCGGGCAAGCAGTGGACATTTACTGAACGCATCCAATTACTCGAACAGAATATCTTTGGGTCGGACATCAACGAATCCGCATGCAGAGTTACGGCCTTCAGTCTTTATCTTTGCGTACTGGAAAATCTCCAACCAGCCGACCTACTCAAACTGACCGAGCAAGGCAAAGCGCATCTGCCGACCCTGAATGAGCGGAACATCATTCGGGGCGCCAAAGGAGACTTCTTTTCAGGGGAGAACCCGCTGGTCAAGCGTGGCAATTTCACCTTGTTGATCTCCAATCCGCCGTGGTTGGAGCCTAAAGGCAAAGAGCTTCTTTCCTCCGATAGATGGGCGGCTGACCAAGGCTTTAAGATCCCGCGCAGGCAGGTCTGTCTCGCCTATATGCTCCGCGCGATAGATGCGGTCGACCCGGTGCGCGGACGGTTCTGCTTCATCCTTCCCGTCAGCAGCTTTGGTGCGCAGACCAGCCAGCCTTTCGTGCAGCTATGGCTCGACCGCTGCGAGCTGGATACGGCGGTCAACTTCGGAGATTTGCGCAAACTGCTTTTCGAGAATGCCAAGCAGCCTACCTTGGTAGTGGTTGCCAGGCCCCGCCGACCAAGAGAGGAGATTCCTTCGCCGGAAACCTTTGAGTATTGGACCCCCAAAGCTGATGTCAGCTTAGCCTTCGGTCGGCTAACTCTGCACGGAACGGATCGGCACACGGTTCAGACTTCCGTTCTCGCCTATGACAACTCGGTACTCACTACTCTGTACTGGGGCACTCCTCAAGACCAGGCGACGATCGCTGGTCTCGAAATGTTGGGACAGATTGGGGACTTGGTCGATGAGCCTGGATGGCAAATGACCAAAGGCTTTCACCTCAAGGACAGCGCGGTCTCAGAACCTGTATCGGTTGAGTCGATTGCAAGCGCACCATATCTAGACGCCAACGAATTTGCATTGCACGGGCCGCTTTTGGACGAAGGCGTGCTCGTGCGCTTTCCCGCCAAGGTTACCCATGTGGCCAAGCTATCAGAAAAGATCATTGGTGCGTTCCAGGGTCCTCGCATCGTATTCAAAGATGGGATGACGTCCGAGCGGAGAATTTGCGCCGGCTTCAGCACCAAGAAATTCTCTTTCAACAGTAGCACCACGGCGATCGTGGCACCCAAAAAGGAAGCGGACTTGCTGCGCTTCCTGTCCGTCTATTTGCATTCTGACCTGGTCCGATATCTCCTTCTCCTGACTGCCTATCAAATCAGTTTTGAGCGTGAAAGGGTAAGTCTGCTCAACGTCAAGCGACTGCCGTTCGTGCATCCGCGCGATCATTCCAACCCGCAGCGCGCCGCCGCCATCGTGGGCGAAGTGGCCGCGTTCGTGAAGGCGCTAGAGTCGTCACCGATCATCGGGCGTGAAGAGGTGTTCGATGGCTGGCGCAAACAGGCCGAAAAACTGATCAGCGAGTATTTCGGACTGACTACTTCGCAGGTTGCGCGGATTCAGGAGATGGTCCAACTGGTTGTTCCGGGACTACAGCCGTCTACTTATACAAAGCTACTCACCCCGCTGCAGATGCGTGCATCCGATCATGACCTGCAACTCTATGTGAAGGCCTTGCTGTCCGAGCTAGGCCAATGGCGCGACGCGATGGGCGGTTCAGGCGGCTTCGACGCTAGCCTGACCATCGGGTCGGCGCAAGCCCATGGCGCACTGGCTATTCTTCGACTGGATGCCATAGCGGAAAAATCCTCAAAAGCTGCTATGCGTCCCGAGGTCGCGGACCAGGCCGTTGCGACGCTAGTAAAAACACTGCAGCACAAAGGTGTGCTACCGGTGAAAGTGCGCGACAACGTGTATTTGGCAGCCGACATCGTTGTGCGCCACGGAGATTCGCTGTATCTGGTCAAGCCAATGGCTCGACGGTTGTGGCTACAGGCCGAGGCATTCCGGGACGCAGAGCGGGTGGTACGTTTCGTGCAGGAACAGGCGGCGCAGTGAGCAAAGTCCCGACGTCGCTACGGACATCCCGCGATCAGTGGCTCCAGGCTTTTCCCGTGGACGAGGCTCGGCGAGCAGCCAAGTTCGTCTACGACACCTGGAATGATTTGTCGGTCCGGGCTCCTAAGACATTCCATTCAGGTCGCCGCGAGAATCACATCACTGAGCGCTTCGGGATGTATATGCCAAAGGTGTCGCTATCCAAGGCGCGGCTGCTGGGCTGGTGGAGTTACGAAGAGCCTGCTGGTGAGTCGGTGATCATCGACGAAGAGCTCACGGCCCACAGTCGGATTCGCAAGGACTTGGTCTATAAGTCGAACGAGAAAGCTGTGCGCGTGGAACTGATATTCGAGTTCAAGAAGCTAGAAGCCACCAACGGCAGTTGCAAGATTTATCTCGGTCAGAATGGGATGCGGCGCTTTGTGGATGGCGAGTATGCCAAGGGCCTCCCCCTGGCGCTGATGGTCGGCATGTTGATCGGAGATGAGAGCGCTTGCGTGCAGACTTTGCGTCGTTCACTTCTATCGACTGCTGAGACGGCTGACTTGCGTATGGTGGGCGATGCCTCCGGCGCGCTTCTGCGCGAACCGTCTGGCATGTTCCCTGGGGTGGCCCAGTTCGACACCGAGCACAACCGACCAGCGGCCAGCGCTCCCTCACATGGAACGATGTTGTTGTCGCACATCTTCGTGCGGCTGCCACACTACCCCATAGCTTCGGAATAGCTACTATCACTAAGATAGTAGCTGGCACTGTAAGAAGCCGCTAGACTTCTTGCCCTGAACCCACCGAACTCCTTGTGGCAGTGATAAGTTTTATTGTTGAATTTACATTCCATTGGCGCAGATGGTAAATGCTCGCATGGCCGATCAATCCAGTGTTCGATCGCTCAGCACGGAGCTTCTGGATGTATTGCACAAGCACCAGTTCTGTTCTCTGGGTGCCGTCGCTCAGGTGGAGCTTGCGGTGTTGCTGGAGCGCCTTGGTTTTTCAGTGCGGCTCGAGATGCGCGTACCAGGCTACCACCGTATCAACAATGATGAAACCCAAGGCAAGGGCGGCGGGCGTATTGACTTGATGGCTGCCGGTAAGGGCCAGCTGATCGGCGTGGAAATCGATAGTTGGTCTATGCCGAAATTGAAATCAATCCGAAAGTTGATTGCTTTCAAACAACTGACCCATCGGGTGGTCCTGCTCAACCACAAACCTGGCCTTTTAGGCCGCCAGACATATCTGCCGGCGACAGTACAGAATCTGTCCGACTCGCTCGATCTCGTGATGCACTTAGACGTCTACCAACCCGCAGATAAAACGCTTGCCATCGGCAATGCGCGCTCCATCCGCGAGCGCTTTCCCAGCGGTTCGATTGGTAGACGCCGGATCCGGCCATGAGTCCTGGGTGAATCACGCCGGCGTCGTTTTCCATTTGAACAGCGACAACTAAAACCAGTCAGTGCATCAAAGGTGAGCTGGGGTTTGGCCTGTCTTTTGAACTTGAGACCGAACTTGTCGATGAACGCCGCAGCGAGACCCTCGAGATCCCCATTAAAAGTTTGTCCCGGTCGCATTAGGAGGGCCGTTGTCGGGCGCTGTATCCATCCATGTAGGAAGTATCTTGCGTGGATTGAGTAGTCATCGCAAATTAGTTGCATCTTTGCATTTTGGTGAATATTCACATTCGGCGCTATCGCTGGGTTTTGCCATCCTCGGCTGCCGTGCCGCTCCCTATGTAGGATGAAATCCTTGTTAGGATCGAAGCCGTTGACCATGACAATCACCCTTCGAATCTAAACCAAACATGCGGCCCTATCGTTTGTTTGCTGCCGCTTTTATGTGGGGCCGCATGTTGCTATTGGCATCGTTGGCTCACGGTACCGCCCAAGCACAACGGATTGACCCCGAAGTCCAGACGCTGCGGGCTATGCTGCAAAAGTCAGACGTGGAGATTGACCTGGCTCGTGCGAAGCTGACCATTGACCGCATGATCGATCCCAGCATCGATATTGAGAGCAATCTTCAGAAGCTTGATGCCATGGCTTCCGCCGTTCGGATCTCGGCCGGCGCCAACCCAACCAGCTTAAGAACGGCCTCCATGCTGCGGTCATACCTGTATGACGCCGGCAACTGGAACAACAAACAACCCTTCCAATACGATCTGACGGATCCACTGGGGCAAAAGGTCAGCAACAAACTCCTGCCAACTTACTTGGCCACGAAAAAAGGCAACTGCGTTTCCATGCCTACGCTGTTTGTATTGCTAGCTCAGAAGCTGGGGTTGGATGCAACTTTCGCGGAGGCGCCCGGACACGTCTTTGTGAAATACAGGGACGAGACGGGCAGAAGCTACAACCTTGAAACCACGTCGGGCGGCAACGAAAGGGCTGACGAGAGTTACCAGCGGGATACTCCCATGACGCCGCAAGCGCTCAAGCATGGCATTTATATGCGCGGCTTCAGCAAAAAAGAAGCAATCGTGACGGTCCTGATGGACCCGCTCATAGAGCATCACAAACAGCAGGGCAATGCTGAGCGAATTATTGCCTTGTCGGATTTGGCGCTGGAATACTACCCCAAGAACGCCGACGCTATGCTTAACAAGGGTTATGCATATTTTCTGATTTTGAAGCGGGATTTCCTTTCAAAGTACCCGTCACCCAGAGGTATCCCGGCTGAGGACCGCCCACGGTTTGATGAGCTCAGCCGAAACAATAATGCCTGGTATGCCAGGGCCGAAGAATTGGGTTGGCGTCAGCCTGACGCTGGGGCCGACGCGCGGTACATGCGAACTATTAAGAATGTCAGACCGAACTAAGGAGAGGAATCAAATGAGTATTTTCAGACTGATGAAGACTTGTATTGTGGCCGTCGCAATCGCAGGTTTTGGCAGCAATGCCTTTGCAAGGTACATGCAAGCTGACCCCATCGGCTTAAATGGCGGAATGAATCTATACAGCTACGTAGACGGCAACCCCGTGAGTTTTACCGATCCACTTGGCCTAGCCACTGCTGAAGAGATAAGGAAAGCAATAGCAACCTTCAAGTGCAGCAACCCCGCCGACTTTAAAAAAGATCCTCGATCTGTCAGCATGGTTGCACTCGGTGAAAAGGGAGCTGGAAGCACGGACTGGATGAACAACATACAACTAAATTCCGGGCTTTACGGCGACAGTTCAACGAAGGTGGATGAGTTCTTGCGCGATCGCTTTCTTCAAACTCTCGCGCACGAGATGCTCCACGTCAATGAAGGTCCTGGCAGCTTCATACTAAGCAATCAATTTCGTATGGGTAATCCAATAGGCGTTTTTCATCGCCGGCTGGATGCCAAAGCGGAGGCGATGATTACCCCCCAATTACTTGAACAATATCGAAAATCCTTAAATGAAGGAGATTCGGGATGCACATGCACTCGTTAACCAAATCGTGGTTCATGCCACTTTGCGTGCTATTTTTAGCAGGCTGCAATCACGTGGATGAAATTACTCCGCGCTCATATGTGGGAATTGCGGTCGGACATACGGGTAGGTTGAAACTCGAAATCGCCAAATCACTTCTGGCGAATCCTGGGAAACCAGTTCCGCTGGCTGGGGAGTTGCAGTTACCACCACCTCCTGGATTGAATCCAGTGAAATTTGAGTTTGGCTGGGTAACTGCGGGCGGAGCAATCATCATCCATAGCAAGGAATATTCAGTTACTGTCCTTCAGGAACCACGCGTTGATCAAGGGCAGGTGAAATGGAGTTGCGTTGTACGTCCTGCTGATGCAAAGCCTAACGTGTGTGGCGATCAATAGCCTCCGAAGTGATGCATGGATCTCGTCTCGCCCCATCTATACCGAGATCACATGATCGAGGTGAAGCGCCGCTTCAAGTCAATTGACCGGATACTGGGTGCAAAAAAGCCGAGGACGCTGACATCAGAGCTGGACGATGAGTTCATGTGGCTGCAACTGCGTCAGATAGTCGAACTGGTGGCGTACTCGGCGATCGCTGCCGATGAAGAGCGTTATGCCGCCCTGCGTCAAGAGCAAGACAAGAATGCCGACTACCGCGTTGACAGCAAGCCAGCCAAGGTGTTGAAACACCTAGCTCTAGTCAATCCACATTTTTTGCCGAAGTCATTGGGAGTCATGGTGCCTCAAGCGGATGGGACTAAGCATTTTGAACATGGATCCGAGGTGGCCTTATTAGACCGGTTCCTGGAAATCCATGACGTGGCTGGGCAGCACCTTCATGCGATCAACCCGTTCAACGAGGCCGACGTTCTTAGCCAAAAGTCGCGCCTTGCTACCGCCAGGAGTCGGATCGAGAGGGAAGCAGCCTACCTAAAAGGTGTGTTGTGGGACCATGCAAAAGTCGGACTTCAGTTTCAGCCGGGCTCCTCACCGCGCGCGGTGGAGAATGCGGAGCAAGCTTGGATCGTCAAATTCGGCCAAGCAGAAACGGAAGGCGTTCAAATGTTGCTCGCCAAGGGCATCTGAGCGCAGCTCATCGTGATGAACATATCTTTTGAGTTCATAAATACATTTATCTACCGCAATCCTGCGGACAGTTACTTACTGGAGATTCCGAAAGGTGTCTCCTCGAAGGCGAGCTTGTTCGCCGCGTTCGAAAGTGCTGGGCAATTCCCCGAGTACTTTGGATCAAATTGGGACGCATTTTCTGATTGTCTGCGGGACTTCGGGTGGGTACAGGAAAAGCAGATCGTGATCCTGCACCGCGATTTGCCACTGGCAGAAAATGCGGCAGATTGCCGCATTTATTTAGAAACTCTTCAGGCGGCGATAGAAGACTGGACTGCAAGCCCTGCGAGGCTGGATATTGGAGATGCTTCTACAGACTCTATTACTCAAGAATTAGCTGTGGTTTTCCCCGCCAACCTGCGGCAAGACATCACAACCATGTTGTTTGGTCACCGTGCTAACTAGCTTTAGCCTTGACTGCCTAGAAAGCTGATGATGAAAGACTCATTCAACTAGCTTTGGAAAACCAGCCTCAACATCCTGTACCGAAGCTCTCCAACAGATGTATCTAGGGCAGACGTCGAGTAGGCGTTGCCTTCAACGGTTTCAAAGATGTGCACGGTCTGCGTCGGCTCCCGAGGCTCCTTTGCAGTCCATACCGCACTGAGGCGCTCCATCTTCCAGCCATCGGTATTGTTCATATAGGCCGGCGTGACAATAAAGGCTGCGGCCACCTGCAGCACATGGGCGGTCTTTCCGCGCATGGCGTCATCTATGTCAACGATGCTGGAAAACAGCATAGTCCGATGTGTTCTGGTCTCCTCCCCCTCCTCGCATCGTTCTGTATGCACGGCCTTCACGACGAACCACGGCTGATTTATGACCACCTGAGCGACGCGCCAGTAGGTCTCGCCAATGTCAGGTAAGTAGTCAGATAGGCGGGATCTGTGGGCTTCGTGTGTAAGGAACATTGGAGTGAAACAATCTGGACTATTGCGCGGGTGTATTCCACCGGCAGGGACGTTCAGGTACCTGGCAATCCGGCCGTATCGCTCACCGCCGGTGCCTTCGGTTGGTCAAGACCAGCCTGCAGCTCTGCGACCGCGGTCTGAAGAGACTTGCCTATTTTTTTCATCTCACCCATGTTGATCAATGGGTCGATGACATAGGCGCCCGCCATGGAAGCCACAAAGACGCCACCCACCACCATCCAAAAGTAAGGTGAGGTGACGGTGCAAGGAACCCAGTATTTGGGAAAAAACACCGCCGCGAGAATCACAAAAGCGACTAGGCCCACCATGCTCAGGCAGCCGAGATTCGATACCGTTGTCCGGCTGTACTTGATGTCGAGCCGGGACAGCAGCCGATCAACGGGTAATTCGTAGCTTGACCCGAGCGTCTCATTGAACATCGCAATGGCATTCACCGACTTGCCGTCGCTGCACGTTCCATAAACAACCATTACCCTGTGACCACCTCGTAGTGGAATCTGCGCGGGAAAGCTGACAGCCAGTTCGCCGCCGTCGTCACGCTGCAGGAAGAAGCTGGTTTCGTTCCGAAGCTCGCTGTGCAGATACATCCCACCCATAAGGTTTGAAAACCGCTCTGAATAGTCCCGGGCGCTGCTAGAGCTGCTTTCGGCCACCACGCCTCTCACGGCAATAAGTCCGACGGACTTGTTTCCAATCCTTAACTCTGAGCTCATATTGGTTTTCATCCGACTAACTCAAATTGCTGGACAACCTCCCTTTTAGGCCGGCCTGATGTCGTTTGTACCATATATGCGGGTGCGTAAATGCTCTGATTTGCGCACAGTCAGCGCATGCGCTCAGATCTCGATTTCGCTTTGTTACGGTCGTTTGCGGCCGAACTGAAATCGCGCCGGACTGAGTTGGGAATCAGCCAGGAGCAGTTGGCCCTCCGCGCGGAAGTCAATCGAACCTTTGTTGGCAAGATTGAGACGGGTAAGAATCAGCCGACTTTGGCGGTGATTTATCGCTTGAGTGAGGGCTTGGAGTGTGAACTTTCCGAGCTGTTGACGTCTGTGATCAAGCGATATCGGAAAGAAGTCAAGTACCTGCCTAAGGCGAAAAGCTAATTTGGTGCAAGGCGTTGGACGCTGACTCCCCCTCTGTTGACGTCATTCTCATCACTCAATCGAACTCGGTGAGATACGATATCGTCAAGTGCTTGGCTAGTTGGCGTTTCCGGACGTTGAACTTAGCGAGGCAGCGTCATGATTGACGTGAAAGAAGCAGCCCAGCGGGGTCGTGAAAACGTGTGAACAGCTGCTCTACGCCATGAAAGTGGTTCCACCCCAGAGTGGAATATCAAAGAGATCCCCGCGAACTTTTCCAATGCTTGGCAAAAGCACCAGGCATCCTTGCAACTCCCTGGAGAAAAGGCCCAAACGCCGTTTCTCTTAATTCGTAAGATTGGTAAAGTCATCTAGTGAGTCGGTGATTTACTCGAAGGCATCACAAAATACCTTTATGTCCAAAGCCAAAATATCATTTGAAACGTCAATCAAAGACGCGGAAGAGCTGTTGGCGCATTTTGATGCGCTACCAAAACCGCCTCCCCAAAGTGCCGATGTTCTCAAACGGGCAGGTTTGGTTATGGCTTTGACTGCCTGGGAAACATATGTCGAAGATCGAATTCTTGAGGAGGTGACCACGCGCCTTCGCGTGGTAAACGGGAGTTATGTGGGGACGTTTGTACTCAAACGCCTAGAGGACGAACTCAAACGCTTTCATAACCCCACCTCGGAGAAGGTGCGAAAGCTTTTCCTTGATTTTTTGGAAGTCGACGTGACAGCCTGCTGGGAGTGGTCAAACTTTGACAGCGCAAAGGCCCGGAAAAATTTGGACGATCTCATATCGAAAAGAGGTGACGCCGTGCATCGTTCCAAACCTGTGATTGCCGGCGCGTCTTCTGCCCCGCATTTGGTCAAACGCGATGATTTGGACAAGGCCATTCGCTTCCTCAAAGCGCTGGTAGACGCTACCGATTCTCGACTCAATCAGGCTTTGGAATGAGCGCGAGACAGTCCGACGGTTCGGATCATGCACTTTGCAGTGAGTGTGCCGAAGACCTCTTCCTAAAAAAACACATTGAAGAGGAAGGTGAGAAGCTTACATGTTCAGAATGCGGCGAAGACACACACCCTGCGCTTGATGTAGACGCTTTGGCAGCATTCATCGAACCGCACATGATGGAACACTTTCAACAGGGCGTATCTTATGGACATGAAGAGCAGTCCGGCGACCCGATGAGTTATGCGGTTCAGGAGGTGCTGGGTCAATATGTGAGCTTTGAGGACGAACTAGTTGAAGCCGTAGTGCGTTCGGAAGACTATGACCCTAGAGATGGCGACTCGCCGTTCTGGGACGACACCTCAAATTATGTTCCTACGAGAGTTGGAACCGGTCACCTTCATGCGAAATGGCAATATACGCTGCAGGAGTTAAAGCACACCCGTAGATTCTTTAGTACCGAGGCGCAAGAGCTCTTTACCTGGTTGTTTTCAAGCGTCGACGATTTAAAAAGTTTTGACGACAACGGCTCTGTTGTTTCCGAGCTGCCAATGGGAACGCAGTTGTTTCGAGCGCGCGTTTGTGGCGGGGGTGATTTGCTGAAGCAAATGTATTCGGAGCCGCTGAAACATGTTGGTCCCCCGCCTGACCAGGCTGCAAGAGCCGGCCGGATGAATGCGGAAGGGGTTTCAGTACTTTACGGTGCGCTTGACTTTGAAACCTGTTTGGCAGAAATGAGGCCAGCGATAGCCAATGAGTTGGTAGTCATAACCCTCACTACCACCAGGCCACTTCGAGTACTCGATTTCTCTCGGTTGGATCGCGCTCGTTCGGGCAAAGCTCTGAGTTATTTTCAGCCTGATTTCAGCGACGAAGTCGAGAGAGCGTTATTTCTTCGGCAACTACATAGACTTATCGCTCAGCCAATCGTCCCGGGCCACGAGTCCGACTATCTAATTACTCAGACTATGGCTGAGTTCCTGGCGCATGTTGTCAAAAACCCGTTTGATGGAATACTCTTCAAGTCAACCCAAAAAAATGAGGGCGTCAATCTCGTTATCTTCCCGCAGAAAAAAGACTGGCTGGATCCAACAACTCAACAAAAGTTTGGCATCGATTACGTTGAAGACAGCATTAAGCTGTACAAAACTCAATCAGTTGCATACATCCACAGCGAGGTATCTGTATTTTTGGATTCCGGAGATGTCTACAAATACGACGACCACGACGATGTTGACTTGGAGGACTATTGAAAGTTGAGCCTCCGTTATTGGCTCCGTCCGTTGAGTCTTCGAGGGTCACATGATCTCTGATGACGCATCTATAAAGATGCGAGAAGGACCTGCTTTGATAGAGGCACATGGTCCGACTTGGCCCTCGCAGAAATTCTGCAGTTGCATGGCGCAGCGCGCCTCATAACAGGTTTTCGCTATCGATGACGGCAGGGTGCAGGCGGATACCGGTTTCAAGTTGCGAGTCGTTCACTTAACGGGTTTTACCGCGCTTGCTACATATGCCTTCTATCTGACCCTGCTCGGCCGCCGTTTACTGTCTGCCTGAGCTTTTGAGGCAATGCTCGTTTGCCTGTCCATCAGCAATATCGCACAAAGGCCGTAGACGTTGCTCACGGCCCTGGTGTGGGCGGCGACCAAGCCTGATAACAAGAGGCAGCCTATTGCAGGAAGGATCGCGTAGCTGATTATTTCTCCCTGCTTCAAATCGAATCCTTTTGTGACCATCCACGCGCTGACCGCCCAGACCGATCCAATCATCCACCACAGCGCCGTGGTCCTTCGCTTGCTCGACTCCTGAGCAACTGCGAGAAAATATCGTATGCCATCTAAGTCACGTTCGTGCAGATCGTCTAATTCGGGGAAACGTTGCTTGGCGGCCGAAATATTCCGGGCTGCCCATCCTGGAAAAGCCGTTGTACTGGGCCTTCCTGCCACTAAGCAGATTGTTGCCAAAACGAGCCACGCATAGAAATAGCCTTCCAGGGCTTGCGGAGCTATCCAGTGGGTCCAACGCAACATAGCGTAAACGAGCGCGCTAAATAGTGTCAGACCACACCAGAACGCAAAAGTCATCACGCTTGCGTATGCTCCCGCAGCAATGAGTTCCGCGGCAGCAAACCAGGTCACCAGTAATTTAGGAATCCATTTTGGAATGGATCTTGGATATCCCCGTGTAATTGCGAGCTCGCAGCCTTCGATCAGTTGACGTGTAAGCTCAAAAGAGGCTACTGTTTTCATGGGGTATCTCACTCGATTTGATGTCTTCAGGCGGGCACACGTTCTGCGGGAACATATTCTTAAAAGCCAGACTGACCCGCTCCGATAAGGATATATTTTCCGATTTGGGCTCTCGCAGAAAGTCCGCGGTCGCGCGGCTCAAGGCGTCCCACAATGGGCTATCACTATCGACGACAGGAGCGTACAGGCGAATGCAAGGCGAAGGCGCCTCAATGATCACCACAAAGCTCGAGACCTCGGCTTTGCGAAACGCCAGAACGCACGCGCGTCGCAATGTAGGTATTCCGGCGGCGGATTCGAAGAATAACTTTGAGTCGAGCTCACCGTCTTCATCGGCAAGCAACGTCACTGGGACGGTCCACCCATCGTGATCACTGGAGGTCAGCACCTCGATGCCAATGTCTTTGATCAACAAAGCTTCCTCAACGGTCGCTCGCAAAAAATCGGGGAGCCGTCGCTGGCCGGGTCGGCCCTGCAGTACCAGTAAATCGACAGAGCGGACGCGTCGCTCGGAGCCACCCTCCCCGACGGCGGCTTGGGCAACATCAGCGGAGCTTGTATGACGCGACCCACTTGCGTTAAGGGTGCGAGCCTTCCAGACGTACTTGGGTAGGAGATCAGGAAACTTTGACTCGTGGTGAATAATGCGCCGCTTCGCGGCTAGGTTGTTTGACGCGTCTTTCTCGACGATAGTCTGGGTTCCGCTCTGCGAAGATCCTTGGGTGCCTGTCTTGACGTCGGAAGACGCACCCTGCGGCGCCCATGACCGCGCGCGAACTGATTTTGCTTCGTACTTTAGAGCTCGGAATGGAAAGGGGTAGGAGCAGCTTTTCAAACGGTACACGAGAAAAGTAGACCGTGGCTTGCCGGCATTCGACAACCATTTTCCCGACGCCATGAGTGTGGTCATCCCTTCAAACGGGAACAACGTCTGTGGGTAGATTTGGGCTCCCTTTATGGATGCGGTGAGTGCTGAAGTAGACACGCGAACAGCCGCGCGCCACGCGTGCGGGTTCTGGGATATGCGCCCGATGTCTGCGGCAGAGGCTCCAGAAATACCTTCAGCCAGGTCGAGGTTGAGATGTCCGGAGAGAAGATGAAAAGTCGCCTTGGAATAGAGCGTTTCGCGCTTCAGTCCAGGCAAAAAAATCCTTGAGAGCAACTCGCTGGATGAGCCAAAGTAAAAACGTACAAGCTCCATGCACGGAATAATGAGTCGACGATCCTCGTTGAGACGCACCATGACGCAATAAGACTGGGTGCAGTTGACATGCCAAGGGTGTTCCGCGAGAGGTAGAAGGTAGCCGTTCACGTCATCCTGCTTCAGCCCCGCTTTGATGATGTGCGAGGTCGAGCCGTCAACCTGTACGTCCGCAAAAGTTTCCTGCTCGTAATCCGGTTGATCCTCGAGTTTTCCGTCTCGCCAAATGTCGCCTACCCTTAGCAGCGAGAGTGCGCCAACTGATACCCAAATCTTTTTTTGAAAACGCGCTGGAGCGGTGCAATCCGGGTAGAGGAGCAAGTGAGGCTCGTCCAGGATGGACTCGGATTTCAGTCTCGACAGGTGCACGAAAACAGAAGATTGTTTTCGCCGAACAGTCCTATCTGGAAAAGCCAGATCGCCGATCCAGTCAATTCTCCAGAGGCCTTTTGGGAAAGCCGAAATCGACGGCGCATAGTGCGGCCTCCTGGCAAGCTTCCACTGAAGCTCCACTTCTGCGCACATTGCAAGAAAGTCACTCACCTACGGACTGCAATCTATCTTGGTCGGCTGGTGAACGTCAGGGGCATCGTAGGGATGAGTGCGTTTAAGTTCATGGGCGCCGGCACCACGTGGACGGGAAATCCACCCTGTACACAAAGGTCCTAAGGGCGTGCAAGGAGTTTTGGTAGAGATGGTTGACTTCATTTTTCCGCCGTGCAAGTTCTGCGTAGTCTGCTGCTGCCGCGCGTGCCCTGCTGGCTTCGTAACCACCCATATCTGCAGAGGCATCCAGAATGCCTTCGATAGTTCTTAGCAGAGAGCGGGCTTCCCCAGCGGTGACGGTAAAGCCCAGCGCTGTGTTTGTGCTGGCGAATTCCCCGAGTTTGCTTTTGGCTGCTTCGAAAGATTCTCTCAAGTTCTGGATGTGGGCAATAGCGCCTTCCGCCAATGGCAGGAGATGAGCCGTCAGTTCGGTCGCCTGCTCATCAGGGTGGTGCAGGCTTGCATCCGAGATCATCGGAGGGCCTTCTGGCTCTATCCATGTGAGGCCGAAAAAATTCCAATGATTGGCCTTGGCTAGGCGCTCTGGCAATTCTTTCTTTAGCCATCCGATAGCGACAGCCTCAGCGTCTTTTGGCGATGAAAGGTGTGCTTTTGCGATCTTGGCCACTACATTGAATGCAAGCTTGCCGGCCGGCAGGATCAGTTCGTTCACAACGCAGACGTTGACGGTTGCCGACTTCTCTGGGTAGATCGCCTCTCCATGCCGGTCTTGTTCTAGCAATTGACGCGAAAGGCCAGTGTTGACACGGATTATGGGCATTGGTGCTTATGGCTTGTTAGGCGGCCGGACTTTAGGCTTCACACTGAAGTTTGAACTGCTTGAAATGGAGATTTCGCCAAAGACCAAACTATCTCAGTCCTACTGATAATCGAGCTATGGCTTTGCAAATCAATGGTGTCTCTTACAGTCTCTCGCATCTCTCGAAGTTCGAACGCAAGATTGACGTTCCTTTAAAAGGTGGTTTTACCAAAAAAATCCTGGTTGAGTTTCGGTTTTCCCCGCATTGCTATTCTCGTGGACTTTCCGAGGGAGAGGTTATGCCCGCTGGCATGAAAGTGGCCGACGGAGCGCGAGATCGAGTGTTTGATCTTCGACGGTATAACTTGTCGTTCAACTTGGTTGCATCCATCGATGCGCTGATTGCCGCTCAAGGGGATGTCCACAAATCCAGGCATGACAATTTTTTCCGGATTGATAATTTGGAAGAAACTCTTGATGGTGTCGTGACCCCGATCAGCTACTACATTTTTATGAGCGCTGAAAAAGAGAGCGAGCCCAACAAAGAGAAGCGCATACGCATCTACGTAGAAAGTGCATATCCATTGCTGGCGAACGTTCCGGCGCCCCACTCGAAGCGGGTTTTGCCCTTCGTGGAGGTGCTGGGGAAGATATGGGCCCCTTGAGGAGCAAAAAAAAGCCTCCGGATGGAGGCTTTTTAGAGAATAGTTCGCGGGGATCTCTTGGGTATTCCACTCTGGGTGGAGCCACTTGCGTGGTGGAGAGTAGCTGCTCACACGTTTTCACGACCCCGCTGTGCTACTTCTTTCACGTCATTTTCATGACGCTGTTTAACCAAGTTCAACGTCCGGAAACGCCGACGGGCCAACACTTAGCGATCATTCTAACTCATTGACGTTAATTGTCAATCACGCCCTTAAGGAGGCGATTTGGATATCCTGTTGGTGCGACCCAGACGCACGTTAAAAATATGGCTTTTGTTTGTATGCCATTTCCCGTCTAATATTGGCAAAGATCGTTGATCTTAAATAGATTTTCGGAACACATAGCGGTGAATCACATGCATTCCATGTTGAATTGTCTCGCTAACTAGTGAAGTTTCTCATTAACTGTTGATCCTTAACAGCCACGCCTGCGGCATGGGCCTGCTGGTCGGCGTGGTAGCTGCTGCGCACCATGGCGCCCACGGCCGCGTGGGTGAAGCCCATCTTGTAGGCCTCTTCTTCAAACATCTTGAAGGTGTCGGGGTGCACATAGCGGCGCACCGGCAGGTGGCTGGTGGAAGGCGCGAGGTACTGGCCGATCGTCAGCATGTCGATGTTGTGCGCGCGCATGTCGCGCATCACTTGCAAAATTTCTTCGTCGGTCTCGCCCAGGCCGACCATGATGCCGCTCTTGGTGGGCACGTCAGGGTGCAGCGCCTTGAACTTCTTGAGCAGGTTCAGGCTGAACTGGTAGTCGCTGCCGGGGCGCGCTTCTTTATAGAGGCGCGGCGCGGTTTCGAGGTTGTGGTTCATCACGTCGGGTGGCGCGGCTTTCAGGATTTCGAGCGCGCGGTCGTCTCGGCCGCGGAAGTCGGGGACCAGGATTTCAATCGTGGTGTTCGGCGAAAGTTCGCGGATCTTCTGGATGCATTCCACAAAGTGGCCGCTGCCGCCGTCGCGCAGGTCGTCGCGGTCCACGCTGGTGATCACCACGTATTTGAGCTTGAGGGCTGCAATCGTTTTGGCCAGGTTCAGCGGTTCGTTCACGTCCAGCGGGTCGGGGCGGCCGTGGCCCACGTCGCAAAACGGGCAGCGGCGCGTGCACTTGTCGCCCATGATCATGAAGGTGGCCGTGCCTTTGCCGAAGCATTCGCCGATGTTGGGGCAGCTGGCTTCTTCGCACACCGTGTTGAGCTTGTTCTCGCGCAGGATCTGCTTGATCTCATAGAAGCGTGTGGTCGGGCTGCCGGCCTTGACGCGGATCCAGTCGGGCTTCTTGAGCATTTCGCCCTGCACCACCTTGACGGGGATGCGCGACAGCTTGGCCGCGGCCTTTTGTTTGGCCAGCGGGTTGTAGCCTTCCAGGGTCTGGACGTCGCGGACCACGGGGTTGGATGAGGGCGTTGCAGCCGCGTTGACGATCTCGGGTGTGCTCATGGGGTCAATGCCGTTCGCCCTGAGCCTGTCGAAGGGCTGGAAATCCGCTCATTGCCGGCTGAGGCCGGGGGCTTCGACAGGCTCAGCCCGAACGGAAAAAAGATCAGGGTGCCAGATACGTTGCGAGTTTCTGCCCCAGTACGTCCGCAGCCTCCTGCCACGTCACGGATACGCCAATTGTACGAAGGTCTGTGGTATTCAGCCCCACATAACCGCAGGGGTTGATGCGCGAGAAGGGTTCCAGGTCCATCGCCACGTTGAGCGCCACCCCGTGGTAGGTGCAATGCCGGCTGACTTTGATGCCCAGCGCGGCGATTTTCCCCAGGCCGCGGAAAGGGTCAATCGGGTTCACGGGGCCTGTCAGGGCGGCGTGGGAGGCCGGGTCGTCCAGCCGCACATAAATGCCGGGCGAGCCCGTCACGCGGTGACCGGTGACACCGAAATGCGCCAAGGTCTTGATCACCGACTCTTCAATGCGGTAGACGTATTCCTTGACGTAATAGCCGGCGAGTTTCAGGTCGATCAGCGGGTAGGCGACCACTTGGCCGGGGCCGTGGTACGTCACCTGGCCGCCGCGGTTGGTCTGCACCACCGGGATGCTGCCGGGGTTCAAAACATGGTCGCTTTTGCCCGCGAGCCCTTGGGTGTAAACCGGCGGGTGCTCACAAATCCATAGCTGGTCGCCCATGTCCTGTGCGGGCTGGAAGCCGATTTCGCTTGAAACCGCGGCGCTGCGCGCTGCCGTGAAGGCTTGCATGGCTTCGTAGGTCGGGAGGTAGTCGACCCTACCCAGGGCGCGCATCAACATACGCTGGCCGCCGCGCCGGGCCGCCCCAAGCAAGGCCAGCCCCCTCGGGGGGCAGCGACCCGCGCAGCGGCGGAGCGTGGGGGCGACATGTCAACCTGCATGGCGGCGCTTCTCTGTCTTATTTAGAGCACGACCTTGACCATCGGGTGCGTCGACAGCGTGCGGTAGAGCTCGTCGAGCTGCTCGCGGCTGGTGGCCGTGACGGTGATGGTCACGCCCAGGTAGTTGCCGCCCTTGCTTTCGCGCAGCTCGATGGTGCTGGCGTCAAAGGCCGGGTCGAACTGGTGGGCGATGGCGGTGACGGCCGCGACCATGCCGTCGACCTTCTGACCCATGACCTTGATGGGGAATTGCGACGGGTAGTCGATCAGCGACTCCTGGCGCGATGGCTCGGTGCCGGGGACGCCGATGATTTTCGGGAGGTCAGGGGAAGTGGTCATGGCAAGGGTCCTTTCAGGCCTGTTTGGCGCGCTGGTATTCAGCGTACAGCTTGGCATAAATGGGGCCAGGGCGGCCTTTTTCTACCCCGTTGCCCACCGGCTGGCCGTCCAGCAGGGTCACCGGCAGCACTTCCTTGGTGGCCGACGAGAGCAAAATTTCGTCGGCGGCCAGCACCTCGGCACGCGTAATGCGGCGCAGCTCAAACGGTATGCCTGCTGCGCGGCACATCTGCTCGATCAGGCCAAAGCGTATGCCTTCGAGCACCAGGTTGTCCTTGGGCGGGCCTGAGACCTTGCCGTCCTTGATGATCCAGACGTTGCTGGAAGAGGCTTCGCTCAGGTAGTCGCCGCGGAACATCACGGTCTCAGTCGCACCGGCGTCCACGCTGATCTGGCGCGAGAACACCGCGCCCAGCAGGCTGGTGCTTTTGATATGGGCTTTCTCCCAGCGGAAGTCGTCGGCGGTGACGCAGGCCACGCCTTTTTCGCGGGCGGCATCGCCGGGCAGCTTCATCGGGTTGCACATCACGAAGACGGTGGGCGTCAGGCCCGGCAGCATGGGGTGGTCGCGCATGGCCACGCCGCGGGTGATCTGGATGTACACGAGTTGATTGCCTTTTTCGGCTGAAGCCCCCGTGGATTCTGCGCAAGCAGCTATCAATTTAAGAGCAATCGCCAGCCACTCGTCGCGGCTCAGCGGGTTGGCGATGCGCAGCTCGGTGAGGCTGCGCTCCAGCCGCGCCATGTGCTGCTCGAAGCGAAACGGCTTGCCTGCGTAGGCCGGCACCACTTCATAAATGCCGTCGCCGAAGATGAAGCCGCGGTCCATCACGCTGATCTTGGCGTCCTTGAGCGGGGTGAATTCGCCGTTGAGGTAGCAGGGGGTGTCGGGAAGGGGGCTGGCGGGAGGCGTTGTCATGGTGAGGTGTGAAAGAAAAAAGAATGTGCTGCGGGGTCTTTGTGCGGGCTTACCGGCGGCGGCGTTTGAACCAGATGCGCAGGCGCCAGGCCAGCTTGACCAGGACGTACGCGCCGGCCGAGCCGAAGACGGCAAAAATGCCCATGCCCAGTATGGCAGGGCCGCCGAAAGAGGCCACCCAGGCCACCACGCCCGCGCCTTCTGAAATAGAGACCGGCGGCGGCGCATCGAGGATCAGGCTGCCGACCTGGTAGGCCAGCCAGAGCCAGAAACCCACGGTGAAGGGGTTGGTAATAAAGGTGATGCCGGCGGCGACCGGGATGTTGGCGCGCCACCAGACGCTGTGGGCCGCGGCGGCCAGGATTTGCGCAAAGGGGAGGGCGAAAGCCCAGAAGATGCCGATGGCCGCGCCGCGCGCCACGGCTTCGTGCTGCAGGCGCCAGAGCTGGGGGTCCAGCACCCGGTGCGCGACGGGCCTGAGCCAGGGATGCGCCGCCAGCACTTCGCGGCTGGGGATCGATGCCTTGATGCGGTCGGTCCAGTGCGCCTGACCCGGCTCGCGTTGCTTGCGGCGTGCCGTCATGGGGCCGGCCTGGACGCTAAAAAACGGGTTTCGCCGACGGCCATGACGCTGAAGTCCTCGTCTTTCAGGCCCTTGGCCGCGCGGGCTGCGGCCAGGTCTTGCGGCGGCTGGTCCAGCGGCTCGTCGGTCAGCTCGAAAGTGCCCCAGTGCACGCCCACGCTGCGTTTGGCGCCCAGGTCCTGGTGGATCTGCACGGCCTCGGCCGGGTTGACGTGCTGGCCCGACATGAACCAGCGCGGCTCATAGGCGCCCACGGCAATCAGCGCCAGATCAAAACCGCCGCCCTGGCCGGCGGCCTGGCGGCCGGCAAAGCGCGCGCGGGTGTCGGCAAAGTCTTTGGAGTAACCGGTGTCGCCGCTGAAATACCAGTGAAGGTCGGGCGCGAACACGGCGTAGCCGCCCCAGAGCGTCTGGCTGCGGTCGCCGAAGCTGCGCGCCGACCAGTGCTGCACGGGCGTGAAATTGAACTCCACGCCGCGGTAAACGTGCGTGTCCCACCAGTCCATCTCGATGACATGCGTGATGCCGCGGCTGGCGAACCAGGATTTGACGCCCAGCGGCACCAGGAACAGCGTGGGGCGGCCGGCAGCGGCGGAGCGCGCGGCAATGGCCTGCACCGAGTCGGTGTCCAGGTGGTCATAGTGGTTGTGCGACACGATCACCACATCAACAGGCGGCAAATCGGCCAGCGCGATGCCCGGCGGCTGCGCGCGCGACGGGCCGATGAATTGAACCGGGCTGGCGCGCTGCGAGAACACCGGGTCCGTCAAGACATTCAGCCCGCCGGCCTGCACCAGCATGCTGGCGTGGCCTATCCAGGTGATGGCGGGGCGGGCGGCTGAAGGCCCGGACGCCGCATACGCCGGAGCGTAGGCCAGGACGGCTTTGAGGTCGGGCGTTTGCTGCGGGGTGGGTGCAGCGGGCGGTTTGGGTAGGCCTTGCTGGCGCTTTTCCCACTGCCAGCGCATCAGCGCGCCAAAGCCCTGGGTGACCGATGCGGTGTAGTTGTTCTTGAAGCCTTCGCGCGTATGGTGCGGTTTGGCGGGGTCGTAATAAGGGTTCACGGCTGTGCAGCCTCCCAGAAAAAGCAAGCTGCTGAAAACAAGGCTTGCGCGCATGGATGCGGCTGGGGCACCCAAGGCTTTACGCCAGGAAAATGACGGCTGCGATGGCAATGGCGCCCAGCGCGAGGTTGGCCAGGGCCAGCGTGGCGATCTGCCCGACGCGGCGGCCGCCTTCAGGCCAGTCCGACGCGGCGACGGCCAGCTTAAGCCGGCGAAAGGGGCCGAAATACAGGTGGCCGAACAATGCAAACATCAGAAGGCCGATGCCGAACATCAGGTGCCAGCCGATAGGCGCGTTTTTCATGCCGACCGCCATCAGCATGGCCAGTCCCGTCAACAACAAGAGGGCGATGGAGGCCCACACCAGCGCGAAAAAGCGCGTCAAGACCTGCACGATCAGCGGCAGGCGTTGCGGTGGCCCAAGTTGCCCCGCCGCCAGCGCCGGCCGCAGCGCAAACAACATGAAAGCCGCGCCGCCCAGCCAGGTGACGGCGGCGGCAATGTGCAGGAATTTCATCAGGGCGTGCATGGCTTCTTTCGGTGGGGGTGGGGTTTGCGGTGGGTACCCCGCTTTCGGGGCCGCCTTTGAGCGGTGATTGTGAACCACCCCTTTGTGGTTTGAGGCCGAAAAGCGCCAATCGCCCCTAATCCGGATTCAATCCCGGGATTTTGCCGATGTGCGGGGGTTTCTACGTATAATCAAGGGCTTTGCTAATAACGGCGCCTTGTAACTTCCCCGTAATTTGTGATGTCCAGAATGACAAATTCGGCGAAGCCCGCGACAAACCCAGTAATAAATCCGGAAGCCCGGGTTGTCAGCCGGGTTGTTACACAAGAGCTTGAGGCGAAAGAAGAAGGTTTCAAGACCCTGACCCGCGAAGAAGCCCAAAAGCTTCGTGAAACGAGTCCTCAGGTGTCTCCCTGGTCGGTGTTGGCAGGGCAGTCGGTAGCCGGAATCGTGGTGGCATGTGTCGCCTGGGCTTTGACTGGGCAGCAATCGGTTGGATGGTCGGCGCTCTATGGGGCGCTGGCGGTGGTGATTCCGGCGGCGCTCTTTGCGCGCGGTTTGACCGGCAAGGTGTGGTCGATGAACCCCGGCACCGCGGTGATGGGGTTCTTCTTGTGGGAAATGGTCAAGATCGCCTTGACGGTGGCAATGTTGTTTGCCGCCCCAAGGCTGGTTTCGATGCTGAGTTGGCCGGCAATGCTGGTCGGCCTGGTGGTGACAATGAAAGTGTCCTGGCTCGCGTTAATGTTCGCGGCCAGGCGCAATAAACTTTGAGGCGAGCAATAAATGGCTGCTGAGAATGCTGCTGGAAATGGTGGTCAGACCGCTGGTGAATACATCGTTCACCACTTGACGCATTGGCGTAACAAAGAACTGGTTGGCCCGTTCGACCTGAGCGTCATCAATATTGACTCGACGATTTTCAGTATCTTGCTGGGCGTGATCGGCTGCTTCCTGCTCTGGAAGGCCGCCCGCAAAGCCACCTCCGGCGTGCCCGGCCGCTTCCAGGCTGCCGTCGAAATCCTGGTCGAAATGGTCGACGCACAAGCCAAGGGCATCGTTCACAACGCCGAGAGCCGCAAGCTGGTGGCTCCGCTGGCCTTGACCGTGTTTGTGTGGATTTTCCTGCTCAACGCGATGGACTTGCTGCCGGTTGATTTGCTGCCCGCGATCTGGGCTGCCATCTACGGCGCTGCCGGACATGATCCGCACCACGCTTACATGCGCTCCGTCCCCACTGCCGACCTGTCCGTCACCATGGGCCTGTCGCTCGGCGTGCTGATTACCTGCCTGGTTTACAACGTCAAGATCAAGGGCGCGGGCGGCTGGATTCACGAGCTGTTCACGGCGCCTTTCGGCAACCACTGGGCCCTGTACCCCTTCAATTTCCTCATGCAGATGATCGAGTTTGTCGCCAAGACCGTCTCGCACGGCATGCGACTGTTCGGCAACATGTACGCTGGCGAACTGATCTTCCTGTTGATTGCCCTGATGGGTGGCGCTTTTGCCTCCGTCTCGCTGGGCACTGGTATTGCACTGGCCATCGGCCACATCATCGCAGGCTCGGCCTGGGCGATTTTCCACATCCTGATCATCACGCTGCAAGCGTTCGTGTTCATGATGCTGACCCTGGTGTACATCGGCCAGGCGCACGATCACCACTAATCAGTTGTCCCCGTTTCGTTTTTCTTTTTCTCTCGTAACCAAGTCCTAAGGAGTCATCATGGAAGTTATTAGTTTTGTCGCTCTGGCCGCCGGCCTCATCATCGGTCTCGGCGCTGTCGGTGCCTGTATCGGTATCGGCATCATGGGCAGCAAATACCTCGAAGCAGCTGCACGCCAGCCTGAGCTGATGGGCGAACTGCAGACCAAGATGTTCCTGCTGGCTGGTCTGATCGACGCGGCTTTCATTATCGGTACGGGTATTGCGCTGTGGTTTGCCACCGCCAACCCATTCCTGGCGCAAATCGCCAACCTGCCTAAGTAAGCAATCATCAAAGTCCCAAGAATGTCATTCCTTCGGGTCGGCCATCGGCTGGGCCCCAAGGGAAAGGATGAGCAGTGAGCATTACCGGTACCCTTATTGTCCAGATGATCGTGTTCCTGATTTTGGTCGGGTTCACGATGAAATTTGTATGGCCACCCATCGCGGCGGCCCTGGACGCGCGTGCGCAAAAAATCGCTGACGGCCTTGCTGCTGCCGATAAAGCCAAGTCTGAACTCTCCGTCGCCAACAAGCGCGTGGAAGAAGAACTGGCCAAGTCGCGCAATGAAGCGGCCGTGCGCCTGGCTGAAGCCGAGCGCAGGGGCCAGGCCCTGGTTGAAGAAGCCAAGGCGCGGGCAACCGAAGAAGGCAGCAAGATCATTGCCGCCGCCAAGGCCGAAGCCGAGCAGCAAACCGTCAAGGCTCGCGAAACCCTGCGTGAGCAGGTTGCCGCGCTGGCCGTCAAGGGCGCCGAGCAGATTCTGCGCAAGGAAGTCAATGCCAGCGTGCATGCCGACTTGCTGGGCCGCCTGAAGACCGAACTCTAAGCGAGCATCAATATGGCCGAACTAGCCACCATTGCCCGTCCTTACGCCGAGGCCCTGTTCAAGGCCTCCGGCTCCGACCTGGGCGGCACCGCCGTCTGGCTCGATGAGCTGGCCGCCATTGCTGCCAATGCGCAGCTGCAGCAGTTCGCCGGTAATCCCGGCGTGACTTCGGTGCAGGCGTTCGACGTGATTTCAGGCGTTGCCAAGACGAAGCTGCCGGATGCTGCGAAGAACTTCCTGCGCACCGTGATCGAGAACGGCCGCCTGAGCGTCCTGCCCGAAATCGCAGCGCAGTTCCGCACACTGAAAAATGCGCAAAGCGGTTCGTCCGATGCGACCGTCTACAGCGCTTTTGCGCTGGACGGTGCGGCACTGGCCGATCTGTCGGCAACGCTGGAAAAGCGCTTTGGCAAGAAGCTCAACCTTCAGGTTGAGCTGGAGCCGGCCCTGATTGGGGGCGTACGAGTCGTGGTGGGTGACGAGGTGCTGGACACCTCGGTAAAAGCCCGTTTAGAGCAAATGAAAGTGGCGCTGATTTCCTGAGCCCGGTGCCCAGGCGCCATTACAGGTTTTTAGCCAACAACATAGAAAGAAGGAAAGAGTCATGCAACTCAATCCCGCAGAAATTTCTGAACTGATCAAGAGCCGTATCGAAGGCCTGGCCGGTAGCAGCGACATTCGCAACCAGGGCACCGTGGTGTCCGTGACCGACGGTATCGTCCGTATCCACGGCTTGTCCGACGTGATGCAGGGCGAAATGCTGGAGTTCCCCGCAACCGCCGACGGCACCCCCACCTACGGCCTGGCGCTGAATCTTGAGCGCGATTCCGTCGGCTCCGTGATTCTGGGCGAGTACGAGCACATCGCCGAAGGCGACACCGTGAAGTGCACGGGCCGCATTCTGGAAGTGCCTGTGGGTCCTGAGCTGCTTGGCCGTGTGGTCAATGCACTGGGCCAGCCGATTGACGGCAAGGGTCCGATCAACGCCAAGATGACCGACGTGATCGAAAAGGTTGCGCCCGGCGTGATCGCCCGTAAATCCGTTGACCAGCCCCTGCAGACCGGCCTGAAGTCCATCGACTCCATGGTGCCCGTCGGCCGCGGCCAGCGCGAACTGATCATTGGCGACCGCCAGACCGGCAAGACGGCAGTGGCCATCGACGCCATCATCAACCAGAAGGGCAAGGGCGTTTCCTGCGTCTATGTCGCGATTGGCCAGAAGGCTTCCTCGATCAAGAACGTGGTGCGCGCACTGGAACAAGCCGGCGCGATGGAATACACCATCGTTGTGGCCGCTGCCGCGTCCGAGTCTGCCGCTATGCAATATGTGAGCGCCTACTCCGGCTGCACCATGGGCGAATACTTCCGCGATCGCGGCGAAGACGCGCTGATCGTGTATGACGATTTGTCCAAACAGGCTGTGGCTTACCGCCAGGTCTCGCTGCTGCTGCGCCGTCCACCCGGACGCGAAGCCTACCCCGGCGACGTGTTCTATCTGCACAGCCGTCTGCTTGAGCGCGCAGCCCGCGTGAACGAGAAGTATGTTGAAGACTTCACCAAAGGCGCCGTCAAGGGCAAGACCGGTTCGCTGACCGCGTTGCCGATCATTGAAACGCAAGCCGGCGACGTGTCCGCTTTCGTTCCGACCAACGTGATCTCGATCACCGACGGCCAGATCTTCCTGGAAACCAGCCTGTTCAATGCCGGTATTCGTCCCGCCATTAACGCCGGTATCTCTGTGTCTCGCGTCGGTGGTGCCGCCCAGACCAAGTTGATCAAGAACCTCTCCGGCGGTATCCGTACCGACTTGGCCCAGTACCGTGAACTGGCTGCCTTCGCGCAGTTCGCTTCCGACCTGGACGAAGCCACCCGCAAGCAGCTGGACCGCGGTGCCCGCGTGACCGAACTGCTCAAGCAGGCCCAGTACTCGCCTTTGTCCATTTCCAACATGGGCGCCACGCTGTTCGCCGTGAACAAGGGCTTCATGGACGATGTGGAAGTCAAGAAGGTCCTGGCTTTCGAGCACGGCCTGCATGCCTTCCTGAAGGACAAGAACGCGGCCCTGATGGCCAAGCTCGAAGCCAACAAGGCCATGGACAAGGACGCTGAGGCGGAACTGAACGCGGCTGTGACCGAGTTCAAGAAGTCGTTTGCCTGATCTCGCCTGACGCACCGTCAAGCAAGTAATTAAGCAACCCTCAGGAACCCCTTAGGAATCCATATGGCAGCAGGCAAGGAAATACGCGGCAAGATCAAATCGGTGGAAAACACCAAGAAGATCACCAAGGCCATGGAGATGGTGGCCGCCTCCAAGATGCGCAAGGCGCAGGAGCGGATGCGCGCTGCCCGTCCTTACAGCGACAAAATCCGCAATATCACGGCCAACCTGAGTCAGGCCAACCCCGAATACACCCATGCGTTCATGGAGTCCAACGACGCCAAGGCCACCGGGTTCATCGTGGTGACGACTGACAAGGGCTTGTGCGGCGGCATGAACACCAACGTGCTGCGTGCCGTCACCGGCAAGCTCAAGGAAGTGCAGGCCGCGGGCCATGATGCGAAGGCAGTGGCCATCGGTAACAAGGGCCTTGGTTTTCTGAACCGGGTCGGCGCCAAGGTGGTGTCGCATGCGACGCAACTGGGCGACAAACCGCACCTGGAAAAGCTGATCGGTCCCGTCAAGGTCCTGCTCGACGCATACAGCGAAGGCAAGATCAACGCGGTGTACCTGTGCTACACCAAGTTCATCAACACCATGCGCCAGGAGCCTGTGGTCGAGCAGCTGCTGCCTTTGACGGCCGCACACCTGCAGGCCGACAAGGACCAGCACGGCTGGGACTACATCTACGAGCCCGATGCGCAGACCGTCATTGACGACCTGCTGATCCGCTACGTGGAAGCACTGGTGTACCAGGCGGTTGCCGAAAACATGGCGTCCGAGCAGTCTGCCCGCATGGTGGCCATGAAGGCCGCAACGGACAACGCCGGCAGCGTGATTGGCGAACTCAAGCTGGTTTACAACAAAACGCGTCAAGCGGCGATCACGAAAGAACTTTCGGAAATCGTTGCCGGTGCTGCAGCGGTTTAAACCGCGATTCAAGATTTAAAGAACGGAAAAGGATCCAGTCATGGCTCAAGCTCAAGGCAAGATTGTTCAGTGTATCGGCGCTGTGGTTGACGTGGAATTTGCGCGCGACCAGATGCCGAAAATTTACGACGCGCTCAAGATGGAAGGCTCTGCGCTGACCCTTGAAGTGCAACAGCAGCTGGGTGACGGCATTGTGCGCACCATCGCACTGGGCACGTCCGACGGCTTGCGCCGCGGCAACGTTGTGTACAACACCGGCGCCAACATCACGGTTCCCGTGGGCAAGGCCACGCTGGGCCGCATCATGGACGTGCTGGGCGCGCCCATCGACGAGCGCGGCCCGGTCGACCAGACCCTGACCGCACCGATTCACCGCAAGGCACCTGCTTACGACGAACTGTCGCCATCGCAGGAACTGCTGGAAACCGGCATCAAGGTGATCGACCTGGTTTGCCCGTTCGCCAAGGGCGGCAAGGTGGGCCTGTTCGGCGGCGCCGGCGTCGGCAAGACCGTGAACATGATGGAACTTATCAACAACATCGCCAAGGCGCACTCGGGCTTGTCGGTGTTTGCCGGTGTGGGTGAACGTACCCGCGAAGGCAATGACTTCTACCACGAGATGGCCGACTCCGGCGTCGTGAACCTCGAGAACCTCGGCGAATCCAAAGTGGCAATGGTCTACGGCCAGATGAATGAGCCCCCAGGAAACCGTCTGCGCGTGGCGCTGACCGGCCTGACCATCGCCGAGTCCTTCCGTGACGAAGGCCGTGACGTGCTGTTCTTCGTGGACAACATCTACCGCTACACGCTGGCCGGCACCGAAGTGTCCGCGCTGCTGGGCCGTATGCCTTCCGCCGTGGGTTACCAGCCTACGCTGGCCGAAGAAATGGGCCGCCTGCAAGAGCGTATTACCTCCACCAAGGTCGGCTCCATCACTTCCATCCAGGCCGTTTACGTTCCTGCCGATGACTTGACCGATCCGTCGCCTGCCACTACCTTTGCCCACCTTGACTCCACCGTGGTGCTTTCGCGTGACATCGCTTCGCTGGGTATTTACCCCGCCGTGGATCCGCTGGACTCCACCAGCCGCCAGCTGGACCCGAACGTTGTGGGCGAAGACCACTACGCCACGGCCCGCGCCGTGCAAGGCACGCTGCAGCGCTACAAGGAACTGCGCGACATCATCGCGATTCTGGGTATGGACGAGCTGGCCCCTGAAGACAAGCTCGCCGTGGCCCGCGCCCGCAAGATCCAGCGTTTCCTGTCGCAGCCTTTCCACGTTGCTGAAGTGTTCACCGGTTCGCCCGGCAAGTACGTCAGCCTGGCTGAAACGATTCGCGGCTTCAAGATGATTGTGTCCGGCGAGTGCGATCACCTGCCAGAGCAAGCGTTTTACATGGTCGGCACCATCGACGAAGCTTTCGAAAAGGCGAAGAAGGTCTAAGGCTCGCGCCTCAACACTTTTTCCATTTAAGGAACGCTTATGTCAACAACCATCCACGTCGACGTCGTCTCTGCGGAAGAGTCCATCTTCTCGGGTGAAGCGCGCTTTGTGGCCTTGCCCGGCGAGGCTGGCGAGCTGGGGATCTACCCGCGCCACACGCCGCTGATCACACGCATCAAGCCCGGCGCCGTGCGCATTGAAAAAGCCGACGGCAGCGAAGAGTTTGTGTTCGTGGCCGGTGGCCTGCTCGAAGTGCAACCCAACTGCGTGACGGTGCTCAGCGATACCGCGATTCGCGGCAAGGATCTGGACGAGACCAAGGCCAGCGAAGCGAAGGCTGCTGCCGAAGAAGCGCTGAAGAACGCGAAGAGCGACATCGACATCGCCATGGCGCAATCCGAACTGGCCGTAATGGCCGCGCAGATTGCTGCCTTGCGCAAATATCGCCAGAAAAAATAAGAACTCGTGGTGGCTTCGGCCATCCACTGCAGCCGTCGCAGGTTGCATCAAGCCCCTGTCGCAAGCCAGGGGCTTTTTTATTGGCCGGTCCGTGCACGCGGGGCATGCAGAAGTGCGGCGTTTCCAGCAATGTAAGCCCTTGCTGACAGCACAAGCACCTTTACCCGCTCAGCACATCCTGGGCCGACAGCACTAGGATAGAAGCTTCACGCGCACGCGGGGCCCGCGCCGGGCTTACGCATCGCGCGACGGACGTAACCTGAGCTAACCAGAGCTGCACGAAAGCACCCAACGCATGGACCTGATCGTCGCCAGGCCTGAGGGCCTGTACTGCACCGCGGGTGATTTCTATATCGACCCGTGGCGGCCCGTGGGGCATGCGGTGATCACGCATGCCCACTCCGACCACGCACGGACCGGCCACGCCAGCTACCTCGCGCACACCGACAGCGAAGGCATTTTGCGGACCCGGCTGGGCGAGATCAATCTGCAGACCCTGCCCTACGGTGAGACGCTCGAGCGCAACGGTGTGCGCATTTCGCTGCACCCGGCCGGCCACGTGCTGGGTTCGGCGCAAGTCCGGGTTGAACACCGCGGTGAAGTCTGGGTGGCATCCGGCGACTACAAAACAGAAGCCGACGGCACCTGCACGCCCTTCGAGCCGGTTCCCTGCGACACCTTCATCACCGAGTCCACCTTCGGGTTGCCCATTTACCGTTGGCCCACGCAGCAAGCGCTCTTCGCCGAGATCAACGCCTGGTGGCAGCGCAATGCCGACAAGGGCCGCGCGTCGGTGCTGCTGTGCTACGCCTTCGGCAAGGCGCAGCGCATCCTGCACGGGGTGAACAGCGCCATCGGGCCCATCGTCGTGCACGGCGCGGTGGAGCCCCTCAATGCGGTATACCGCGCGGCCGGCGTGCCCCTGCCGCAAACCCTGCGCGTGACGGACCCCGGCGTCACGCCGCAGTTGCTCAAACGCGCCCTCGTGCTGGCGCCGCCCTCAGCCCAGGGCACACCCTGGATGCGCCGCTTCGGCAGTTATTCGGACGCTTTTGCCAGCGGCTGGATGCAGTTGCGCGGCACGCGGCGGCGGCGCGGTGTGGACCGCGGCTTTGTCATGTCCGACCACGCCGACTGGCCAGGCCTGCAAAGCGCGATCGCAGGCACTGGCGCCGAGCGCGTGATGGTCACGCACGGCAGCGTGGCCGTGCTGGTTCGCTGGCTGACTGAAAACGGCTTGCAGGCCGAGGGCTTCAAGACCGAATACGGCGATGAGGATGTGAGTGACAAGGCTGCCACCGCTGCTCAGCCTGAGCCCGCAGCTGCTCCTGCTGACGAAACCGGCGCATGAAAGCCTTTGCCGCTCTCTACAGCGAACTGGACGCCACCACATCCAGCCTCGCCAAGCAGGCGGCGCTGCAGCGCTACCTGCAAACTGCGCCGGCTGCCGATGCCGCATGGGCGGTGTACTTCCTGGCCGGCGGCAAGCCGCGCCAGTTGGTGCCCACCAAACTGCTGCGCCTGCTCGCGCAAGAAGCGGCGGGCCTGCCCGAATGGCTGTTTGACGAAAGCTACGAAGCGGTCGGCGATCTCGCCGAAACGATCTCCCTCCTTTTGCCGCCGCCCACCGAGCAGCACGATCTCCAACTCGCAGAATGGATAGAGCAACACCTGCTGCCGCTGCGTGCATTGGGCAAAACCGATCCCGACAAACTCCCCGGCGCCCTGCGTGCGCAATGGCGACGCCTTGCCCCCGAAGAGCGCCTGGTCTACTTCAAGCTGATGACGGGCAGTTTCCGCGTGGGTGTGTCACGCCTGCAGGTCACCCAAGCACTCGCCGCAGTGGCCGGCATTGATGCCAAGCGCGTCGCGCAGCGCCTCATGGGCTACACCCATATCACCGGCCAGCCCACGGCGGCTGACTACGCTGTGCTGATCGCCGCCGAGAGCAGCGGTGAACTCAACCAGAAAACCAGCGGCCAGCCTTACCCGTTCTTTCTGGCACATCCCTTCAATCTCGGTCTCGACCAGTTCGATGCGGTGCTCGGCCCGCCGGCCGACTGGCTGGTGGAATGGAAGTGGGACGGCATTCGCGCCCAGCTTGTCAAGCGGGCGGGCCAGGTGTGGCTGTGGTCGCGCGGGGAAGAGCTGGTCACCGACCGCTTTCCCGAACTGGCTTTGATGGGCGAAGCACTGCCCGATGGCACCGTGCTGGACGGAGAAATCGTGGTCTGGCGCGAAGGCAAGGTTCAGGCTTTTGCCGAACTGCAAAAACGCATTGGCCGCAAGACGCTGGGACCCAAATTGTTGAAGGACATCCCCGTGGTGCTGCTGGCTTACGACGTGCTCGAGTGGCAGGGGTGTGACCTGCGCACCGCACCCCAGGCCGAACGCCGCGTGCTGATGGACGAACTCGTCACGCAGCTGCAGCATCCGCAACTGATCGCCAGCCCCATGCTCACCGGTGAAAGCTGGCAGGACCTGGCACGCCAGCGCGAGGCCGCGCGCAGCATGGGCGTCGAAGGCATGATGCTCAAGCAGCGGCACGCCGCTTACGGCGTTGGCCGCACCAAGGATGTGGGCACCTGGTGGAAGTGGAAGATTGACCCGCTCAGCATTGACGCCGTGCTGATCTACGCGCAGCGCGGCCACGGGCGGCGGGCCAGCCTCTACAGCGACTACACCTTTGCGGTGTGGGACGGGCCGCAGGCGCAGGCCGATCGCAAGCTCGTGCCCTTTGCCAAGGCTTACTCCGGCCTCACTGACGAAGAGATGGGCCGCGTCGATGCGGTGATCCGCAAAACGACGGTGGAGAGTTTCGGCCCGGTGCGCAGCGTCAAGCCCACGCTGGTGTTTGAGTTGGGCTTTGAAGGCATTGCCCGCAGCAGCCGCCACAAAAGCGGAATTGCCGTACGGTTTCCACGCATGCTGCGCTGGCGCGAAGACAAGCCGGTCGACGAGGCCGACACCCTGGAGACGCTCGCCGCGTTGCTGCCCTCATGAGCCAGAACACTGCGGTGAAAAAAGCACTGGCGGAGTGGTTTGCTGCGCGTGGCTGGAAGCCCTTCAAATTCCAGCGCGATGTGTGGAAGGCCATTGCCGACGGCGAGTCTGGCCTGCTGCATGCCACCACCGGCGCCGGCAAGACCTATGCGGTGTGGCTGGGTGCTTTAATGGCTTTTATGCCTGCAGCCAAGGCGGGGATTGGGCGAGTAGCTCCTGAATTAATAGCAAACACCGGACGCAGAAGAAACATCCCGGCCCAGGCCTTGACCGTCCTGTGGATCACGCCGATGCGCGCGCTTGCCGCCGACACGCTGCGCGCATTGCAACAGCCCCTGGAAATTCTGAACGGCCTGCGCCGCGATGACGGCTCGCCGCTCCTCGCCGCCTGGACTGCCGGCGCACGCAGCGGAGACACCGCGGCCGCTGAACGTTCGGCGCAAAACCAGCGCCTGCCGACTGTGCTGGTCACCACACCGGAAAGCCTGTCGCTGCTGCTGGCGCGTGCGGATGCCAAAGAGGTGCTGGGCAGCGTGAAGATGGTCGTCGTCGATGAATGGCATGAACTGCTGGGCAACAAGCGCGGCGTGCAGGTGCAACTCGCCCTGGCCCGCTTGCGCCGCTGGAATCCGGCGCTCAGCACATGGGGAATGTCGGCGACGTTGGGTAATTTGCAAGAGGCGATGCAAACATTGCTCGGCCACACCGGCGGCACCTTGGTCCAAGGCCAGGTGCCCAAGAAGCTCGTCGTCGATTCACTGCTGCCAAGCCGCGCCGAGCGCTTTCCCTGGGGCGGGCACCTGGGGCTGACCATGCTGCCGCAGGTGATTGCAGAAATCGCCGGCAGCAGCACCACGCTGGTCTTCACCAACACGCGCTCACAGTCGGAGATCTGGTACCAGGCGCTGCTGGAAGCCAAACCCGAATGGGCCGGTTTGATCGCACTGCACCACGGCTCGCTCGACCGCGAAGTGCGCGAATGGGTCGAGGCAGGCCTGAAGAGCGGCGAACTCCGCGCCGTGGTCTGCACCTCCAGTCTCGATCTGGGCGTGGACTTCCTGCCGGTGGAGCGTGTGCTGCAGATCGGCTCACCCAAAGGCGTCGCGCGGCTGCTGCAGCGCGCCGGGCGCTCCGGTCACGCGCCCGGCAGGCCCTCGCGCATCACGCTGGTGCCCACACACAGCATCGAGATCGTGGAAGGCGCCGCGGCGCGCGCCGCCATCGCGGCCGGCCATATCGAGGCACGCACCTCGCCCCTGCAGCCGCTCGATGTCCTGGTGCAGCACCTCGTCACGGTGGCGCTGGGTGGCGGCTTTGTGCCCGACGCGCTGTATGAAGAAGTGCGCGGAACAGCCGCCTATGCCCAGCTCTCGCGCGAAAGCTGGGAATGGTGCCTGTCCTTTGTCCGGCAGGGCGGGCCTTCGCTGGCGGCCTATCCGGATTACCGGCGCGCCGTGCCGGATGAAGAAGGCGTCTGGCGCGTGCCTGACGCGCGGCTTGCGCGGCGCCATCGCATGAACATCGGCACCATCGTCAGCGACGCCAGCATGTCGGTGCAGTACCTCGGCGGCGGCAAGATCGGCAGCGTCGAAGAAAGTTTTGCGGCCAGACTGAAGCCTGGCGACTGTTTTTTGTTCGGCGGCCGTCTGCTCGAGCTGGTGCGCATCCACGACATGACGGCGTGGGTGCGGCGCGCCAGCGGCAAGCGGCCCGCGGTGCCGCGCTGGAACGGCGGGCGCATGCCGCTGTCGACCACGCTGGCCGATGCGGTGGTCCAGCAGCTCGCGCTGCCAGGGGAGGGCCGCTACGACACGCCCGAGCTGCAGTGCGTGCGGCCGCTGCTCGACATCCAGCAGCAGTGGTCGGCGCTGCCGACACCGCAGACGCTGCTGGCCGAGACATTGAAGACACGTGAAGGCTGGCACCTGTTTCTGTATCCGTTTGCAGGCCGCCATGTGCACCTGGGCCTGGCCAACCTGATCGCCTGGCGCGTGGCCCAGCATGCACCGCGCACCTTCTCCATCGCGGTCAATGACTACGGCTTTGAGTTGCTCTGCGCGACCGAGGTCGACTGGCCTGCGGTGTTGCCCCAGGTGCTCGTGGCGGGCCACGATGACGTGGGGCGCGATGCCATTGCGGCTGAAGGTGCTGAAGGCGGCGGGCACACGGCGCTGTTGCATGAGGTGCTGCAGAGCCTGAACGCCAGCGAACTGGCGCAGCGCCGCTTTCGCGAAATCGCGCGCGTGTCGGGCCTGATCTTCCAGGGCTATCCGGGTGAAAAGCGCAGCAAC
Organism: Polaromonas sp. SP1; assembly: GCF_003711205.1. Classification (NCBI taxonomy): domain Bacteria; kingdom Pseudomonadati; phylum Pseudomonadota; class Betaproteobacteria; order Burkholderiales; family Comamonadaceae; genus Polaromonas; species Polaromonas sp. SP1. The sequence continues at coordinate 1,065,133 of NZ_CP031013.1, read as the reverse complement.
AAACAACTGCAGGCTTCGTCGTCCCTGTTCTGGGAAGTGTTCCGCAAGTACGACCCGGCCAACCGGCTGCTGATGCAGGCGGAGCAGGAGCTGCTGGCGCAGGAGCTGGAAATCGGCCGCCTGCGCAGCAGCCTGGCGCGCATGAACACGCAGCAACTGGTGCTCAAGGCGCTGGAGCGGCCGACGCCGTTTGCCTTTCCGCTGATGGTGGAGCTGTTTCGCGAAAAGCTCACCAACGAAAATCTGGCCGACCGCATCTCGCGCATGGTCGATCAGTTGGAGAAAGCCGCCGGCGGCGCGATGTTGGCCGGCGATGTCGAGCGCGTCAAGGGAACGCTGGCATTCGGGCAGGAAGGCGCTTCTTCGGGCGGCGGCAAAGGCACAAGCCGCCCGCGCCGTGAACGTAAACCCTCCAGGCCGCTGCCGCTGTTGTGACGTTTTGATGTTGTGATGATGGATGCCCACACCACGCCGCCCGGCAAGCCCTTGCCGGTGGATTACGCCGGCGAAACCGTCTGGCTGCTGCCCGAGCGCGCATTGTGGTGGCCGGCCGGCCGCGTGTTGTTCGTCGCAGACCTTCACCTCGGCAAAGCCGCCACCTACCGCGCGCTGGGGCAGCCCGTGCCTGCCGGCACCACACGCGAGAACCTCGCGCGCTTGAGCCGCCTGCTGCAGCACTACCAGCCTCTGCAAGTGGTCTTCCTCGGCGATTTTCTGCATGCGGCCCAGGCGCGCACGCCCTCCGTGCTGAATGGTTTGAGGGCCTGGCGTGAGCAGTTTGCGGCGCTTGAGTGCGTGCTGGTGCGCGGCAACCACGACAGCCGCGCCGGTGACCCGCCGCCGTCGCTGGGCATTCATGGGGTGAACGAGCCTTACCTGGTCGGGCCGTTTGCCGCCTGCCACCATCCGCAACTGCATGCCGGGCAGCCCGTGCTGGCCGGCCACCTGCATCCCGTGCTGAACCTGCGGGGGCCGGGCCGGGACCACCTGCGCCTGCCCTGCTTTTGTATCGAAGCCGGCCTGGCCATCCTGCCGGCATTTGGCGAATTCACCGGCGGCTGGAGTGTCGCGCCCCAGGCGGGGCGGCAGCTTTACCCCGCCGGCGGGCAGGCCGTGTGGCGGCTGCCGCAGGCCTGAGTTCGCCGCCGCTGTCTCGCTGGGTTTTTCAAGCCTTTTAGGCCTCTAGCCCAATCTGCGCTTAGACTTGTCGCTATTAAATTAATAGCGTTCCGGCGGGATCCGGGTTGAAAACCGGAAAGCTCCAGCCCTGCCTTGCCCTAACGATCAGCTGGGTTGACGCATCCGCTTGATGCGTTAGCCCAGCCCCGCAGGTATGGCAAGTGGGGACATCGCTGAAGGCGAGCACCGGATGTGGCGCAAACGCGTCAAGTAACAACTCGACACCCTAAATGACAGCGGGGACCGCCTGCCGCACCTTATCGTCAGCACAGGATTTCAACCGAATGGACGAGGTGACAACATGAACAGCATGCTGGACAGTCTGATGTGGGGGGACGAAGCCTCGTCCCAACCCGGCAAGGCAGACCCACGCAAGAGATGGGTGCGCCGTGCGTTCCTGGTGCTGACGGCGCTGTTTGCCCTGGCTGTCTTGATGTCGTACTGAACGGCGGGTTTACGAAAGCCCCGCCGCCGGCACTTGCGGTTACTGCAGCTATTGCAGCTATTGCAGCAGCGGCGTGTCAGGCAGTTCGTTCGGGTTGTCCGGTGAGGGCTCTTGCGCAAAATGCGCCATCAGCACCGCAGAGGTTTCTTCCAGCGCCTGCGTGAGGCCATCTTCATAACGCCCCTCCCGAAATGCACCGGCCATGCGCGTCACCATCGCCTGCCATTGCGTCGGGCCCACATGCCGCGCCACGCCGCGGTCGGCCACGATCTCAATCGCATGCTCGGCCAGCAGGACATAAATCAACACGCCGTTGTTGTGCTCGGTGTCCCACACGCGCAGCTTGCCGAACATGGTGACCGCGCGCTGGCGCGTCAGCTGGCTGATGGACTGGTGCTTGCCCAGCCGCCACAGGTAACTCATGGGCAGTGAGGCTTCCACGCAGATGCGGATTTCACCGCTGTGCCGCCGCTCGCTGGCCGCCACGCGCTGCGCCAGGCGCTTGAGCATGTCGGGCGCAATGGCGCGCTTCGCATCGGACGCGTCCAGCCACAGGTGCTTGATGAAGGTGTTGAGCTTGCCGAGCATGATGCCTACCAGTCTCCTGACGCGCCGCCGCCGCCAAAGTCGCCACCGCCGCCGCTGCTGAAGCCGCCGCCATCGCTGCTGCCGCTGCTCCAGCCGCCACCACCACCGCCGCCAAAACCGCCGGTTGTCCAGCCACCCGATGAGCGGCCGCCGCGGCCCCCCAGCGCGCCCAGGCTGGCCACCAGCGCGAATACCGTCCCCACCAGAACCGCCAGGCCGGCCACGATCAGGCTGCTGGTGAACACCCATGCCAGCACGCCGACCACGCCGCCGGTGGCGATGGAGCCAAACTTGCGACCGAGAATGCCGGCCGCGATACGCCCGCCGATCGGCACGGCGAAAAAGAGGAAGACCGCCAGGTCCGTCCATTCAAAACCGTCATTGCCACCACCGGTGCCGCGTTGCTCCGGTGCCGGCAGGTTCTCGCCGCTGATCAGGGCGATGAGCTGGTCCGCCGCGGCATCCAGCCCGCCGGCATAGTCACCCTGCTTGAAGCGCGGTGTGATGGCGGTGTCGATGACCTGGCGTGCCGCCAGGTCGGGAATCGCGCCTTCCAGTGCCTTGGTGGTTTCGATGCGGACTTTGCGGTCGTTTTTGGCGACCACCAGCAAGAGGCCGTCGCCGATGTTTTTGCGCCCGATCTTCCAGGTATCACCTACACGCTGCGCGTAGGCGGCAATGTCTTCGGGTTGCGTGGTGGGCACGATGAGCACCACGACCTGCGCGCCGCGGCTTTGCTCAAAGGCGGTGAGCTTGGCTTCGAGCGCGCCGCGCTGTGCGGCGTCCAGCGTGCCGGTGCTGTCCATGACATGCGCCGTGAGCGGGGGGACGGGCTGCACGCCTTGCGCCCACGCCGCCAGCGGCAGCCAGGCGGCCAGCAGCAAAGCCAGCGCCAGGGCCAGCATCAGGTGGGCGCCGCGGTCAACCGTCAAAAAAGAACCCGCCTGTGGCTGCACGGCCAAATCCGGTGCTGCTTATTTCTTGTTGAAATCGACGACCGGAGGTGTGGAGATCTGCGCTTCGTTGGCAACCGTGAAATTCGGTTTGACCTGGTAGCCGAACACCATGGCCGTCAGGTTGTTCGGGAAACTGCGTGCGAGCACGTTGTACTCCTGCACGGTCTGGATGTAGCGGTTGCGTGCCACGGTGATGCGGTTCTCGGTGCCTTCAAGCTGCACGCGCAGGTCGCGAAATCCCTGGTTGGCCTTGAGGTCGGGGTAGCGTTCGCTCACCACCATCAGGCGGCTCAGCGCGCTGCCCAGTTCACCCTGCGCCGCCTGGAACTTGCTGAAAGCGGCCGGGTCGTTGAGAGTTTCAGGCGTGACCTGGATGGAGGTGGCCTTGGCGCGCGCCTCGACCACCTTGGTCAGCGTGTCCTGCTCGAAAGCGGCTTCGCCCTTGACGGTGGCCACGATGTTGGGCACCAGGTCGGCACGGCGCTGGTATTGGTTCAGTACTTCAGACCAGGCTGATTTGGTCTGCTCATCCAGGCGCTGGAAGTCGTTGTAGCCGCAGCCCGTCAGCAGCAGGCCCAGGAAGCTGACGATCATCAAATTGAAGAAGCGGGATTTCATGGCAGTACCTTCCAAAAATGCAAGCTGCAACACTAACATAGTCGAATGTCCCTGCACGCTCATTCACCTGCTTCGCCAGGCGCCGGCAGTCCGCTGCAGGCATTGCAGGCTTCCTTGCGTCCAGCCTCTGCCGTTGCTGCCAAACCGCGCCTGCTGGTTGCCGGGGCTACGGGTGTGCTGGGCAATGAAGTACTGCGCCGCCTGGTCGGCAGCGGCCGTTACGCCCATACCGAGGTGCTGGCGACCGAGGCCATGGCCACCAGTTTGTCGGGTGTAGGCATTGCACTGGCAGAGATCCCTGCACCTATCGCGGCGTGGGCCGCGCGGCCTTTGCCCGCGCACACCGGCCTCATCATGTTCGAGCCGCCGCGGCTGTACTACGGACGTGAGCGCACGCTCTGGACGCCGACACCGGCGCAAATGCCCGAGCTGGCCCGCTGGCTCAGGCGCTGCGGTGTGCAAACACTGGTCGTTGTGGTGCCCCACGCACCGGGCCGGCTGCCGGATGCGCTCAAACGCGGCCTGGCCGACCTGGACGAGCACGCGATTGCGTCGATGGGTTTTGAGCGCGTGTTGCTGGTGCGTTCGGCGCGCAAAGCGCAGGCCGTGCAAAGCCGCAATGTCTTTGAACGCACCGCGGCATGGATGCTGTCCGTCCTCAAGTTCATGATCCCTGCGGCCGAGCAGCCGGTGCGACCCGCCAAGCTTGCTGAATTTGTCGACACCGCGCTGGCGATGCTGCCGCCGGGGACCCACGTGGCCGCGCCAGAATTGCTGTGGCAGGCCAACCAGAGCAGCGCTGCCGGATGGGGCGGAAAGCCTGGTGACGCGAAAGGCAGCGGCCACAGCATGCGCGAGGTCGTCCGGGCATGGCTTGCTGCAACGCACAATCCCGCGCAGAATCCGACAACCGATTCCACAACAGACACCGTCTCTCCCCGATAGCCCCCATGCCCAAACCCAAAGTCCCACCTGCCAGCGCCGGCAATGCCGATGACATCGAGGCGGCTTTTTACGAAGCGCTGCAAAACGGCGATATCGAAAAACTCATGGCCTGCTGGGGTGATGACGACGACATCGTGTGTGTGCACCCCGGCGGCGCCCGCCTGGTAGGGCCTGCGGCCATACGCGCGACCTTCGACGCGATGTTCTCCAACGGCACCATCCGCACGCAGCCCATCAAGGTCCGCAAGGTGGAAACCATGAGTGCCAGCGTGCACAGCGTGCTCGAACGCATCGAGGTGCTCACCGAAGAAGGCCCGCGCCACGCTTACGTCATCGCCACCAATGTCTATCACAAGACCGCGCAGGGCTGGCGCATGGTGGCCCACCATGCCAGCCCCGGCACGCCGCGCGAGATGCAGGAAGTGTCGGAAACGCCGACCGTTCTTCACTGATGCCTGTTCGCGTGGAGCCGGCCATGAACTACATCGCGCCATGGTGGCTGCCCGGCGGCAACCTGCAAACCATCTGGGCCGCCTTGCGTTCGCGCCGCTTCCTCGGCCCGCAGCCGGTGTTCCGGCGCGAGCGGTGGACGACGCCGGACGAAGATTTCGTCGACGTCGACTGGCTGGATGATGCCCCCACGCTTGTCACTGCGTGTACTACGCTGCCCCCCGGGGGGGCTGGCCTTGCTTGGGGCGGCCCGGCGCAGCGGCCTTCGGCTGCTCAGCGCCCGCTGCTGGTCGTGTTTCACGGCCTCGAAGGCTCATCGGCCAGCCACTATGCCGAAGCGCTTGCCGACGCGGCCCGGGAGCGCGGCTGGGCTTGCGCCATTCCGCACTTTCGCGGCTGCTCAGGAGAGCTCAACCTGGCGCCGCGCGCGTACCACTCGGGCGATTTTGCTGAAATCGACTGGATATTGCGGCGCTTTGCGCAGCAGCACAGGGGGCCTGTCGTCGCCGTCGGCATTTCGCTGGGCGGCAACGCGCTGATGCGCTGGGCCGGCGAGGTTGGCGCCGAGGCGCGCCAGGTGGTGGCCGGCATTGCTTCGGTGTGTTCGCCGCTGGACCTCACCGCCAGCGGCTGGGCCATAGGCCGCGGGTTCAACCGGCAGGTCTACACGCGCATGTTCCTTAAAACCATGGTGCCCAAGGCGCTCCAGAAACTCGAGCAGCACCCGGGGCTGTTTGACCGCGAACGCCTGCTGGCCGCGCGCGACCTGTACACGTTTGACGACGTTTTCACCGCGCCGGTTCACGGCTTCAAGAACGCCGACGACTACTGGTCGCGGGCTTCCGCCAAACCCCACCTGCACAGGATTGCCGTGCCCGCACTGGCCTTGAACGCATTGAACGACCCCTTTGTGCCGGCCGCCAGCCTGCCCCAGGCAACAGACGCTGGCAGCCACGTCACGCTGTGGCAGCCGGCGCAGGGCGGGCATGTGGGGTTTCCTTCGCCGCCCTTCCCGGGGCATGTGCGCGCCATGCCCGACGCGGTCACCGCATTCCTGGCTGCGCACCTGTGAATCGTCATAACCCTGTGCGTCTTGCGCACTTACACCGCGGCGCAAAATAGCTTTATGGATGACATCGTTCGCCAGGCCATCGCGAAATGGCCCAACGTACCCGATTGCTACGGCTGGCTCGGCCTGGACGCGCGCGGCAACTGGTACATGCGCGACGACAGGGCGCAGGCTGCCGGGCCCTTTGGCGGCGTTCCGGGCGCGGAAGCCGCGCGCAATGCGGCGGCCAAAGGCTCGCTGCTCAAACACGACAAGCTGATCGACTTCATCCAGCGCAACTATGAGAGCGACGCCGGCGGCCGGTGGTTTTTCCAGAATGGGCCGCAGCGTGTGTACGTGGAGCTGCAGGCCGCGCCGTGGGTCTGGCGTATCGGCCCGGCGCCTTCTTTCGCGGTCACGGCGCACACCGGGCAAAGCGCGCGCGCGCAGCGCTGCATCGTGGACGAAGCCGGCCGGGTGTACCTGGAGACCGACCTGGGCTTTGGCCTCGTCCACACCCAGGACATGACACACGCCGCCGATGCGGTGGAGCAAGGCCTGTGGGTGCCTGAAGAATGCCCTGCGGGTGATTTGCCGGCGCGGTTTGGCTATGTGCGCAGTCCTGAGGCACTACAAAAAAGATAGCGGCTTGCGCATACCCCTATTGGGCTTGAGCCTCTTTTTCCTTAAAACCAATAAAAAAGCCGGTCAATGACCGGCTTTTTTTTGTTTGAGATTGCACCCCTGATTCGAAGGCTTATTTGGATGCGTTAACCATGTATTGCACCACTGCCTTGATTTCGCTGTCTGGCGCGGTGGATCCGCCCTTTGGCGGCATAGCGCCTTTGCCCTTGATGACGCTTGCGGTCAACGCATCGACGCCGGCCGCAATGCGGGGTGCCCAAGCGGACTTGTCGCCGAGTTTGGGTGCGTTGGCTACACCGGCCACGTGGCAGGCGGCGCAGACCTGGCCATACAGGGCAGGCACAGCAGCGCCGGAGGTGGCTGGTGCGGCGCCAGCAGCCGGAGCTGCCGTTTTGTTGGCAGCGGCCAGCGCAGCCACCACATCAGCAGACGGTGCGGTTGCTGCAGCCGTAGCACCCGCAGCAGGTGCTGCTGCAGCTGCCGGGGCAGCCGGCTCGGCAAACTTGCCGCCGGCGGCTGCCGTCATGTAGACCACGGCCTTGCCGATTTCAACATCTTCAAAGTCGCCGCCGCCCTGTGCGCCCATCGCGCCTTTGCCCTTGAGGGCCGAATGCCAGAGGGCATCGAAGCCAGTCTTGATGCGTGGGGCCCAGGCGCCGGCGTCACCGAACTTGGGAGCACCTGCCGCGCCAACCGCATGGCATGCGGCACATTGCGCCTTGTAGACTTCTTCGCCCGACTTGAGGGGGCGGTTTGCGTCACGGATTTCAACCATGCCAATTTTCTGAATCCGCTGGGCCACCGCCTGTGCGCTTTCGTCGGAGCCCGGCGCGGTCTTGTTGCCTGAAGCAACGTAGTAGACCAGCCCGATGATGGCGAAAACGGGGACAACAAAAGAGAAAAAAACCGCTGCCAGCAGCTGCTGGGGCGTCTTGATCGGGCCAGTGTGGGCTTCTTCGTGGGCCGTGGTGTGGTCGTTTGCGCTCATGGCGTCCTCAAAAACTTTAAATCGGGGGGCTATCGCGGGGCTGATCGTGGCATCTGCTCAGCAACCTCACATTATAGCCGGGGGGCCCTGATTGCCGTGGCCGCGCCGCACCGGCTGGTAGAATCGATTTCTTTCCTGTGCGATGCAGACCACACGCACAGTGCAAAGACACTGCAAAGCCCCGCTTTCACATCAGTGAGAAAGGGCGCAAGTCAGTTTCCAGCGTTGCGGCTGTAGCTCAGTGGATAGAGTATTGGCCTCCGAAGCCAAGGGTCGTGGGTTCGATCCCCGCCAGCCGCACCAATCACCATAGCCTGGCTCATGCCCTGCCTCGGCATTAAATATAGCCAGCCCCTGTGGATTCAGGGCAAAATGCCTCGATTATTTGCACAGTCACCACGGCAAAGTCTGTAGCTGCCCGCATTCCCCGGCGCAGTTTTTCCCCTGGTCGGGGCTTGCCGTTCAACCACGCGAGCCGGGATTTTCCATATCTCCTCCCATGAGAACCCGCCACATCGAAGTTCTGCAGGCTATCTTGCGCACGGGCACCATCAGTGGGGCCGCGCGCCTGTTGCATGTCTCGCAGCCTGCCGTGACCAAGGCGTTGCAGCATGCGGAAGCGACGGTGGGGTTTGCCCTCTTCAACCGGGAAGGCAAGCGGCTGGTGGCGACCAAGGAGACACACGCGCTGGCACCGGTTGTCGAGCAAGCCACCGGTGGCCTGGACGCCGTGCGCGAGCTGGCCCGCAACCTCAAGCTGGGCGCCGACAAGGCCGTGCGGGTGGCCGCAGTGGCGTCGCTGGCCAACAGCGTGCTGCCGTCTGCGCTGCTGGCGGCCCGAAAGCTGTTTCCCAAAATGCGCAGCGAACTCAACACCGGGCACACCGAAGACATGATGCAAAAGCTGCTCATGCACGAAGTGGACATGGCCATCGCCTTTGACCCGCCGCTGCATCCTTCGCTGGACTGCATCGAGATCGGCCATCTGCAACTGGTGGCCGCGAGCCTGCCGGCCAGGCTCGGCAAATATGCACGCAACAAATCCATCTCCGCGGAAGCGCTGGCCACCATGGAGCTGATCGAGCTCTCCGGTAAAGATCCGCTGGGCCGTATTTACTCGCGTTATGCCAACCGCTTTAACTGGCAGCAAGGCAAGACCGCCGTGCGCACCTACCAGATGGCGGTGCGCCTGGCGGAGCTGGACCAAGGCGTGGCGATTGTGGATTCGGCCAGCGCCAATTTCTTCTCCGACAAGCTCAAGGTTCTGCCGCTGGAGCCGCGCGCCGAATTTCCGGTCTGCGCCATGTACCTCAAGGCGGCGGCGGTGACTGACATCATGCGCGCGCTCACGGCATGCGTAGGCGACGAGCTCCAGAAGGTACAAGACGCCACCTGGCAGCCTCGCGCCTGAGAAGCCGCTCTTTTTTAATGCTGGCTTGATGTGCTGGCCTGAACCAGGCTACGGCCGCGCAGGCGTTCGACCACCAGCCGTGCGGCGACGAGGTCGCTGAGACCCACACCGACAGCCTTGAAGAGAATGATTTCTTCAGGCGTGCGCCGCCAGGGTTCATCGTCGGCCAGCAGTTCCGGCAAGTCCCTGATTTGCGTTGCGTCCAGGCTTTTGTCGGCCATCCCGATCACGATCTCGCCAGCCTCCACCAGGCTTTGCGGCTTCCATTCGACGATCACGCGATCGCTGCGCGCACGGCTAACCTGGTCGATCTCCGTGCCGCTGGGCAGGCTGGTGCCCACGGCGCAAATGCTCGCGCCACGCTTGAGCCAGGCGCCGTCAAACAGGGGCTGCTTGGAGCGCGTGACGGTGACGATGAGGTCCGCGCCGGTGACAGCCTCTTGCGGCGCCACCTGGTGCACCTGCGTCTTGTAGCGGGCGGAAAGCGCAGCGCAGGCGTGCGAAACGTCGGCGGTATCCACAACCGCGATTTCGGAAAATCCCATGGTCTCCTGCAGCGCCTCAAGATGGGTGCGGCCTTGCAAGCCCAGTCCGAAAAGCGCCATTTTTTGGGCGCGCGGCGCGGTGATTCTTTGGGCGACCCAGACTGTCATCGCCGCAGTCCGGGCGCGGGTAATTTCCGACGCCGGCATCACGTGGTGCGTCTGCTCATTGAGGTCGAACAGGTTGAGCAGGAAATCAAACCGGCCGTTGAGGCTGGTGTAGGTCTTGTACGCGGCGACCGCGCGGCTTTCCCATATCGCGCCCATGCCGCTGAGTTTCCAGTTGCCGCAGTCGATGCGCTGGCGCGCCTGTATGGCCGCGTCGCCGGTGCGCAGAGACTCAAAAGCGTGCGGCAGGTCGCGCAGAACGTCGCGCCATCCGATGGCATCGCTGACGTCGTCATCTGTGTAGGTATGAATCATCGGGTCTTTCAGAGGTCTGGAGTTTTTTGTCGAGGTGAATCGATCGAAGGCCATCCTAAGTTCGGGCAGCAGTGAAGCCTTATCAAATTTATGCGAGGCCGATAACCTGAAGTTATGGGCCACTCGGGCGCGCGTGCATAGTCGCGCTGCAGATGGCGCTTGAGAGGCTTGACGCAACCCGGCCTTGCCAGACATGATCAAGACGAGCCCGGTGGTTTCATTGCTTCCGGACCGATGAGTTATTTGTGCCCTTGTGAAAGTAGACCCATGAATACAGTTGCCATCCCGGCTGCGGCTCCCGCTCTCCTGCGCCGCACTTCCCGATCTTTGACCATGGTTTTTTCCTGGCTTGCGCTGTTGCTGGCGGCATCGGCGGCCTGGGCGCAAAAAACCGAAACCGTTAATTTCACCAGCGAAGACGGCAAAACCCAGTTGGTGGCCTATATGTACCTGCCGTCGACCCCGGGTCCGCATCCGGCTGTCGTGATGCTGCACGGGCGGGGCGGCCTTTACTCAACGCTGAAGCAGACGTTTGATGGCGACTCGCTGTCTTCGCGCCACGTCATGTGGGGCAAGTTCTGGGCCGAGCGCGGTTATGTCGGCCTGCTGGTCGACTCCTTTGGCCCGCGCGGTTATGCACGTGGATTCGAGGCCGGCACCAACGACGGCAGCCGCCCGGCCAGCGTCAATGAAATCACCATACGCCCGCTCGACGCCTACGCCGCGCTGAAATTCCTGCGCAATCGCCCCGATGTCATCAAGGACCAGGTGTTTTTGCAGGGATGGTCCAACGGTGGAAGCACCGCCTTGTCCGCAGCGTCCACCCGGGCGCCTGGCATTTCGGCGCCTACCGAGGTCACGGGATTCAGGGCGTTTTTGAGCATGTACCCTGCCTGCGCACAAGTCATGCGCCAGTTCTCCGAGTCGTACAAAAGCTACGCGCCCATGCTGCTGTTGATCGGCACCGATGACGAAGAAGTCAAGCCTGAACGGTGCGCGCAGATTTCAGACATCGCCAAACGCAACGGCAGCGACTGGCAGTTCGTGCTCTATCCCGGCGTGGAGCACTCTTACGACACACCCACCAAAAAACGGGAATCCGTGGAAGCCAACAAACTGGCCGCGATTGACAGTAAAAAGCGTGCGGAAGAGTTCTTCAGGAGATTCACCCGTTAATCCGGGTTTATGCATCAAATAGCCCTCTAGCCCATAACTGGTATGGGCTTGTTGCTATTAAAAAAGGAGCGCCTGGGCCGGCTGGACTGACACCTGCGCACGGTGTCACGACGAGCTTGAACCAGCGCGCCGCCGTGGTGCGATCACCACGGACCGCACGCCTTGAATCCCTCCTCTATCGCAACGGCCGGCCGCACGTCGCCGGCGTTCCCGCGCGGTTTTGCCGTGGGACTGGCCTTGCCGCAAGACCCCCTGCGCTACTTTTATGAGGTGATAAATAACCTCAGGTTATGGATATGGGCGGGTATTTCGAACTGGCGATTTCGCGCGATTCCCCGTCCAATACCCGTCAGGGGAGCAGGTCTTGATGCACGGCGCGATGCGGCCGCCGGCCTTTCAAAATACAGATGCAAGCAATCAACGTAAAAAGATCCAGGGGCCACCCGTTCAAACCCAGCGTGATCGGCGGTTTGCTGGCCTTGTCCGGGTACGGTGTCTTTGCCCAGGTACCCGATGCGGGCCGGATGCTGGAGTCCATCCGGGAGCGCACGCCGGGCCAGAGCAACCCCGCGCCGACGGATACACCGGCGGTGATCGAGCGGCCCGCCGAGGAAAGAAGTGCACCCGTATCTGCGGCCGGCGCGCGCGTGGTCGTGACGCAGTTCGAATTCAGCGGCAACGACTCCATCGACGCACAGACACTGGCTGCGCAACTCGACGACCTCACAGGCCGCGAAATCGGGTTTGCCGCGCTGACCGAAGCCGCTGCCCGCATCACCCGCTTCTACCGGTCGCAGGGCTACCTGGTGGCGCGTGCCAACCTGCCCGCGCAAGACATTGCCAACGGAGCCGTAAAGCTGGAGATCCTTGAAGGCCGGCTCGGCACCGTCAGGGTTGAGCCCGCCAAAAACGTGCGCCTGGACGAAGGCGTGATTCGCCGATTCATCGACGACCTGGTTCCGGGCGCCGTGATCCGCGAGTCAGTGATTGAAAGATCCTTGCTGCTGCTGACGGATATTCCGGGCATCACCGTACGCTCCGTGCTTCGCGCCGGCGCGCAGCCGGGCACCGCGGACCTGGTGGTGCGCGTGAGCGAAAGCGCGCTGGCGCAGGCAAGGTTCGGGTTTGACAACCAGGGCAACAGCTACACCGGGCGCAACCGACTGACCGTGGAGCTGTCGGCCAATGACTGGCTGGGCCTGGGGGATGCATGGAGCGTGCGGGGCCTCACCACCTTTGAAGGCCTGACGGCCCAGACGCTCGGCGTCTCGGTGCCGGTCGGCGGCTCCGGCCTGCGCGCGGGCCTGGGCTACACCAACCTGCTGTACAAAATAGGCCGGGACTTCGCCCCACTCGATGCCAGCGGCGAGGGGCAAAGCGCCAGCGCGTTTGTGTCTTATCCTTTTATTCGCGGCAGGCAGGCCAACCTCACGGGCCAGCTGACGCTGGAGCAAAAATCCTATATCGACCGGATTAACCAGGCCGGACTGGACGTCAAGAAGTCGACTTCGGTCAGCCGCTTCGATGTGTATGGCGACTGGCGCGACGGTCTGGCCGGAACCGCCGCGTTGACGCACTACGCGCTGGGCTTGACCCGTGGCAAGCTCAGCCGCGACTCCATCGCCGATGCGTCGTTTGATGACCGCTCGGCCAGGACGGCCGGCAACTTCCATAAAGTGAACTGGTCCCTGTCCCGCTTGCAGGCCTTGCCGGGCGGGTTCACGTTCTATGCCTCCTTCTCGGGGCAGCGCGCCTCCAAAAACCTGGACTCTTCCGAAGAGTTTTTTTTGGGAGGCCCGAGCGGTGTGCGTGCCTATCCGCAAGGCGAGGGCGCCGGCGACGAGGGCTGGCTTTCAAGGCTGGAACTCCGGCGCGCGCTGGGCCGCGTGGGCGGTTTCGGTGTGGAAGGGTTTGTCTTCTACGATGCGGGCCGCGTGCGGATCGACAAAAATCCCTGGGACCCCGCACAGGTGAACAACCACAGGAGCCTTCAAGGCGCCGGCCTCGGGCTGATCCTGACGCGGCCCAAAGCCTTGACTGTGAGCGTGGGCCTGGCCTTCAAGCCTTCAGGCACGCCCAGCACCATCGAGGCGTCCCATAACCCGACCCTGTGGGTGCAGCTCAGCGGTGCGCCGCAGGCCTTCGCGGGCCTGTCATCGGCGCTGGCGGACGATCCGGAATTGAGCCAGGACAGGTTTGAGGTCTTCGGTGGTTTCGGCCTCGAGTTCGAACGGGTCAGCCGTGATGGCGCGACGGATGCCGGTCCGCGCGGCGCCACCCAGTCGGCCACGCCGACCGGCAGGCAGCTTCCGCCCTACATGCGCTACAGCGATCCGTCCTCCTCGATTGGCGTACGCGGTGCATTGGGCCTGGGCGATGGGCTGGAAGCTTTCTGGCAGGTCGAGGCCGGCGTCGCATACAAGTACGTGCCCAAGACCGGCCCCAGTTCTTCGCGGCCGGAGTCCAACGCCGCCACCACTTTGCAGGACGCGGGCGTGGGTTTGCGCAGCGCCGACTGGGGTTCGGTGCGCTACGGGCAGTGGACCATGCCGTTTCGCGACATGACCGCGAAGTTCGATCCTTTCAACGACTACGGCATAGGCGGCGCAGGCGGCATCATCGGATCGCCGGGTTTGGGCGTGGGCTCTTCCAGCTCGGCCGGGCCGGTCACCGAAGTGGGCGACGCGAACAATGACGATGCGGCTTTCATACGGCGGCAGCCCGGTGTGTGGCAGTACGCCACGCCGGAATGGAAGGGCTTGTCCGCGCGCATCGCTTACTCCAACAACGGACGCAGGGCGGCGCCCGACATCGGCGCGGGTTCCATCTGGGGTCTGAGCGGCGCCTATGTGAACGGCCCGCTCAAACTCGGCATCGCCTACGAGCAGCACAACCAGTACTTCGGCATCGCCAGCCTGGGCCGCAACAACCGCGGTGTCGGGTCTTCCGCCACGGCGGTGACGCAAGGCACCTCGTCGCGTGACTGGGCCGTCAGCTTTGGCGCCAGCTACACGCTGGGCGCGACAACTTTTTCCATGCTCCTCGACAAGCTGTCTTACTCCGAGTCGGATGTCATTCCCGGCAACACGGTGCTCGACCTGCAGAGCTACCGCCGCAGGGCGCGCCTCTTTGGCGTGACGCACACCATCGGGCGTTGGGAGCTGCGCGCGAGCGCGGGCCGCGCCTCCGCCGGGAGCTGCGACGTGGTGTCAAACGACCCGGCCTTGCGCGCCTGCTCGACTGCAGGTCTGGGTGCAACGATGGTTGCGTTTGGGTTCAACCGGCCCATTAACAAGAACCTCAGCTTCTACGGAACGTTCTCCCGCATCCGCAATGACGGCTCGGCTGGCTACAACTTCCGCACCGGTGCGGTGTTTGCCTCTGCCGGCAACTCGCCCGGCGTAGGCGCCGACGTTCTCGGTTATGGGCTGGGTTTCAAGTACAGGTTTTGAGAAAGAGAGTTCTCCATGCACTCCATCAACGTTGCCCACGCCATCCGGCACCGCCACTTTCATCCTGTCCCGACCGCCATCATGCTGGCGGTCTTTGCCCTGCAGGGCGCCAGTGCTTTCGCCGACGCACTGCCCGGCAATGCGCTGCCGACCAACGGGCAAGTGGTGACCGGCTCGGGCACCATCGCCAGCTCGGGCAATGTCCTCACCGTGAACCAGGCCAGCGACAAACTGACGGCGCACTGGGATACCTTCAACATCGGCTCATCCGCAACCGTCAATTTTGTGCAGCCTTCCCGGTCGTCGATTGCGCTGAACCGCGTGATGTCCAGCGACCCCTCCCGCATCTACGGGCAGCTCAATGCCAACGGCCAGGTGTTTCTGGTGAATGCGGCCGGCGTGCTGTTTGCGCCTGGCTCCAGCGTCAATGTCGGCGGACTGGTTGCCAGCACGCTCGATATTTCCAACGCCGACTTCGCCGCCGGCAATATGCGCTTTAACAAGGCGTCCGGCGCCGCAGGCCAGGTGCTCAACCAGGGTTCCATCACCGCGAACGAAGGCGGGTATGTCGCGCTGGTCGGCCCGCAGGTCAGCAATGAAGGCAGCATCACCGCACGCCTGGGCACTGTGGCCATGGGCGCGGGCAACGCCGTCACGCTGGACATGCATGGCGATGGTTTGATCAACCTCCAGGTCGACAGCGCAGCCCTCGCGGCGCTCGCGTCCAACAGCGGGGCCCTCCAGGCCGACGGCGGTCTGGTCATGCTCGCCGCCCGCTCAGGCGGCGACCCGCTGGCGACCGTGCTGAACAACAGCGGCACGGTGCAGGCCAGAAGCCTCACCAGCAGGAACGGCGTCATACGGCTTGAAGGCGGAGAGAGCGGCGTCGTCGCGGTGAGCGGCACGCTTGACGCGTCGGGCTATGGTGCAGGCCAGACCGGCGGCACGGTCAAGGTTCTTGGCGACAAGGTGGGCCTCTTCGCGGGCGCGCGGGTCGATGCGTCGGGTGACGCCGGCGGCGGTACGGTGCTGGTGGGCGGCAACTGGCAGGGTTCGGGCAGCGAGCAGCGCGCCAATGCAACATTCATCGATGCAGATGCCCGCATCAAGGCCGATGCCGTGACGGCCGGCAATGGTGGCAAGGTGGTGGCATGGTCCGACGAAAGCACGCGCTACTACGGCAGCATCAGTGCAAAGGGTGGTGCTGCCAGCGGTCACGGCGGCAACGCCGAGGTATCGGGCGTGGGCTTCCTTGATTATTCGGGCACAGCTGACCTCACGGCAGCGCGCGGCAACGCAGGCTCGCTGCTGCTGGACCCGACCAATATCACGATCTCGTCGGCCGCCAATACCGCGACATGGAACGGCAGCAATACCTTTACGGGCTCAGGCGCCTCGTCCGTCCTCAACACCACCACACTGGTCAACCAGCTGGGCACGGCCAATGTGACGGTGAGCACCGCCAGCGCCGGCGCGTCGCTGGGGGACATCACGGTCGCCAACGCGGTGAACTACAACGGCGCCACCGACCGCACGCTCACGCTGCTGGCCAACCGGGACATCAACGTCAATGCCAACATCACCTCTGGCACGGGCAAGCTCAACGTGGTGCTCAACTCGGCCTCAGCGGGCGGCGCGGCCGTCGGTTCGGTGTCGATAGGAAGCGGCGCGCAAATCGTCACCAACGGCGGCAACCTCACCATAGGCGGCGGCGCCGACCCCGCCACCGGCTATGCCACCGGCGGCGGCGTGACCACCATCGGCTTTCGCATGCTGGGCGGCGGCAGCCTGCTGAGCACCGGTGCGGGCAACATCCTCATCAATGCGAAAGGCGCCACCGGCCAGGCGTTCTCGATGGCCACCAGCGCCAACACGATACAGACCACCAGCGGCAACATCACGATCAACGCCCGCAATGCCGGCGCCACCGCCTTCGGCATGAACAGCGGCACCAACACCATCCAGTCCACCGGCACGGGCAACATCACCATCAGCGCCGAGTCGACCGGCGCCGCGCTCGGCCTGACCATGGGCTCCAACGGCACCAACACGATTCGGGTGGCCGACGGTGTGCTCGCAATCGACGCCAAATCCACCGGCTCCAGCAGCGCGCTGGCACTCGGCTCCGGCACCAACACCCTGCAGGCCACCGGCACCGGCCGGCTTGCGCTCACGGGTACGTCTTCGGGCTCAGGCAACGCCGTGTCGGTGATTACCGGCACCAACCTGATCCGCACAGGCGGCGGCGACATCGCCATCACCGGCAATGCCACGGGAACCGGCAGCGCCATCGTGCTGGGCGACGGCGCCAACCTGGCCAAGGTGGAAGCCACCGGCGCCGGCAACATCACGCTGGTGGCCAATCGTCCGGTCGCGATGAACCTGGCCACGCTCAGTTCGGCCGGCGGCAACATCAGTGTTTCGGGCATAGGCGCCGGGGCAACACAAGGCATTTCGATCACCGGCGGCAGCAATATCCTAACGTCCGGCGCCGGCGGCATTACGCTGAACGCCAGCAACACCGGCGGCAGCGCCTTGCTGATGGGCTCAGGCGCCAACCTCATCGAAGCCGCAGGCGCCGGCAATGTCACGCTCAATGTGCAGTCCAGCAATGCGGGTTCCGGCTCAGGCCTTTCGATGGGCAGCGGCGGCACGAACGTCATCCGCACCAACGACGGCGTGCTCGCCATCAACGCCCAATCGGCAGGCACCAGCAGTGCGCTGGCGCTGGGTTCGGGTACCAATACGATCGAGGCAACCGGCGCAGGGCGCGTGGCCTTGTCCGGCTCGGCGACCGGCGCGGGCAACGGCATCTCATTGGC
Organism: Polaromonas sp. SP1; assembly: GCF_003711205.1. Classification (NCBI taxonomy): domain Bacteria; kingdom Pseudomonadati; phylum Pseudomonadota; class Betaproteobacteria; order Burkholderiales; family Comamonadaceae; genus Polaromonas; species Polaromonas sp. SP1. Next base: position 1,047,445 of record NZ_CP031013.1, on the reverse strand, counting down.
CGGCGGCACCAACCAGGTCAAAACGAACAGCGGCAATTTGTCGCTGGCCGGCGCGAGCACCGGCGGCGGTGACGGCATCACCTTCGGCTCGCAGAGCAACTCGGTGCTGTCGCAGGGCGGGAACGTCAGCCTGAACGGAACCAGCAGCAGCGGTGTCGGTGTCTCCATGGCCACCGGCGTCAACCTCGTGCAGGCCGGCGGGCAAGGCAGCCTGGCGGTCGTCGCGCAATCAGTGGCTACCGGTGCGGGCTCTGGCCTGGGTATGGGCACCAGCGGCACCAACACTTTGCGCACCGCCAACGGCGCACTCACCGTCGATGCGCAATCGGCAGGCACCAGCAGCGCGCTCGCCCTGGGCTCGGGCACCAACACCATCGAGTCCACCGGCAGCGGCCAGGTGACGCTGGCCGGCAAGGCCCTGGGTTCAGCCAACGGCATTTCATTGGCGGCCGGCGGCACCAACACGCTTCGCACCGTGAGCGGGGATCTCCTTGCGACCGGCACGGCCATGGGAAGCGGCGACGGCGTCAACGTCGCCAGCGGCAGAAATTCCGTCCTCACGCAAAACGGCAACATCACGTTGGCAGGCATGTCCGCCGGTTCGGGCACCGGCATCGCCATCAGGCCCAGCACCAACGTGGCCACCATCGAGGCGGCCGGCGCCGGCAACATCACTTTCAGGGCAGACAGTTATGACAGCTCTCCCACTTCTACCGGCACTGGCTCTGTGCGCATTGCCAGCGCCGGCGGCATCCTGGGCATCGAGCAACTGACGCCGGGCGCCACCATCGGCATCGGTGATGGCGCTGTAGGCGCGCTGAACTGGGACGCCTCGGAAGTCGCACAAGTTGCGGCAGGCTTCTCGTCGGTGCGGGTCGGCAACATGCTCTCCGGCGCGATCGATGTGCGGCCTCCATCCTTCCCCGCGCCGGTCGTGCTGCCCGCGCGCACCAGTGATGCCGCGCGCCGGCAGGCCGCGATTGTGGCGTCCGCCCATGCCGGCGCACCCGAGGATCCGGCCGAGGACCATGACTTTGAGGGCAAGACGCCGGCCCTGCGCGGCGAAGAGCCCGGCTTGATCCGGGTCGAAGGTTTTAACGAAACGCGCTGAACGGTAGCGGCGCATTCATACCATTACAAGGAAAGACGATGCATCCATACACAAAAGCCCGCGCGCTCACGGGGCTGGGCCTTGCTGTTGTTCTCTCGCAAGGCGTTCTTCATGCGCAGCTGCTGCCGCCGCAAGACGTCGCGCCCGAGCCTTCATCGGGCTATACGGAGAAGAAGGTGGTCACGGCCCGCAAATTCATGATCGCCACGGCCAATCCGCATGCGACCCGCGCCGGCGATGAAATGCTCAAGGCCGGTGGCACCGCGGTGGACGCGGCCATCGCCGCGGCCATCATGCTGAACCTGACCGAGCCGCAATCGTCGGGCATAGGCGGCGGTGCGTTCATCCTGAGTTATGAAGCGGCCGGCAAAGCCGTCAATGCCTACGACGGGCGCGAGAAGGCGCCCGCCACCGCGCAGGGCGACCGTTTCCTCGACGGCAAGGGCAAGCCGCTGCCGCTGCGCGACGCCATCAACTCCGGCAAATCCGTCGGTGTGCCCGGCCTGCTGCGCGTGATGGAACTCGCCCACCAAAAGCACGGCAAGTTGCCCTGGGCCAAACTCTTTGAGCCCACCATACGCCTGGCTGAAAGCGGCTTTCCGGTGTCCGAGCGCCTGCACACGGTGATCAGGCTCGACAAGACCTTGCGCGCCAACGCAAACGCACGCGCCTACTTCTACGATGCCGCCGGCGAGCCGCTGGCCGTCGGCGCCACGCTGAAAAACCCGGCCTTTGCCGCGGTGCTCAGGCGCGTGGCCAAAGAAGGCCCCGACGCTTTCTACAAAGGCGAAATTGCGCGCGACATCTCGGCCGCCGTCAACAGCCAGGCCCAGCCCGGCGGCATGACGGTGCAGGACATCGCCGCCTACCAGGCCAAAGAGCGTACTGTGCTGTGCGGCGCCTATCGCGTGTACAAGGTCTGCGGCATGCCTCCGCCTTCGTCCGGCGGCATCGCCGTGCTGGCCATGCTGGGCGCGCTGGAACGCTTTCCGATGTCCACTGTGCGCCCCAACTCGGCAGAGGCCGTGCACCTGTTCTCGGAAGCCGGCCGCCTGGCCTATGCCGACCGCGACTACTACGTGGGCGACCCCGACTTTGTGAACGTGCCGGCCGCAGCGCTGGTGTCTGCCGACTACCTCAAAACCCGCAGCGCATTGATCCGGCCCGACATCAGCATGAAGCGCGCAGCGCCGGGTGTGCCTGCCGGCGTCAAGCTGGCCTGGGCCCCGGACGAGCTGTCGGAAATACCTGCCACCAGCCACATCTCGGTCATCGACCCGGCCGGCAACGCGGTGTCGATGACGACAACAATTGAAGCCGTGTTCGGCAGCCACATCATGGTTCACGGTTTTTTACTGAACAACCAGATGACCGACTTCGCGCTGCTGCCCGAAGAAAACGGCCTGCCGGTGGCCAACCGCATCGAAGGCGGCAAGCGCCCGCGCAGCACCATGTCGCCCACGCTGGTGTTTGACGCCGCGGGCAAACTGAAGATGACGGTGGGCTCGCCCGGCGGCAGCGCCATCATCAACTACGTGACCAAGACCCTGGTGGGCGTGCTGGACTGGGGCCTGGATATCCAGCAGGCCATTTCTTTGCCCAACAGGGGAAGCCGAAATCGCGCCACCGAGGTCGAGCTCGGCACCGAACTTGAAAAACTGTCGGGCCCGCTGAAAGCGCTGGGCCATGATGTGCAGGCTATCGAGTTCACCAGCGGCCTGCAGGGCATTGTGGTGACGGCCGATGGCCTGGCCGGTGGGGCGGACCCAAGGCGTGAAGGCTTTGTGATGGGGGAATAGGGGCAGCCGGGGGGCGCAGGCGTTCACGGCAGAAGTTGACGGCTGCGCATCTGCGAAGATGGGTGCTCTTCAACCGCGTTTCCCGGCCCCGGGAAATGCAGCCGAGCCCAGGAGCGCCCATGCAAGACGGCATCTGCCACACCGGATTTTTATTCCCGCAATACCGGTGCGTTCAATGACCGGCGGGCAATTGGGCTTCGGCTTTGACGATGATGCCGCGGCTGCCGCGCAACAAGGCACGCCCGCCGCCAGGCCGCGCAAGCCAAAAGCACCACCGCCTGCGCCAGCGCCTGTCGTTACGGCGCTTCCTGCTGCACCTGGCGGTGATGCCGAAGCGATGGCGCGCGCGCTGGAGCAGCATCCCGATTACCGCGTGCTCAGGCGCCTGGTGCCGGCGACCCGCTTTGACCACACGCCGGTGGGGCCGGTCGCCCGCGTCGTGATTCTGGACACCGAAACCACCGGGCTGGACGCCTCCAAAGACAAGGTCATCGAACTCGCACTCGTCTGCGTCTCGGTCGACCTGCAAACCGGGCAGCCTACAGGCCCGGTCGAGGTTTACGACGGGCTGCAGGACCCCGGCATGCCGATGCCGAAAATCGCGCGCGAGATCACCGGCATCACCGACGCCATGCTTGCGGGCCAGCAACTGGACATGGCGCGCATCGACAGCCTGCTGGCAGGCGCCGACCTCGTCATTGCGCACAACGCGGGCTTTGACCGTCCTTTTGTCGAAGACATTCTTTCCCATACCCGTGAGCTCAACTGGGCCTGCTCGTTTGCCGAGATCGACTGGACGGCGGCAGGGCACAGCTCGGCCAAGCTCAGCTACCTGGCCTCCGCGCTGGGCTGGTTTTACGATGCGCACCGCGCAGAGATGGACTGCCACGCGTTGCTGACGGTGTTGCTGGCCGAACTGCCCGGACAAGGCGTCAGCGGCCTGGCGCAACTGCTGGCCGGCGCCCACACGCCGAGCTACCGCCTGCAGGCCACCGGCGCGCCGTTTGCCGCCAAGGACTTGCTGAAAACGCGCGGCTACCGCTGGGACAGCCAGGGCAAGGTCTGGCACACCCGGCTGGGCGGCGATGCCGCGCTGCAGGCTGAGTGCGAATGGCTGCAGGAGGCCGTTTTTGCCGGGCGCTCCGCAAAGCTGCAGTGGGAGCGGCACGATGCCAAAAGCCGCTATTCCACGCGGGCAGGGGTGGCTGGCTGGGCGCAGCTTTCGGGCTAGCCCGGGAAGAGGCCGGGAACAGGCCGGGAACGTTCCCGGCGCGCGGAAGTCTCACATCCCATCCACACCGATTCATTCATCCCATTTTCAGGAGTGCGCCATGAAAGCCTTTCATCTGCGTTCAGGTCTTATTGCAATGGCGGCAGCGGGGCTGTTGCTGGCCGGCTGCGCTTTCACGTCCATCAAGCCCGGCATGTCGCGCGAGGAGGTGCTGGTCAGCTATGGCGCACCGACACGCGTGGTGCCCCTCGCTGCCGGGACCCGGCTTCAGTACTCGGGCCAGCCCCTGGGCCGGTTCGCCAACATGGTGGACCTGGATGCCGCAGGCAAGGTGGTGTCTGCCCGGCAGGTGCTGACACCCACGGAGTTCGCCAGGATCCAGCCGGGGCAGTGGAGCCGCGCCGACATGGAGCGCGAATTCGGCCGGCCCGCGTCGATTGACCATGTCGCCTCCTGGCAGGGCGACATCATGACCTACCGCTGGCAGGACAACATCATGAACATGTTTTTTTATGCCTACCTGGACGGCAACAACGTCGTGCAGCGCACCGGCCAGGGCATTGACTTCCCCAACCGGGACGACAAGGACTGAAAAACTGATTGCGCTGGCAGCCTAGTCGCGCGATGCCAGGCGGCCGATGTCCGGCCAGCGGTGGTGCAGGTAGGCCCAGGCCACCAGCCCGATGCACATCATGCCCAGCGACACCGCGGCCAGCGCGGGGGTTGAGTGCATCACCAGCGGCGCGACGATACCGGCCACGATGCCGTTGGCCGTCGAACCGATAAAGGCCTGCAGCGAAGAGGCCATGCCGCGCCGCTCGGGGTACAGGTCCAGCACCAGCAGGGTGACCACCGGCACCATCAGCGCCCAGCCGAAGGCAAACACCGCAATCGGAAACAGTGCCCACGACACATGCGGCGTGAAAAACAGGTTCGCCGCCAGGTTCAGCACCGACGTCACCAGCATGATCACGAAGCCGTGGCGGATCTGCTGCTTGGGCGCGATCTTGCCCGCCAGCCGGCCGCTCAGCCAGGCGCCCGACATGATGCCGGTGATGGTGAGCAGGAAAAACCAGAAGAATTGCGTGGGCTGCAGCGCCAGGTGGTCCCCCAGAAAAGCCGGCGCCGACAGCACATACAAAAACATGCCGTTGAAAGGCACGCCGCTGGCCAGCGCCAGCAATAAAAAGCGCGGGCTGGAGCCCAGCTGCCAGTAACCCCGCATGAGGTGTTTCACTTCAAAGGGCTGGCGCTCCAGCGGCGGCAGTGTCTCGGGCAGGAAGCGGTAGTTGGTGGCCCACAGCACCGCCCCCACGCCGGTGAGAAACCAGAAAATGCTGTGCCAGCCCAGGTGCACAAACAGCCAGCCGCCCACGATGGGCGCCAGGGCAGGCGCCACGCCGAAATAAATCGTCACCTGGCTCATCACCTGCTGGGCCTGCGCCGGCGGGTACATGTCGCGGATCACCGCGCGCGACACCACAATGCCCGCGCCCGTCGACAAACCCTGCACCGCCCGGAAGAACACCAGCTGCCCGATGCTTTGCGACAGCGCGCAGCCGGCCGACGCCAGCGTGAACAGCGCAATGCCCCACAGCACCACCGGCCGGCGGCCGAAGCTGTCGGCCAGCGCGCCGTGAAACAAATTCATGAAGGCAAAACCGAACAGGTAGGCCGACAGCGTCTGCTGCATCTCCACCGGCGTGGCGCCCAGCGACTGTGCGATGCCGGAAAAAGCCGGGATGTAGGTATCGATGGAAAACGGGCCCAGCATGCCGAGCACCGCCAGCAGGGCGGCCAGCGTCCAGCGGGGAGCGCGCCAGAGTTCGTCGGCATTCGGATTCATGGTGGGCTCATTCTTTTTTCAGCTTCAGCGCGGTGTCGTAAAGCTCGTTGCGGCCCACGCCGGTGATGTCGGCCGCAATCTTCACCGCGGTTTTCAGCGGCAGCTCGGCCAGCAGCAACTGCAGCACGCGTGTGCCGTCTTCGGCGCTTTCGGCCAATGCGGCAGGGTGCAGCACCAGCGCAAATTCGCCGCGTGTGCGCTGCGGGCCGGCGGCCAGCCAGGCGGCAAAGTCCTGCGCGGGCACCGTCGCGATTTCTTCAAACTGTTTGGTCAGCTCGCGCCCCACGGTAACGGGGCGTTCGCCCAGCACGGCCATCGCACGCGCCAGCGCTTCAATGCGGTGCGGCGCTTCCAGAATCACAATCGCCCGCGCATCGGCCTGCAGTGCGGCAATGGCCTGGTCGCGCTCGCCCGCCTTGCTCGGCAAAAAACCGGCAAACACAAAACCGGTCTCACCGCCCGGGCTGCCCAGCCCCGCCACGCTCAGCACGGTGGTCACGCTGCTGGCGCCCGGCAGCGGCATCACCGCCAGCCCGGCCGCGCGCACGGCGGCCACCAGGCGCGCGCCGGGGTCGCTCACCGCCGGCGTACCGGCATCGCTCACGTAGGCCACACGTTCGCCGCGCTGCAGCCGTTCAATCACCAGGCCGGCGGCCTGGGCTTCGTTGTGTTCGTGCACGGCCAGCAAGGGTTTGTCGATGCCGTACTGGCGCAGCAGCGGCTGCGAATGGCGCTTGTCTTCGCAGGCGATCGCATCGACCAGCTGCAGCACCTGCAGCGCGCGCAGGCTGATGTCGGCCAGGTTCCCGATCGGCGTTGCCACGACATACAGCGCGCTTTCCGGATAATGCTGCATGCCTGCTGCGGCGCGTGCCGCATCCAGTGCCAGGTCGAAAGAAGCGTTCAATGTGGTTTTCCAGAAAACAGGTTGCGTGCGGCGATGCCGGCGGCGCCAAAAAGGCGGCCAAAGAGGTTGCCAAAGCCGTGCCGGCTCAGGTTACCACCAAGTCGCGCGGTGACGCCGCCGAGGCCGCGGCGCTGGTCCACCTGGCCAGGGCCGGGCTCAAGCTCATCGAAACCAATTATCGGACGCCCGGCCGCGGCGGCGGCGAGATCGACCTCGTCATGCGCGCCCCCGACGGCACGCTGGTGTTTGTGGAAGTGCGCCAGCGCAGCGGCGACCTGCACGGCGGCGCGGCCGCCAGCATAGGCACCGTCAAGCAGCAGCGCATCATCCTCGCCGCGCGCCACTACCTGATGCGCTTTGGCAGCCCTCCGCCGTGCCGCTTTGACGTGGTGCTCGTCAACGGCGCGCTCGGCCAGGGGGCAGGCGCCGACATCGAATGGCTGCCGGGGGCTTTTGATGCCTCCTGAGTGCGCGCGGCTTGCTGCTGCGATTCAATCTCCTCTATATATGAGCGAGGCCGCCGACCTGGGGAGACGCAGCTTGCGGAATTGCCTGCAAACAAAGACTCACAAATCAAGCCCAGCGGCATGTGGTCTTGCAAGCCCTGTAAGTCTTTGATTCATATAGACAATCGCCAGGCCTCAGCGGCCGCAACACAAGGCCAATGACTAAGGGCAATCATGACCCGCTATCATTGGCGCCATGCTTGAACAACGTATTGAACAGCAGTTTATTGACAGCGCCGACCTGAAATACCAGGCGGCGCAAGTGCTTTCCAAGCCGATTGCGGCGGCCGTGCAGGCCATCCTGGCCAGTGTGACCAGCGGCGGCAAGGTGCTGGCTTGCGGCAACGGGGGCTCGGCGGCGGATGCGCAGCATTTCGCGGCGGAGTTTGTGGGGCGCTATGAACGCGAGCGGCCCGAGCTGGGCGCGATCGCGCTGACGACCGACAGCTCCATCCTCACGGCGATTGCCAACGACTACGACTTCACGGTCATCTTCTCCAAGCAGGTGCGTGCCCTGGGCGGCGCCGGCGACGTGTTGCTGGCCATCAGCACCAGCGGCAATTCAGCCAACGTGTTGGCCGCCATCGAGGCCGCGCATGAGCGCGAGATGACGGTGGTGGCGCTGACAGGGCGGGGCGGCGGCAAGATGACGCATGCCCTGCGCGAGACCGACGTGCATATCTGTGTGCCGCATGAGCGAACCGCGCGCATCCAGGAAGTGCATCTTCTTGTCCTGCATTGCATTTGCGATGGCGTGGACACCCAGTTACTTGGCGACCAGGAGAACTCTGTATGAAATTTGCTTCGTTGAAACGGCTGACTTTGGCCATCGGTGTCTCGGCTTTGATCGGCGGCACCCTGACGGCCTGCTTCCCGCTGGTGGTGGGCGGTGTTGCCGGCGGCGCGCTGGTTGCGACCGACCGCCGCACGTCCGGTGCGCAGCTGGAAGACGAAGGCATTGAGCTGCGTGCCACCAGCCGGATCCGCAGCAACGTGGGTGAGCGTGTGCACGTCAACCTGACCAGCTACAACCGCCAGGTGCTGCTGACGGGCGAAGTGCCCACCGCACAAGACAAGCAGCTGGTGGAGCAGATTGTTTCGCGCGTCGAGAACGTGAACTCGGTGGTGAACGACCTGGCCGTGATGGGCAACTCGACGCTGACGCAGCGTTCGTCCGACACGCTGGTCACCGGCCGCGTGAAGGCCATGCTGGTGGACGCGCGCGACCTGTCGTCCAACGCCTTCAAGGTGACGACGGAGCGCGGCACGACTTACATCCTGGGCCGCGTCACGCAGCGCGAGGCCGATCGCGCCACCGAAGTGGTGCGTTCAACACCCGGCGTGCAAAAGGTTGTCCGGATTTTTGAAATCATCAGCGAAGAAGAGCTGGCCCGCATGCTGCCTTCAAAACCCGCAGCGCCGGCCGCCCAGGCCAAACCCGCAGGCGGCTGATACTTCCCCCTCGAGCTTTTGCTCAAAGAAAAAGGCGCCTCATCGGCGCCTTTTTTTGGCTTTGTTCTGGACGGCTTATTTCAGCCGCTTGATCAGGCTAGAGGTATCCCAGCGCTGGCCGCCCATGGCCTGCACGTCGGCATAAAACTGGTCGACCAGCGCCGTTACCGGCAAGCGGGCGCCGTTGCGTTTGGCCTCGTCCAGCACCAGGCCCAGGTCCTTGCGCATCCAGTCGACGGCAAAACCGAAGTCAAACTTGTCGGCCACCATGGTCTTGCCGCGGTTGTCGAGCTGCCAGCTTTGCGCCGCGCCCTTGCCGATCACGTCGAGCACCTGGTTCACATCCAGCCCGGCCTTCTGGCCAAAGGCGATGGCTTCACTCAGGCCTTGCACCAGCCCGGCAATGCAGATCTGGTTGACCATCTTGGTGAGCTGGCCCGCGCCGCTTTCACCCATCAGGGTGAAGGCTTTTGAAAACGCCATGCCGACGGGTTTCACGGTGTCAAACGCCGCCGCATCGCCACCGCACATCACGGTGAGTGCGCCGTTCTGTGCGCCGGCCTGGCCGCCGGACACCGGCCCGTCGATGAACTGCAGGCCGAGCCTGGCGGCGGCGGCGTTGAGTTCGCGCGCCACATCGGCCGAGGCCGTGGTGTGGTCGACAAAAATCGCGCCGCGTTTCATGCCGGCAAACGCACCATCGGGGCCCAGCGTGACGGAGCGCAGGTCATCGTCGTTGCCCACGCAGCAAAACACGATGTCGGCATCGGCCGCCGCCAGGCGCGGCAGCGGGGCGTGCGCGGGGGTGGCCGTGGCGGCGAATTCTGCGCACCAGGCTTCGGCCTTGGCGGGGCTGCGGTTATAGACCGTGACCCGGTGGCCGGCCAGCGCCAGGTGGCCGGCCATGGGATAGCCCATGACGCCAAGGCCCAGGAAGGCGACTTTGCGGGCGGTGGAGGGTTCGTAGGTTTTGGGGGCGGTGCTGGACATGGGATGGTGGGAAGAGAGTGACAAAGGAAATGGCGGAAACAGCTGCGCCCATCAAACCGCCGGCGTGTTGCCAGGCCGGCGGCGTGCTTTAGACGATGGCGAAGTTCTCGGTGCCTGCCGACAGGTCGGTCGATTTGGCGCGTTGGGAGTTGAGCTTGATCTGCAGGCGCAAATCGTTCACCGAGTCGGCATTGCGCAGTGCGTCTTCATACGTGATGAAGTGGCTCTCGAACGCGTCGTACAGCGCCTGGTCGAAGGTCTGCATGCCCAGGTTGCGGCTCTTTTTCATGATCTCCTTGATCTCGGAGACTTCGCCCTTGAAGATCAGGTCGGAGATCAGCGGCGAGTTCAACATCACCTCGACCGCGGCAAAACGGCCCTTGCCGTCCTGCTTGGGGACCAGGCGCTGCGAGATCATGGCCTTGAGATTGAGCGACAAGTCCATCAGCAGCTGCGTGCGGCGCTCTTCGGGGAAGAAGTTGATCACGCGGTCCAGCGCCTGGTTGGCGCTGTTGGCGTGCAGGGTGGCCAGGCAAAGGTGGCCGGTTTCGGCGAATGCGATGGCGTGTTCCATGGTTTCGCGGTCGCGGATCTCACCCATCAAAATCACGTCGGGCGCCTGGCGCAGCGTGTTTTTCAGGGCGGCTTCCCAGCTGTCGGTGTCCAGGCCCACTTCACGCTGGGTGATCACGCAGTTCTTGTGCGCGTGCACAAACTCCACCGGGTCTTCAATCGTGATGATGTGGCCGTAAGACTGCTCGTTGCGCCAGTCGACCATGGCGGCCAGCGTGGTGGACTTGCCCGAGCCGGTGGAGCCGACCAGGATGGTCAGGCCGCGCTTGCTCATGACGACTTCCTTGAGCACCTGGGGCACTCCCAGGCCATCGATGGTGGGCAGGGTCGCGGGAATCGTCCGCATCACCATGCCGACCTTGCCCTGCTGGATGAAGGCATTGACCCGGAAACGCCCCACGCCCGGCGGCGAGATGGCGAAATTGCATTCCTTGGTGCGCTCAAACTCGGCCGCCTGTTTGTCGTTCATGATGGAACGGGCCAGCGCCAGCGTGTGCCCGGCGTTCAGCGGCTGCGGCGACACCTTGGTCACCTTGCCGTCGACCTTCATGGCCGGCGGGAAGTCGCCCGTGATGAACAAGTCACTGCCGTTACGGCTGACCATCAGTTTGAGCAAGTCGTTGATGAATTTACTGGCCTGGTCGCGTTCCATTTGCGACTCCTTTCAAACAGATTCTGTGGTCAACGGAAAGACGGCGGACTGGATTAGCCTGGGAAGTTCTCGGGGATTTTGGCTTTGCCGCGCGCTTCGGCGGCCGATATGACATTGCGTTTGACCAGCTCGGTCAAATTCTGGTCCAGCGTCTGCATGCCCACGCTGTTGCCGGTCTGGATGGACGAGTACATCTGCGCAACCTTGGCTTCGCGGATCAGGTTGCGGATGGCGCTGGTGCCCAGCATGATCTCGTGCGCCGCCACGCGGCCTGCGCCGTCCTTGGTTTTGCACAGCGTCTGCGAGATCACGGCCTGTAGAGACTCCGACAGCATGGAGCGGATCATTTCCTTTTCTTCGGCCGGGAACACGTCGATGATCCGGTCGATGGTTTTGGCGGCGCTGGAGGTGTGCAGCGTGCCGAACACAAGGTGGCCGGTTTCAGCGGCCGACATGGCCAGGCGAATCGTTTCCAGGTCGCGCATTTCGCCCACCAGGATGGCGTCCGGATCTTCGCGAAGCGCGGATTTCAGCGCGGCGTTAAAGCTCAGCGTGTGCGGGCCGACTTCACGCTGGTTGATCAGGCATTTTTTGGATTCGTGTACGAACTCGATCGGGTCTTCCACCGTGAGGATGTGGCCGTACTCGTTTTCGTTCAAAAAGTTGACCATGGCCGCCAGCGTGGTGGACTTGCCCGAGCCGGTAGGCCCGGTCACCAGCACCATGCCGCGCGGTTTCATGGCCAGGTCGCCAAAAATCTTGGGGGCGTTGAGCTGCTCCAGCGTCAGGATCTTGGACGGAATGGTCCGCAGCACGGCGCCGGCGCCGCGGTTCTGGTTGAAGGCATTGACGCGAAAGCGGGCCAGCCCGTCGATCTCAAAGGAAAAGTCGACTTCCAGGAATTCTTCATACGTCTTGCGCTGGGTGTCGTTCATGATGTCGTACACCATGGAATGCACCTGCTTGTGGTCCAGCGGGTCGATGTTGATGCGCCGCACATCGCCGTGGACCCGGATCATGGGGGGCAAGCCTGCCGACAAATGCAAGTCAGACGCCTTGTTCTTGACGCTAAAAGCCAGCAGCTGCGTGATATCCATCCCAATGACCCTCTGAAAATGGTTTTGAAACTAAGTTTACAGTTCGATTATGACCACGATTGTGTGCAATCTCCAGCTTGTCCGTGACCGGATAACCACGGCCTGCTTCGCCGCCAACCGCCACCCGGCCACCGTGCGGCTGCTCGCCGTCTCCAAAACCTTTGGCGCCGGCGCCGTGGCGGAGGCGGCCTCTGACGGCCAGCGGGCCTTTGGCGAAAACTACATTGCCGAGGGCGTGGAGAAGATCCTGGCGCTGCGCGGCCAGCCCGGCGTGCCGGCGCTGGAGTGGCACTGCATAGGCCCGATACAAAGCAACAAGACCCGCCTGGTGGCCGAGCACTTTGACTGGGTGCAGTCGGTGGACCGCCTCAAAATCGCCCAGCGCCTGAGCGAGCAGCGCCCGCCCGGGCTGCCGCCCCTGCAGGTCTGCCTGCAGGTCAATGTCGACGGCGGCGCCAACAAGTCAGGTGTGGCGCCGGATGAAGTGATGGCGCTGGCGCAAGAGGTGGCGCAGCTGCCGAATCTGGTGCTGCGCGGCTTGATGTCGATTCCGGAGCCTGCTATTGATTTTGTAGCGGCATGTGCAGTCCACGCGCGGGCCAGGGCCCTGTTTGATGAGATAAACGCCTCTGGCGCGTTGCCTGCGCCCATGGACACCTTGTCGATGGGCATGACAGCCGATCTGGAAGCAGCGATCCATTCGGGCAGCACGATGGTGCGTGTAGGCACCGCCATCTTTGGCGGTAGATAAGCCGCTCTAGCAGAGGGCTCTTCAAGCCAGCATGAGCCGCGGAACCGGCTTTGCCGGGCCGCATGGCGGGCGGCCCCCTCGGGGGGCAGGAAGCTACACGAAGTGAGCGACCGTGGGGGCTATTTCCTCGGCTTGATATTGCCGCAATCCGCCGACAACCACTTCCCCGAAGCATCCATCGTCATCTTCTCGGCCTTGCCTTTGACGTTGGTCGTGGTGTTCATCTTCATCGTGTAGGCGGTGTCGCCGTTGAAGGTCATCACGCCTTCGCCGCTGGACGGCGGCTGGGTGCACACATAAGAGAACTTCATGGTGTTGCCGCTGCGGGGCGACTGGGTGGTTTTGCAGTCGCCTTGCTGCTGTTGCGGCAGTTCGTTGCGCTCGGCCATTTCCTTGGTGATGCACATCTTCACGTTCATCGCACCGCCGGCGCTGGAGCCCATGGACATGCCCTGCTTGGCCATCATGTCCTGCATCTGCTTGCGCTGCTCGGGCGGCATGCTGGCCAGCTGCTTTTCCATGGTGGCCATGGCTTTTTCCATCTCGCCGGAGCTGGACTGCATCTTGTTGGTGATTTCCCACAAACCCGGCTTGGTGGTTTGGGCGGAGGCGCCGGTGGCCAGGGCCAGCATCAGGGTGGTGGCGAGGGCGGGGAGGCAGTGTTTCATGGGCATTCCTGTTGAATGTGAAATGAAGGCGGGGATTCAGCTCGCATTATTGCCAGCAGCTGCCTGTTTGCAAGCGCGGCAACCCGGCTCAGACCCCCAGCGCCAGCCGGGTGGTATTTTTCACTTCTTCCATCACCGCGTAGGTACGGGTTTCGCGCACACCCGGCAGCTGCCAGAGCACCGTGCCGGCAAACGAGCGGTAGGCCGCCATGTCGGCCATGCGCGTCTTGAGCAAATAGTCAAAGCCACCGGCCACCATGTGGCATTCGGTGATTTCGTGGTGCACCTGCACCGCCGCCTTGAAGGCCTCAAACACATTGGGTGTGGTGCGGTCCAGCAACACCTCGACAAACACCATCATCCCGGCGCCCAGCTTGAGCGGATTGAGCAGCGCCTCATAGCCCAGGATGTAGCCGTCCCGCGTGAGGCGCTGCACGCGGGCCAGCACCGCGGTGGGCGACAAAGCCACGCTTTCGGCCAGCTTCAGGTTGGAAATGCGGCCATCCTGCTGCAGAACATTCAGGATTTTCAGGTCAATGCGGTCAATTTCTGGGGAGGCTTCAAACATGGGTAGTGAATTATTCTGTGAATCGCGCAAATTTAGCGGGAAATTCGGCGTACTTCAAGGGAATATCGCGGTATTGCACTTCAGCAGCCTGCTTTCACCGTGAAACCCTCTATGGAGCCCCTGATGCCAGTTTCCCCCCGCCTGCCGTTTCCGTACCGTCCTGAAGCCGACATCGTCGCCGCCCACCTGCAGGGCCTGGCCGGCGCGCTGGATTGGGCGGCGGCGGCGCATGCGGCCCAGCCCTGGGTGCAGGCCGTGCGAGACAACCCGCCGCCCTTCTGGGCGATGGAAAGCCTGCTCAAGGAATACCCGATCTCCAGCGCCGAAGGCCTGGCGCTGATGCGGCTGGCCGAAGCGCTGCTGCGCGTGCCCGATGCCGAAACCGCGATTGCCCTGACGGCCGACCAGCTCGGCCGCGCCGACTTCGACGCCGCCGGCGACGGCGTGATGGCGCGGCTGTCGGCCTCGGCTATCTCGATGTCCAAGATGTTTTTGCCGGAAGGCGGGCAGCCGACCATGATGACCAAGCTGGGCGCGCGCACGGTCGTGGCCGCCACCTTGCGCGCCGTGCAGCTGCTGGGCCGGCAGTTTGTTCTGGGCCAGACGATTGCCGACGCGATGAACGAAGCCGACGACAGCCGCAAAAAAATCCCGAATTTGCGCTTCAGCTACGACATGCTGGGCGAGGGCGCGCGCACCGACGCCGATGCGCTGCGTTACCTGGCCAGCTACACCAACGCTATTAAATCGATAGCTGTAAGTGCAAGCACAGCAAGGGCTACAGAGCAAAATGATGGTATATCCATCAAGCTCAGCGCCTTGCACCCGCGTTATGAAGACGCCCAGCGCGAGCGCGTGATGGCCGAACTGGTGCCGCGTGTCTGGGGGCTGTGTGAGCTCTCGGCCAAGGCCAACATCAACCTGACCATAGACGCCGAAGAAGTCGACCGGCTGGAGCTGTCGCTCGACGTGTTTGAAGCGCTGGCCGCCCTGGTGGCGCAACACCACCCGCAGTGGCAGGGCTTTGGCCTGGCCATGCAGGCCTACCAGACGCGCGCGCTGGAGCTGATCGGCCACATCGCCGCCATAGCCCGCAAGTACAAACTGCGCCTGATGTGCCGCCTGGTCAAGGGCGCGTACTGGGATTCGGAAATCAAACGCGCACAGGAGATGGGCCTGCCGCACTACCCGGTCTTCACGCACAAGCACCACACCGATGTGTCTTACCTGGCGTGCGCGCAAGCGCTGCTGGCCGCGCCCGATGCGATCTACCCGCAGTTTGCTGGCCACAACGCTGCGACCATCGCTGCGATCTTGCAGATGGCGTCGCGCAACGCGGTGCCGTTTGAGCTGCAGCGCCTGCACGGCATGGGCGAGGGCGTGTTCCGTGAAGTGCTGAAGAACCCGCTGATTAGCTGCCGCGTGTACGCACCGGTGGGCGCCCACCGCGACCTGCTGGCCTACCTGGTGCGCCGCCTGCTGGAAAACGGCGCCAACTCCTCCTTTGTGCACCAGCTCGCCGACGAGTCGGTCGGCATTGGCGAGCTGCTGACCTCGCCGCTTCGCCTGCAGCCCGAATCGTCGCTGCCGCTGCCGCCCGCGCTCTACGGCCCGGCCCGGCCCAACAGCCTGGGGCTGGACCTGACGGTGCAAAGCATGCGTGCGCCGCTGCTCGCCGCGCTGGCCGCAACGGCTGTTCCCATGGTGCCGGAGTTTGATGCCAAATCGGCCCCCAGCCTAATCAGGACGTGTACCTCTAGCTATCAAAAATGGAGCAAAGTGCCCGTCGCCGAACGCGCCGCCACCTTGCGCCGTGCCGCCGATGCGATGGAGCAGCAGATGCCGAAGTTCTGCGCGCTGCTGGTCAAAGAGGCTTTCAAGACCTGGGGCGACGCCGTGTCGGAAGTGCGTGAGGCGGTGGACTTTTTGCGCTACTACGCGGGTGAGGCCGAGCGCATCATGCAGCCGGTGGCGCTGCCCGGCCCGACCGGTGAGACCAACGAGCTGCGCCTGTCGGCGCGCGGCGTGTGGGTGTGCATCAGCCCGTGGAACTTTCCGCTGGCCATCTTCACCGGCCAGGTCGCCGCCGCGCTGGCCACCGGCAATGCCGTGGCCGCCAAGCCGGCCGAGCAGACGCCGGGCATCGCCTTTGAAGCCGTGAAACTGCTGCACGAAGCCGGTGTGCCCGAAGGCGCGCTGCAACTGGCGCACGGCGCCGGTGAAACGGTGGGCGCCGCGCTGGTGGCCGCACCCGGCGTGGCCGGTGTGGTGTTCACCGGCTCGACCCAGGTCGCCAAAATCATCAACCGCGCACTCGCCGCCAAAGACGGCCCCATCGTGCCGCTGATCGCCGAGACCGGCGGCATCAACGCCATGCTGGTCGACAGCACGGCCCTGCCCGAGCAGGTAGCCGATGCGGTGGTGCAAAGCGCGTTTCGCAGTGTCGGCCAGCGCTGCTCGGCGCTGCGCCTGTTGTGTGTGCATGAAGGCATTGCCGACCACGTGATCGAGATGATCAAGGGCGCGGCCAAAGAACTGGTGGTTGGCGAGACCGCAGACCTTGCCACCGATGTCGGCCCGGTGATCGACCGCGAAGCGTACGACAACATCCAGAAGCATTTGCAGCGCCTGGGTTCTGCATCAAAAGTGCTTGTAGCCCAGGATGCGCATAGGGATTCAGCTATTAATTCGATAGCAAATGTCATTTCCCCCGCCGCCTTTGAAGTACGCAGCCTGGCCGACGTGAAAGACGAAATCTTCGGCCCCGTGCTGCAGGTGGTGCGCTGGGGCAGCGGCGACCTGAAAGACCCGGAAGCGGTGATTGCGCAGATCAACGCGCTGGGCTACGGCCTCACGCTCGGCATCCAGACGCGCATCGACTCCCGCGCGCAGGCACTGGCCGCGGCGGCGCATGTCGGCAATATTTATGTGAACCGCAACATGATCGGCGCGGTGGTGGGCGTGCAGCCGTTTGGCGGCGAGGGCTTGTCGGGCACCGGCCCGAAGGCGGGTGGGCCGCATTACCTGTACCGGTTTTGTGCCGAGCAGACGGTGACGGTGAATACGACGGCTGCGGGGGGGAATGCGGCGCTTCTGGCTGGAGGGGGTTGATCCTTTCTGTTCCCGTCACCCGTCACCCGTCACCCGTCACCCGTCACCCGTCACCCGTTCGGGCTGAGCCTGTCGAAGCCTCCCCCTCCCCGTTCGGGCTGAGGTATCGAAGCCTGGTGGTGCTCCGGCGATGTGTTTTTTGCTGCGGCTTGCCGGCCGGGAGTCGCCCGGCATGCGACTCACTTTTTTTGCTTCGCCAAAAAAAGTAAGCAAAAAAAGGCGACCCTGGCTCCTGCGTCCCTTCGCTTCGCTACGGGCAACCTGCGGTGCTCGGCCCAGCCGGGGTCAAAAACAACTCGCCTTCGGCTCAAACAAGTTTTTGCCCTGATCCGTCTGGTCCTGCGCTCCTCGGCGCATCCACAAGGGGGTGGGGACAGGAATACCAAACAGCCGAAGACAGAAATCCGAATACCGGAAGAAACGGGGACGGGCGTGGGGGCTCACCCAGCCTGCAACCGAAAAGCCGCCCGCCTCTGCCCCACCACCACCCCCCGCACATTCACAATCTCCCGCGCCCGCCAAACCGCCAGCTCTTCCTGCTGCGCATCGTCCAGCCAGCCCAACTGGTCCAGCACCTCGACGGTGGCGGCAAACAGCGCGACCTTGTTGGCGTCCATGACCTTCAATGCGATCGCTTCGCCGCGCGACTTGCTGCCCACCACCTGCACGCCGTCGGCGCCCACCTTGGTGACCCAGTCGCCGCGGCCTGCGCGCATGAAGGCCAGGTCGTTGCGGCGGGTGCCGGACACCAGTTCGGGGTGGGCGGTCATCGCTTCGCCCAGGGCTGAAAAGCTCTGGCCGAATTCGGCGTCGCGGGCGCCGCTGGCCAGCCGTGCGTAAGCGCGGGCCAGCTTGGACAGGGGCAGGGCGTAGTTGGGCGCCGAGCAGCCGTCGATGCCCATTTTGAAGTCGTTGGCGTCCATGCCTGCGGCGCGGGCGACGTCGCGGCGTATGGCCTGCTGCAAGGGGTGTTCGGGTGCGATGTAGTCGTCCAGGCCCAGGCCGTGCTGCACGCAGTACGCCAAAAAGCCGGCGTGTTTGCCGCTGCAGTTGTTATGGCGCTCGTCAAACACCAGGCCGGGCGGCGGCGCCTCGTCCAGCTGGGAGAAGATGCCCGGCACATGACAGCCGCAGCGCAGCGCCTTGTACGTCAGGCCGGCCTTGTCCAGCATGCCCTGGGTTTCCGCCACATGCATGTCTTCGCCGTTGTGGCTGGCGCACAGCATGGCGAGCTGCCGCGTGCTGAAACCGAATTGCGCGGGGCCGCCGGCCTCGAAAAAAGGAAGCGCCTGCAAGGCCTTGAGCGTGGAGCGGGAAAAAGTCAGCCAGTGCGGGTCGCCGGCATGGGCCAGCAGACGGCCTTGTGTATTGACGACGGCCACAGAGCCCAGGTGCTGGCATTCCAGGGTCCCGCCGCGGGTCAATTCAATCAGGGGTGTGTGCGTCATAAAAAGCCATGGCCATGGTGGTGCATGGTTGGTGACTATCGGCACAAAGCGGGTTTTCCCATAGTTAGGAGAAACACGTACTAACAGTACTACCAGTGCTACCAGTGCTAACTAACAGGCGGCATTCTCAAACCCGCATGCTTCGCATGAAGGCTTCAAGTTCGTCGATGGGAAGCGCTTTGCAAAACAGGTAGCCCTGGTAGCAACCACAGCCATAGCGCACCAAAAATTCGCGCTGGGCTTCGGTCTCGACCCCTTCGGCCATCACGCCCAGGCCCAGGCTTTGCGCCAGGCCGATGATGGTGCGGGCAATGGCGGCGTCGTTGGGGTCGGTCAGCACGTCTTTGACAAAGCTGCGGTCAATCTTGAGCTGGTCCAGCGGCAGGTGCTTCAGGTAAGAGAGCGCCGAGTAGCCCATGCCGAAATCATCAATCGACAACGTGACGCCGGCCTTTTTGAGGATGCCCATCTTGGCGATCGTGACCTCGATGTTCGAGGCCAGCAGGCTTTCGGTCAGTTCCAGCTTCAGCCTGTGGGCGCTGACGCCCGCCTCGTCGATCGCCGCCATCACCATCTCGACAAAATCAGGGTGCCGGAACTGGCGCACGCTGACATTGACGGCAATGCTCAGCTTGTGCGTCTCGGGGCGCAAGGCCCAGGCTGCGAGCTGCGCACAGGCGGTGTCGAGCACCCATTTGCCCAGCGGCAGGATGAGCCCGCTTTCTTCGGCCTGCGAGATGAACTCGTCGGGAAACACCAGCCCGCGCTGCGGATGCCGCCAGCGGACCAGGGCCTCCGCGCCCACCATGTGGCCTTCGTTGCCCACCTGGGGCTGGTAGTGCAGCACAAAGTCCTTGTTGCGCAGGCCCTGGCGCAGCTCCACATTGATGGCCGCATTGGCGGTGGCAGCTGCCTGCATTTCGGGGTCGAAGAAGCACAGGGTGTTGCGGCTTGCCGCCTTGGCGCCGTACATCGCCAGGTCGGCCTGCTTGAGCAGGTCGCCTATGCCTTCCTGTTGCTGGCTGAAGAAGGTGATGCCGATGCTGCACGTCGCGTGGTGCTCGTGGCCCACGAGGTCATAGGGCTCGCTGAGCGCTGCGAGGATCTTCTCCCCGACCACCCGCGTTCCGGCGATGGCGGTTTCGGGGTTTTCTCCCTGGTCTTCCAGCAACACCACAAATTCATCGCCGCCGAGCCGGGCCACCGTGTCGTTGTGCCTGACACAGGCCGTCAGGCGTGAAGCCACCTTTTGCAGCAGCAGGTCACCCTTCGAATGGCCCAGTGTGTCGTTCAGCACCTTGAAGTGGTCCAGGTCGATGAACATCAGCGCGCCTATGCGTGAATGGTCGGCACTGCAGGCCAGGGCGCTTTGCAGCCTGTCCATCAACAGCTGGCGGTTCGGCAATTGGGTCAATGCGTCATAAAACGCCAGGTGCTCGATCTCGTCTTTGGCGGCCTTGCGTTCGGTGATGTCGCGAAAGTACACGGCCAGGCCTTCTTCAAAAGGATAGGCGCGCAACTCCAGCCATTTGCCGAGCTCTGCGTAGAACTCTTCAAACTCCACCGGCTGGCCGTTGACCAGCGCCAGGCGCACCTCGCGCCGCAGGCGGCCGCCGCGGTTCGCGTTCATCGCCTGCCAGAGCGTCTGGCCCAGCAGGTCCCGGCTTTTGCGGCGCAGCAGCCGCTCGCTTTCAGGGTTCACATAGGTAAAGCGGCCTTCCATGTCCAGCGTGGCAAAGGCGTCCGCGATGCTGGCCAGGGTGGTGCTCAGCCGCATCGTCAGGCGCAACGCGTCCTGCTCCGCCTTCCTTTTGTCTGTGAGGTCGTGCAGGATGCCCTGGATGCGCACCACTTCGCCGGAGGCATCGCGCAGCGCTTCGCCCAGGCAGCGCATCCACAGCACCCGCCCGCCTGATGCAATCACCTGGGCTTCTTCGTCGAAGGGCGTGCCGTGTTCCATGCAGGCTTCGAATGCGCCGGCCATCAGCACGCGTGATTCCGGGGCATAGAAGGCCAGCGCGTCTTCGAACGATGGCACTGCCGAGGGTGCAATGTCCAGCAGGGTGGCCAGTTGGGCCGTCCAGGTGAAGTGGCGGGCCGGCAAGTCGACGGCCCATGCGCCGGCCTTGGCGGCGCGCTCCAGCAGGCCCAGCATCCGGCTTGCCGCGTCTTCGTGGGTGTAACCCGGCTGCCTTGGCACCAGTGTGAGGAGTTTGTCCATGGATCAGCCAGCCCGCCTGGTGGCCGCTGGATGCGCGGCCTCTTGTGGGGTCAGCGTGTGGGAAACGGCGCTGTGGTTGTCTGCGAGATAGGTAATGAATGCCATAGGGGCTCCGTGGGTTGCGCCAGCTGCTTTTCAGACAAGTCAGCTCATGCATCACAACAGCCTGTCAGGCAAACGACTGACATCCGTTAGCGCTCGCCAAGGTAGGACAAGCGCAGATTCCCTCTCAACACAAGCCACTTTGATTGCCGCAGCTGTTCGCGTGCCGTCCTTCGCCTCGTCCTACATAAGAACGCGCATTTGAGCAGGACGCGCAAGTTCGGTGCCGAACAGACAACAAGCGCTACAAGCCGTATCTTGGGTTTATGGCGAATGCGGGTGAAAGTCACGATTCGGGCAGGCGGCGAGGGTTCGTCCTACATGGGTGGGAGGCTTTCGCTCAGTGTTTCCCCTGGAATCGCTTCTTACATTGATGTTCGTACTTAAGTTTTCAACTTATAGAGAAGTGAAGGCGAAAGCGACCCAATATTTAGCAGGAAGTAAACATGGACACCACCCTCGATCAACTCAATGGCTTCCCCGACATTGGCGCCCTGCGACCGGCGCTGCTGTCCGTCTGTTCCCGTTTCGGCTCTATCGCCAGGCTGGACATTCTTGCCGCCGGGCATGCCGGCAAACGCCAGGCCTTGTGCTTTTTGCGCATGGATTCGGCCGAACAGGAGCAGCAACTGATCAGCGAGCTGGGCGTCGGCCGTTTTGGCGGCGACCTGGTGGTGATTGTGGATCTTCACAGCCAGGAGGCTGCAAGCAACGCGGGCATTGCGGCCCGCGCAGCGTGAGCTTCGGGCTTTGCCTGGAGTTCTTTTTACTTCCCGTCCTCTTTCGTTTGCCGCTTTCAGGCCGATGAATCCCTCCATCACCTTTCAAAAGCAGGCATATGAAAAACATCCTCATCGTCTCGGGCACGCGCCCCGAAATCATCAAACTTGCGCCGGTCTATCACGCGCTGCGTGAAGCGCCGTGGGCCCGCGTGCAATGGCTGCACACCGGCCAGCACGCCGAAATGGCCCAGCAGGTATTTGACTGCTTTGATGTGACGCCCGACATCTCGCTTAAGCGCAGCGGCGCCAGCCTGCTGGAGTTCAGCATGGGCTGCCGGCAACAGCTGGACGCAGTGATGCTGCAGCGGGATTGGTCCCTGGTGATCGTTCAGGGCGACACGGAAAGCGCTTTTCAGGGTGGGCTGGCAGCCTTCTACCATCGCATTGCGCTGGCGCATGTCGAGGCGGGCCTTCGCACCTACAACCTCAACCGGCCTTTTCCTGAGGAAGGCTTGCGGCAGATGATCAGCCGCCTGGCGCAATTTCACTTTGCGCCCACGCAGGGCGCCCAGGCCGCGCTGCAGGCCGAGGGCATTGCCGACGCAAAAATCCACGTTACGGGCAACACCGTGATCGACGCCCAGAACTGGGCCTGCAAACGCCACGACATCAAACGCTCGGTGTCCGGGCGGGGCCATCTGCTGGTGACGGTTCACCGGCGCGAGAACTGGGGTGACGATGTGGCCGAGATCTGCCGCGCCATCGCCGAGATCGCCAGGCAGCAGCCTGAGCTCCAGGTGCTGTTCCCGGTGCACCTGAACCCGGTGATCCAGAAGCCCGTCAACGCCATCCTCGGCGGCCTGCCCAATGTCAGGCTGACGGCCCCACTCGATTACACACAGATGCAGCAGGCGCTAGTCGATGCCTGCCTGGTGCTGACCGACTCCGGCGGCCTGCAGGAAGAGGCGCCCACGTTTGGCGTGCCGGTGCTGGTGCTGCGCGATGAAACCGAACGGCCCGAAGCGGTTGATGCGGGCTGCGCCCTGCTGATCGGCGCGTCGCGCCCGGTGATCGTGCGCGAAACCCTTAGGCTGTTGACGGACTCGGCGGCCTACACGCGGATGTCGCAGGCCGGCAACCCGTTCGGCGACGGTACTGCCTCGCGGCAGATTGTGGCCGCCCTGGCCACTTCGTTTGCCACCCAATCCGCTGCACTGCCTGAACTCGCTTGAGTTTGCAGGCCCATTGCACGGACACCTCCGGCGGCCCTTCGGAACCGCCGGAGTTTGTGCTGTTTGCCGCGACCGGCGCCGCAACGCCCGATGACCCGATGCCCCGATGACCCGGTCACCAGATTGACCTGATACCCGAACCCGATACCCCGCGATACCAAGGAATAACGCCATGACTACCCTGCCCAAACTTCCCACACGCCTGCCGCTTCTTGTGCGCGGCTCCGGCCTGCTTTTTGCGGCATGCCTGCCGCTGCTGACCAATGGCCAGCCGGCCCCCGCCCCTGCCGCGGCCGGCCCGGCGGCGAGCGCTGCCGAGGTCTTCAGGCGCCTGGCGGCAGACCGCTGGGTGTCGCGCGAAATCACTTTTGCCGACCTCGGCTTCAAGGGGCCGCTGGTGCTGGGCGCACCCGAAACCGTGCGTGAGCTGTACCTGCCCGTTCCCGCGAACGTGCCGATCAGCGCCGGCGAGATCAAGCTCAACGCCAACTACATGCGTGCAGACGGCGGGCGCACCAGCTTCGTGGTGTCGCTCGACTCCTACCCGGTGTCGTCGCGGCCGATGGCCCAAGACAAGGGCGACGCCAGCCTGGTGTTGGGCGTCGACGGCTCGCCGCGGCCCAGCGGGTTTGTCCGCATGGGCCTGAACTGGAGCAGCGCCATGGGCGCGGAGTGGCAATGTACCGACGGCCGCGCGGCCGGCAATGTGCTGCGCATCGAACCCGACTCGCGCTTTACCTATCGCTATGACGGCAGCGCGGTGCGCGACCTGACGACCGCATGGGGCGCCTTGCCGTCGGCGCCGGTGATTTTGATTTCCTCGAACAACCTGAGCTCGGGTGCTTACGACTCGGCCTGGCGCATGGGTGTGGCGCTGGAGCGGGCCGGCAAGCGCGCCAGGGTGGTTGCGCTGCCCGCGGTGGGTGACACGGTGAACCTGGACGGCCTGGCCGTGCCGGCCGCCTTGCGCGGCATTCCGGCCTTCGCCGCGCTGGCCCAGGGCGGCAGCTACAAACTCAAGGACGCCGCCGAAGTGGGCGCCTTGCTGTCACTGGGCGCCGGCAGCCCGCTGCGCGCCGACATTGTCATTGCCGACAAGGCCTTGACCACCGGCATGGCAGCCTCCCTGGACGCGCTGCGAGGCCAGCTGCAAACGGCTGCGCCGGATGCGGTCGCCGGCTTTGCCGAGTGGCGCACGCGCGCGCTCGATCCCGCCGCGCAGCCCGCCGCCGCCGGTGAAATCCGGTTGTCGCAAGCGTTCGGCAACCCGGCCATCGTGGTGGCGGCGGATGCCGGCGCGCAGGCCGCCGGCATGTTCAGCACCTACTGGAATCGCATTGCTGTTGCGTCGTCCTTGCTGGTGCGCAGCGCGGCCGACCCGGCGGGCGATGCATCCGCCGTCTCCCTGAAATACCTGGGCGGCAAGCCCGGCAGCTTCGATGTGCTGTCGCACGCCGACTGGAATGCCAGCTTTGACATTGGCGCAGTGGCCGCCGACGGCCGCCTGCCTTCGAGCCTGGTGCTGGATGTTGCCGCCGCGCCGAGCGCGGCGCGCACCCCGCCAGTGGTCTCGGTGTTCCTGAACGACATCCTGCTGGGCGCCCGGCAGATGGACGCCAACGGCAAAGTTGAAAGCGTGACCGCACGCATCCCCGCGTATGCCCTGGCGTCGCGCAACACCCTGCGCGTCACCTTTGTGCGCCAGCTGGCCAGCGACCGTTGCCGCGAAACGCCTGAGCCCTACCCGGTGTCCGTGCTGCCGAGCAGCCGCATGCTGCTGGAGAAAGCCGACCCCTCTGCTGATTTCACCGGCATGGTGGCGCGTTATGCCGCCGGTGCGCATGTGATGGTTCCTGCCGCCTACCTGGCGGATGCGACTGCCTCGCTGCCGCGCGTGATACGCCTGGCGTCGACGACCGGCGTATCGCCCATGAAGGCCCGGTTCACGGCGGTGACCGGCGACGCCGTGCCTGCGCCGGGCGGCGCCTTCCTTGCGATGGAACTGCCTTTCAAGGACGCGAAGTCCAGGGTGACGCTCGAAGAAGGCCGGCTGGTGATGGACGGCGGCAGCGACGGCGCGGTCATCGACATCAAGGGGCTGGACAAGATCGCGATCGTTGAAGTCGTCAAGGCCGGCGGCGACAGCGGCGTGCTCTATCGCACCGTGGCCGGGCAGTCGCCTGCGCTGGACAAGCCCCTCCTGCTGGGCGCCGGCGATATCGCCGTCATCGGCCCGAACGGATTGCTGACGGAAATGAACATGGCAGACCCGGCGGGGCGCAAGGCGGTGGGTGACAACGCCGGCCCCTGGCTGCTCGCCCGCGGTTACTGGTGGATGCTGCCCATCCTCGGCGTGGTCTTCATGATCGCGCTGCTGGTGTTTGCCAGCCGGGTACGCCGCCGCAAGTCGGCCGAGAAGGACTCCGCGCTGTAGGCCGGGCCCAGGGAAACCGCCATGATCTGGACACTTTTTACCGCCAACTACTACGCGGCCCTGGAGATGCTGGCCGCGATAGTCGCAGTGCTGATTTTCATCTCTTCGGTCGACGACCTTTTCATCGACGCCTGGTACTGGACGCGGCGCGTTTTCCGCTCCTTCACAGTCAAGCGCAAATATGCACCCATGACCGCGGAGCACCTGCGCGAAAAGAGTGAGCAGACGCTGGCCATCATGGTTCCTGCATGGCTCGAATACGACGTGATCGCAGCCATGATCGAAAACATGGTCGAGGTGCTGGAGTACCAGAACTATGTGGTGTTTGTCGGCACTTATGTCAACGATGCAAAAACCATCGAAGAAGTCGAGCGCATGCAAAAGCGCTACAAGCAGCTGCATCGCGTGGAAGTGCCGCACGCCGGGCCCACCTGCAAGGCCGACTGCCTGAACTGGGTGGTGCAGGCCATTTTTGCGTATGAGGAAGAGCACGGCATGGAGTTCGCCGGCGTGGTGCTGCACGACAGCGAGGATGTGTTGCACCCGCTGGAGCTGAAGTTCTTCAACTACCTGCTCCCGCGCAAGGACATGATCCAGTTGCCGGTCGCCTCGCTCGAGCGCGAATGGTACGAGCTGGTGGCCGGAACCTACATGGACGAGTTCGCCGAGAGCCATGCCAAAGACATGGTGGTGCGCGAGAGCGTGGCCGGCGTCGTGCCGTCCGCGGGTGTCGGGACCTGCTTTTCCAGGCGCGCCCTGAAGGCGCTGGTCGGCTCCACGCGCAACAAGCCCTTCAACACGGACAGCCTGACCGAGGATTACGACGTCGGCAACCGCCTGGGGCAACTGGGCATGCAGGCCATCTTCGGCGTGTTTCCGGTCGGCTTCCGGGTGGCGCGGACGGCCTGGTTCGGCTCCAAACCCAAGCGTGAAGTGCTGGTGCGCATGCCGCTGTCGGTCCGGGAATTTTTCCCGGATACCTTCCGCCAGGCTTACCGCCAAAAAGCGCGCTGGGTGCTGGGAATCGGCCTGCAGAGCTGGGAGCAGATCGCCTGGCAGGGCTCGCTGGCCGCACGCTACCTGCTGCTGCGTGACCGCAAAAGCACCATCACCGCGCTGGTCAACGTGCTGGCCTATGTGCTGGTGTTGCAGTTCCTGGTGTTTCACATCGGCCTGGCGACGGGCTGGTGGAGTGTGTTCTATCCCTCGCTGTTTGCCGAGAACAGCTGGTGGCGCGTGCTGATTTACCTGAACGCGGTGTCGCTGATCATCCGCTGCGGGCACCGCATTTACTTCACCACCACGCTCTACGGCTGGGAGCACGGCCTGATGTCGCTGCCGCGCATGGTGGTCAGCAACTTCGTCAATTTCATGGCCGTAGCGCGCGCCTGGCGCCTCTATCTGTCTTACCTCTTTCGCGGCAAGGCGCTGGCGTGGGACAAGACCATGCATGACTTTCCCACCGGCGGCCAGCTGCTGCGCCGCCGCCAGCGGCTGGGCGAATTGCTGCAGTCGTGGAAGGCGGTGGACGAGGAGATGCTGAGCAAGGCGCTCAAGGAGCAGGCGCTCACCGAGATGCCGCTGGGCCAGATCCTGATTTCCAATGGCTGGCTCGACGAGGAAACGCTGGCCGAAGCCATCGCGTACCAGTCGGGCCTGGTACGCACGAAGTTGACCAAAGCGCTGGTCATGGACCATGCGGGCGCCACGCCCAAGGATTTCGGCACGCGCTTTCGGGCCATCTATATAGGGCTTGATCCCGGCAGCCAGCCCATCCTGGCTGTGGTGACACCGTTGCCGGACGAGGCGGTGAGCGAGCTCGTGGAAATCTTCGGTGTTGAACCCAGGCAGCGCATCGTGCGCGAGAGCGAACTGGCCATCGGACTGCGCTTGCTCAGGGGCGTCGATGACAGTTTCTCCAGAGTGAACGGCGGCGTGCCCGGTGTGCCTTTGCTCGGTGACATGCTGGTAGAGCAAGGCCTGCTCAAGCGCCAGGTTTTTGAAAATGCGATGCAGACCTACCGCCCCGACCGCCACGGCCGTGTCGGCGACTACCTGGTCGACCAGGGTGTTCTCCTGCGCGACGTCATCGAGCGGGTTGTCAATCAGCAGCGACAGATGCACGCCGAACTGTCGCGTGTGCAACCAGCGAATTAACCATGAAAAACTCCTTTGGAAAACGTGCGGTGGCCTTGTCCCTGCTGGCCATGGCGGCTGTCACGACGACCGTCCACGCGCAGTCGGACCTGCCTTTGACGGGGCCGGCCTGGGTGCTGGCGGATGCCGCATACAAGGCCTTTGCGCGCGGTGACTATGCGGATGCACGGGGCAAGGCCAATGAGGCGCTGCGCTTGCGGCCCGACGCCGTGCAATTGCAGGAGCTCATTCGCAAGCTGGACGCGGCGCAGAGCCGGCCGGCAGCGCGTGCAGGCCGCGCGGCGCCCGCGAACCGTGTAACGCCTTCGGCGCGGCAGGCTACGCGTCCCGACGCTGGCCCTCTGCCATCCGCGGCGCCTGCGCCCGACCCGGCTTTCACGGCTGCCGACGCCGGCTACAAAGCCTATGACCGCGCGGACTACGCGGCTGCGGTGATTGCCGCGCAAGAGGCGGTGCGCCTTGCGCCGCTGAACCGCGACTACCGGTTGCTGCAGGTCAATGCGCTGGCCGCGGCCGGGCGCCTGCCCGAGGCGGACCAGGCCATTACGCAGGCTGTCGCTGTTGCCGGGGATGACGGCCGCCTGGCAGCCCAGCAAGGGCCGCTGCGCCGGCGCATGGCCGATGCGCAGGCGCAAGCTGTGGGCGCCGCCGCCTACCAGGACTTTGAGCGCCAGGATTTTGCGGGCGCTGCCGGCAAGGCCGAGCAGGCGCTTGCGCTGTCTCCGGGCAACCGCGACTACCGGTTGCTGATGGTGAATTCCTTGTACCGCAGCGGGCAGTACCCGCAGGCCGAGCAGCAGGCAGGGCTTGCGATTGCCGACGCGCCGGATGCTTCGCTGTACATGCAGCGCGGGCTGATTCGCCAGCGCATGGGCCTGCAAGCCGCGGCGCGCGAAGACTTTGAGGCAGCGCTGCGCCTGGGCGGGCTGCCCGTCGCGACCGAGATCAACCTGCTGGCCGAGCTGGGGCTGACGGACCAGGCTCGCCTGCGCTTTGAGCAGGCCCAGGCCGCAGGGTCGCTGGCCAGCCTGTCCGACGTGGAGCGCGCCTACCTGGCCGTTCGTGTGGGGGACGATGCACAGGGGCTCGAAGCCTTCAACCGCGCCGATGCGTCAGGCAAGCTGGCCAACACCGCCTGGCGTGATGCCGCTTTTGCGGCAGTGCGGGTGGGCGAAGACGCGCAGGCGATCGGGTATTTCAAGCGCAGCATCGACGATGCGAATGCGCAGAAGCTGGCGCTGACACCGCAGCAGGTGTTTGAGACACGGCGTGCGGTGGCGGAAGTCTCGCGCGAGTTCGGGGCGATCGCCTCGCTCAGCTACCGCGGCGGGGTGTCGGGGCTGGGCTTGCCGCCGGGCACCGCCACCGACAGCCTGCAGGCCGGCGCCGAGGCTTATTGGCGCCCCTGGGGCTTCAGGAACGGCCGCTACACCGAGGTGTTTGCGCGCGGCTTTGAAACCTTGTACAGCAAGGGTGGCGGCACGACCGGCAGCAAGACCCTGCAGACAGCCATCGGCATACGCCACAAGCCCTTCACCGATGTCAACCTCGTGGGCTCCATCAGTCGGGTGTTTGCGCCCTCCGGCGGGCGTGACGACTGGCTGGCCCAGCTGGGTTATTCCGGCGGCACCGGCGGTGACTTGCGCGTGGACCAGTCTTCATGGTGGACCAGCCGGTATTCGGCCGAGATCGGGCGTTATCTTTCTGCGGGGCAAACCTACGGCCTGGCGCAGGCAGATGTCGGCCGCAGTATCCGGGTCGGCGAGTCCGGCAAGTGGGTGGTGTTTCCGCATGTGTCCGCAGCGGCCGACTACAATTCGACTGCCATCTCGCGCAGTTCTGTGGGCATCGGGCCCGGCATCAGCGCGCGCTACTGGTTTCGCGAAGATGTCTACAACGCGCCGCGCTCTTACCTGGACGTTGCGCTGCAGTACCGCTGGCGCGTCAGCGGGGCCTCGCGGGCCGGTGGCGTGTTTCTCGTCACCACCTTGTCTTACTGATGCGGATGCCGCCCAGCGTTTCCGGGCGCCCGTACTGGCTGGGCGCCGTACTGGCGGCGGCGTTGTTGCTCGGCGCCTGTTCCGGCCCGCCGCCTGTGGTTCCGCCGCTGGCCGGTGTGGTCTGGCAGCCGGACAACAAGACGCTGGATCCGCGCGGCAACTGGCAGCGCATGGGCGCGACCGAACTGCTGGTGCAGTGGACAGCCGTCGACGGCGTGGCATTTGTGAACAACCCGCTGTTGCCGGTGGCGGCGCAGCTGCCGGCGTGGCCGCGGATTGCCGGCGAAGCCTGGGCGCAGGATGTGATCGTCGGCCTGGCCGGCCGCTTTGACGAGAAAGCCGCGCGTGCCGACATCGTGCAGCTTGCGCAGGCCTCGGCGGTGTTGGCCGCGCAGCCTACGCCGCTGAAGGTGACGGGCTGGTATTTCCCGGTGGAGATCGACCCGACCTGGAAAGAAGCACCCTCCCTGGCGCCGCTGCTGGCGGCCTTGCCGCGGCCGCTGTGGATCAGCGTGTACGACAGCGCCAATGTGGGCCCTGAAGCGCTGGTGCAGGGCCTGGCCCAATGGTTGCCGCCGGATGTGGGGGTGTTTTTCCAGGACGGCGTTGGCGTCCATGCGCGCGAAGCGCATGTCGCGCGGGAGTACGCCGACGTGCTGTCGGCAAAGCTGGGGCGGGAGCGGGTGCGCATCATTGCCGAGGCGTTTCGCCCGCAATCGGGCGGCGGCTTTCGCAGCGCGACGATTGACGAGCTCAGGCCGCAGCTGGCGCGCTACGCTGGCTATCGCATCTACCTGTTCGATGGCCCGCACTATGTGCCGGACGCGCTGACGGCACAGATTGCCGCCGCGCAGTTATCCGCCGCGAAACCCCGGTAACGCTGCCGGCCTGCGCACTAGCCGGCCTTGCCGCGCACGATGGCTGCCGACACATCGGGCGTGGTTTCGGCATAACGCTTGAACTCCATCGTGTAGGTCGCGCGGCCCTGTGTGAGCGAGCGCAGCGTGGTGGAGTAGCCGAACATTTCCGACAGCGGCACTTCGGCGCGCACCAGCTTGCCGCCACCGCCCGCGATGTCTTCCATGCCTTGCACCATGCCGCGCCGTGACGACAGGTCGCCCATCACATTGCCCATGAAGTCCTCGGGCATTTCGACCTCGACCGCCATCACGGGCTCCAGCAGCACCGGCTTGGCGCGGCGCATGGCCTCCTTGAAGGCGAGCGAGCCGGCCATGCGGAAGGCGTTCTCGTTGGAGTCGACGTCATGGTAGGAGCCGAATACCAGCGTGGCCTTCACATCGACCACCGGGTAGCCCGCCAGCACACCGGCCTTGAGGGTTTCCACAATGCCTTTGTTGACGGCCGGGATGTATTCGCGCGGGATCACCCCGCCCTTGATGGCGTCGACAAACTCATAACCCTTGCCTGAAGGCTGCGGCTCCAGATTGATCACGGCGTGGCCGTACTGGCCGCGCCCGCCCGACTGCTTGATGAACTTGCCTTCGACATCGTTCACCGCCTGCCTGATCGTCTCGCGGTAAGCGACCTGCGGTTTGCCCACATTGGCTTCCACGCTGAACTCGCGCTTCATGCGGTCGACCAGAATCTCCAGGTGCAGCTCGCCCATGCCCGAGATGATGGTCTGGCCGGATTCCTCGTCGGTGTGCACGCGAAAGGACGGGTCCTCCTGCGCGAGGCGGTTCAGGGCGATGCCCATTTTTTCCTGGTCGGCCTGGGTCTTGGGCTCCACGGCCTGGGAAATCACCGGCTCGGGGAACACCATCTTCTCCAGGATGATGACGTGGGCGGGGTCGCACAGCGTGTCGCCGGTGGTGGCTTCTTTCAGGCCCACGGCGGCGGCGATGTCACCGGCGCGCACTTCCTTGACTTCGTTGCGTTCATTGGCGTGCATCTGCAGGATGCGGCCCAGGCGTTCGCGTTTGCCCTTGACGGGGTTGTAAACCGTGTCGCCGGCTTTGACCACACCCGAGTACACGCGAAAGAAAATCAGCTGGCCGACGTAGGGGTCGGTCATGATTTTGAAGGCCAGCGCCGAGAAGGGCTCGTCGTCGTTCGGGTGGCGCTCGGCCTCGCCCACGTCGTCCTCGGTGTGGCCCAGGATGGCGGGCACGTCCACCGGCGAAGGCAGGTAGTCGATCACCGCGTCCAGCATGGCCTGCACGCCCTTGTTCTTGAAGGCGCTGCCGCAGAGCATGGGCACGATCTCGTTGGCCACGGTGCGCTGGCGCAGGCCGCTTTTGATTTCTTCTTCGCTCAGCGTTTCGCCTGACAGGTACTTGTTGAGCAACTCGTCGTTGGCTTCGGCGGCGGCCTCGATCATTTTGGTGCGCCACTCGTTGGCGGTTTCCACCAGGTCGGCCGGGATGTCGCCGTACTCAAACTTCACGCCCTGGCTGGTGTCGTCCCAGATGATGGCTTTCATCTTGACGAGGTCGACCACGCCCTGGAAGTGGTCCTCGGCGCCGACCGGTATTTGCACCGGCACGGCCACGCCCTTGAGGCGCTCGCTGATCTGGCGCTGCACGCGGAAAAAATCCGCGCCCACCCGGTCCATCTTGTTGACGAAGGCCAGGCGCGGAACCTTGTATTTGTTGGCCTGGCGCCAGACGGTTTCCGACTGCGGCTGCACGCCGCCCACGGCGTCGTACACCATGACCGCGCCGTCGAGCACGCGCATGGAGCGCTCCACCTCGATGGTGAAGTCCACGTGGCCCGGGGTGTCGATGATGTTGATGCGGTGCTCGGGGTAGTTGCCGGCCATGCCTTTCCAGAAGGCGGTGGTCGCTGCCGAAGTGATGGTGATGCCGCGCTCCTGCTCCTGCTCCATCCAGTCCATGGTGGCCGTGCCTTCATGGACTTCACCGATCTTGTAGTTCACACCCGTGTAGAACAGGATGCGCTCGGTGGTGGTGGTTTTGCCGGCATCAATGTGCGCACTGATGCCGATGTTGCGATAACGCTCGATGGGGGTGTGGCGGGGCATGACGAACTCCTTGTTGTGCCGGCCTGCGCATCTTGGAGTTGTGGCGTGGGCCGGGCTAGAGAGTTTGCGCCAAAGCGCCGTTTTTTGCTCGGCTTTCCCCGAGCACCCACGTCGGGTGTGGGCCCTGGCGTCAGGTCGCGTGCAGCATTTGCGCCATAAAGGCAGGCAAAGGCCTTCCGTCGGACAGCAGGTATTTCGCCATCGGGATGACGGCGCTTTGCACCGAAGGCCGCGCGCTCATGCGGCCGCGCCAGGCCAGCAGCAGCGGCGTGGCCGGCGTGAGGGGCGCGCCCAGGCGTTCGCCGAACAGCATCGCCATGTACAGCGCGATATCGGCAAACGAAAAAGTCTCCATCACGAACTCACGGCCTGCGAGGAGCTTTTCAAGCCGTTCGTAAAAAGCGCGTGCGCCTTCTACCGCCGCAACAGCCTGCGGGTCGCCCAGGTCATGCTGCAAGCCCATGAGCCGGATGATGTGCGGGAAGTACACCTCGTCAGACATATGTTCCATCTGGCGGGCCCGCGCACGCGCGGCAATGCCGGCGGGCCAGAGTGCAGGCTCGGGCCGCAGGTCTTCCAGGTACTCCAGGATCTGCGTCGAGTCGAACAGTTCCAGGTCGCCGTTGACCAGCACCGGCACCTGCTTTTTCGGGTTGATGCGCACGACCTCCGGGTGCTTGGGCGAGTAACCCTCGGTCTGCGTGAAGGGCACCATGACGATGTCCAGCGGGATGCTTTTTTCAAAGGCGGCGATCTGCACTTTGGCGCCGAACATGCTGAGGCGCGCGGAATAAAGGCGGATGGCGGGCGTTGATTCTTTAGAGGTGTTGGGCATGGTTCGGTGAGTGGGGGAATGAGGTCAATGCGTTACGGAGAAGGCGGCGGCTCGCGGTCAAACAGCCCTGGCGCGCCGCCGATCTCGGCGCCTTCGATCAGCAGCATGCGCAGCTTGGTCGAGACGCCGCCGGGCGCGGAGAAGCCGCCCGACTGCGCGCCGGCCGCCAGCACGCGGTGGCAGGGCACGATGATGGGAAAGGGGTTGTGCCCCAGCGCCTGGCCCACCGCACGCGATGCGTGGGGCTCGCCCAGCTGGGTGGCGATGTCGCCGTAGGTGCGCGTCTTGCCCGGCAGGATGTCTTGCGCAATCGCGTACACCCGGCGGTGAAACGGCGCGATGCCGCGCAGGTCCAGCCTGCAAAAGCGCAGGTCGCGGGCCTCGCCCCCGAGCAGGCCCACCATCGCGTCTATCGCCTGCTGTATGGCGGGCGGCGGGGCTTCCTGCGCCAGCAACGGGAACTGCCGGTACAGACGGGAGAGCATGCGGCCCTCCGTGGCTTCCGGCAGCCGCACCGCGGCGATGCCATGGTCGTTCCACACCAGCGCGCACCAGCCGATGGCGGTGCCAAAAAGCGTGAAGCTGTGGGGTTCGCTGGCTGGGGGCATGGTGACCCGCATGCTACACGGGCAGGCGATTTTCGGCATGGCGCCTTTTCCCTGGTGCGATTCGGGCGCCCGGCCGCGAAGTGCGTGATAGGCGCGTGCTATGTATTTGGGAGCGCCTGATGAAAGCCCTGCAAGGGCTGCCGAAGGAGAATGTAAGAATTAATTTCGTTACCTATCTTGCATGCCGCTGAAGCTTTTAATTTTTTGCAGACGTACCATGCGTTCTTTTTTAAGGAACTCTCATGGCAACACCGTTCTTTGGCAAGCGAGAAAACGAGACACCGGCGGGCCTGCGCAATGGTCCTGGAAGCGGCTATGCAAACACCGGCTCGGCCAGCACACTGCATTCGGCGCCGCTCTCCGGCTCGGGCCAGCAGAACACCACCAAGCCCGTGAGTGAAGCCGCACCCTCCACCAGCACCGCCAAGGAAGGCGGCAGCAAGCTGACGGTAGGCCCCAACATCAAACTCAAGGGCGTTGAGATCACCGACTGCGACACGCTGGTCGTCGAAGGCCTGGTCGAAGCCACCATGGATTCGCGCGTGATCCAGATTTCCGAGCAAGGCGCCTTCAAGGGCTCCGCAGAAATCGACGTGGCGGAAATCCGCGGCGAGTTCAACGGCAACCTCACGGTGCGCCAGAAGCTGGTGATCTATTCGACCGGCAAAGTTACCGGCATCATCCGTTACGGCAAGCTGGTGATTGAAGAGGGCGGCCAGCTCTCGGGCGAAATTTTGTTCGGCGCACTGGCTGCGGCCAAGCCGGCCAGCGTGGTGAAGACCGGTTTACAGGCGGTGTAGGAGACAGTTAAAAACCATCAAGCGGCAGCACGCTGCCCTGGCCTGGACACCCGCATCCATTCTTTGCCGCTCGCGGCGGGGGACGGATTGCGGGCTGTTTGCTTTTCTTGCCTTAAAGCCACTTGAAGGCCAGCGGTATCAGTGCCGAGGCCAACACCACCTGCAGGCCCAGCGCCAGCCCCGCATAGGCCCCCGCATCTGCGTTGACCTGCAGGGCCCGCGCCGCGCCCAGGCCGTGCGACACCGTGCCCAGCGCAAAACCGCGCGCGGCCCAGCCCGATGGGTTGGTAGGGATGCGCAAGGCATCAAACAGGTATTTGCCGCTGAGCGCGCCCACCAGGCCAGTCACTACTGCGAACACCGCAGCCAGCGCCGGAATGCCGCCTATCTTTTCTGCAATGCCCATGGCCACCGGTGCGGTGACGGATTTGGGCGCGAGCGATAGCGTGACTTCCGAAGGCAAGCCCAGCGCCCAGCCCAGCAGCAGCGCGGAGCCGCTGGCCGCAATGCCGCCTGCGACTGCGGCCAACAACAAACGCCCCCAGCGCCGGCGCAGTTCTGCGCGCCGCAGCCACAGCGGCCAGGCCAGGGCCACCACTGCTGGGCCCAGTAAAAAGTGGATGAACTGCGCGCCCGCAAAGTAAGTGGGATAAGGCACACCGGTGAGCAGCAGGCCGCCGGCCAGGCACACGACCGTCCACAGCACCGGGTTGGCCCAGGGTGCTTGCCCGAGCCGCGAATACATGGCCTGCGCCAGCACGTACACCGCCAGCGTCGCCGTCAGGCCGAACAGCGGCGTGGCCGACAGGTAGACCCAGAGCTCCACAAATTTAGGCATGCGGCGGCTCCTCTTCAGGGGTCTCGCCGCGGTCCCGCAGCAGGTGCAGCGTCAGCACCGTGACCACCAAACCGGCCAATGTGGACGCCGCCACCACCACCAGCATGCGCACGCCGTACTGGCTGACCAGCGAAAGATGGGTCATCACGCCCACGCCGACGGGCACAAAGAGTAACGAAAGGTGCGCAAGCAGGAAGTCTGCGCACACTGACACAGGGCCTCGCACCAGCTCTGATTGCAGGCCCACCAGCAGCAAAACCATGCCGATCACCGGGCCCGGAAAAGGCAGTGAAAAGCCGCGCGAAAGCAGCTCGCCGATGGACTGGAAGACCAGTAGCCAGGCTAATCCGCGCAGTGCCGTCATAAGGGAATGTGAGAGAAAAGCGGGGGCATGGGCCGGCCTAAAAGCGCGGCAAATCCGGGTGCTTGATCTGCCCGCCGCGCACCAGCATCTTTCCGTATTCGGCGCAGCGGTTCAGCGTCGGGATCACCTTGCCCGGGTTGAGCAAACCCTTGCTGTCGAAGGCGCGTTTGACGCCGAACATCTGCTCGTTTTCTTCGGCTGAAAACTGCACGCACATGGAATTGAGTTTTTCCACGCCCACGCCGTGCTCGCCCGTGACGGTGCCGCCCATGGCAACGCTGGTCTCCAGGATGTCGGCACCGAAGAGTTCGCAGCGGTGCAACTGGTCGGGGTCGTTGGCGTCAAACAAAATCAGCGGGTGCAGGTTACCGTCTCCCGCATGAAAGACATTGGCGCAGCGCAGCTGGTATTTTTTCTCCATCTCTGCAATCGCCAGCAGGATGTCGGCCAGGCGCTTTCGCGGGATGGTGGAGTCCATGCACATGTAGTCGGGGCTGATGCGGCCTGAGGCGGGGAAGGCGTTCTTGCGGCCGCTCCAGAAGCGCAGGCGCTCGGCTTCGTCCTGGCTCACAGCAATGGCGGTGGCGCCGCAGCGGCGCAGCACCTCGCTCATGCGGCCGATTTCTTCTTCGACCTCTTCGGGTGTGCCATCGCTTTCGCACAGCAAGATCGCTTCGGCGCTCAGGTCGTAGCCGGCGTGCACAAAGTCTTCCACCGCAGCCGTCATCGGCTTGTCCATCATCTCCAGGCCGGCAGGGATAATGCCGGCCGCAATCACGGCGGCCACGGCATCGCCGGCTTTGCGCAGGTCGTCAAAGCTGGCCATGATGCAACGGGCCAGCCGCGGCTTGGGCACCAGCTTCACGGTGACCTCGGTGGTGACGGCCAGCATGCCTTCGCTGCCGATGATGATGCTCAGCAGGTCGTAGCCCGCGGCATCGAGCGCATCGCTGCCGAACTCGACCTCTTCACCTTCAATGGTGAAGCCCTTGACCTTGAGCACGTTGTGCACCGTCAGGCCGTACTTGAGGCAGTGCACGCCGCCCGAGTTCTCGGCGACATTGCCCCCTATGGTGCAGGCAATCTGGCTGGAAGGGTCGGGTGCGTAATACAGGCCCAGCGGTGCGGCCGCTTCCGAAATGGCGAGGTTGCGCACGCCGCCCTGCACGACTGCCGTGCGGCTGGCGGCATCGAGCTTGAGGATTTTGTTGAACTTGGCCAGCGACAGCGTGACGCCCAGCTTGTGCGGCATGGCACCGCCGGAAAGCCCGGTGCCCGCACCGCGCGCCACCACCGGCACGTCCAGCGCGTGGCAGGTCTTGAGTACGGCTTGCACCTGCGCGTAGGTTTCAGGCAGTGCCACCACCAGCGGCCGCTGGCGGTAGGCGGTCA
Source organism: Polaromonas sp. SP1 (assembly GCF_003711205.1). Classification (NCBI taxonomy): domain Bacteria; kingdom Pseudomonadati; phylum Pseudomonadota; class Betaproteobacteria; order Burkholderiales; family Comamonadaceae; genus Polaromonas; species Polaromonas sp. SP1. The sequence goes on along the minus strand of NZ_CP031013.1, from coordinate 1,010,026 downwards.
GACCGTCGCATTCGTAGGGGGTGGTGTCTTCGTTGTTCCACAGCAGGGCGTGCGCGGGCAGCACCGCCTGCAGGGCGCGCACCACCTGCGATTGCCGCTCTGATCGCTCAAGCAGGCTGTGTTGTTCGTGCGAGGTGGGGGCGTTCATGTTTTTTCTGGTTCCAGGGATGAAATCAGACTGTAGGGCAAGCGGCCCCCGCCGGGTTGAAGAAATTTAAAGCGGCACGTGAAATGCCGCCAGTCCGTTCGCAGGTTTCAGGACTTGGTGCCGGGCGCCTTGCTGGCGCCCGGCGTGTCATAGAACTTGACCTTGCCGGTTTTCACGTCGTACATGGCGCCCACGATCATGATCTCGCCCTTTTGCTCCATCTCGCGCAGGATGGGGCTCTTCTCGCGGATGGTTTCCACCGTGAGGCGCACATTGCTCTCGGCCACCATTTCGACAAAGGCATCGTTCTTGGATGTGCGGTCCTTGATGTCGGCGGAAACCATGTTCACGGCCGGCTTCATCTTGCCGATGAGACCGGTCAGGTTGCCGAGCTGGGCGTCGTCACACGCGCCCTTGATCGCGCCGCAGCTGGTGTGGCCCATCACCACCAGCAGTTTGGCGCCCACGACCTTGTGCGCAAATTCCAGGCTGCCCAGGATGTCTTCATTGACGATATTGCCGGCCACGCGTGCATTGAAGAGGTCGCCTATGCCCTGGTCGAACACGATCTCGGCCGGTGCGCGCGAGTCGATGCAGGACACCACGCTGGCCAGTGGGAACTGGCCGTCTGCGGTGGCTTTCATTTCCTTGAGGTAGTTCTGGTGGCGCGGCTTGCCGGAGACGAAGCGGGAGTTGCCGGCCTTGAAGTGCACCAGGATTTGTGCGGGTGTCACGGCGTCCTGGCATGCCTTGGCATCCTGGATGGTGCAGAAGGTGCCGGGCTTGACGGCCCTGGCTGCAGCGGCTTTGCCCTCGGCGTGGGCCGCGGGCGAGATAGCCAGCAGGGACAGCAGGACGCCGGCCACACCAGCAGCGAGTTGATTTTTCTTCATGAGACTTCCCTCATTCAACAAGTTGGTTTTTTGACTCTGTGCCGCTGGCCGGGCCCTCACCCGCTGCCATGGCCAGCCCATGATAGGTAGGGGCCTGCATGGGCGCAAAACCACTTGTCGGATGCCTGGGGCTTGCTAAACCTATTGGCGTACGCAAAATGCGCTACAACTCAAAAGGCCCTAGCCCAGGCTTTTGCGCAGCCAGTCGGCAAAGGCCGCGCACTCCCAGCGGTCCATGGTGCCGGTGCGCCAGCACAGGTAGTGCGCATGCGGGCTGGGTACATTGCCGGCAAACACGGCGTTGCTGCCCAGGCGCACCAGCGAGCCGTTCTCCAGCCAGGGCGCGCCCAGCTTGAGGCGGATGAGCGCAATGCCCATGCCGGCCGCGGCGGCGTCGCACATCAGGCCGATGTCGTTGAACTGCGAACCGTCGGCCGGCTCCGGCCAGTCGAGTTTGTGCGCCGCAAACCAGGTGCGCCAGGGCTCCAGCGGCGAGCGCAGCAGGCTTTCGCCTTCGAGGTCTTCGGCGGCTTCAAACGGACCATGCTCGCGCACAAAAGCGGGCGATGCCAGCGGCGCGACTTCGTCCTTGCTCAGGCACACGTGCTCCAGGTCGGCATAGCGGCCGGTGCCGAAGCGCACGATGAGGTCGGCATCTTCAGCCACCACATCCAGCAACGGGATTGACACCTGCAGCGTGAGGTCGATCTCGGGGTAGGCGTCGGTGAACTGGCGCAACCGTGGGATGAGGATGGAGCGCGCAAAGGTGGGCGTGACGGCCAGGCGCAGCTTGCGCTTGCCGGGTGTGGTGCTTTGCCCGGCTGCGCCCGGAAACTTCTGCAAGGTGGCCAGGCCTTCGCGCACATGGGCCAGGTATTCGCTGCCCTCGGTGGTCAGCGAAAAATCGGCGCGGCCAAAAAGTTTGGTGCCGATGATTTGCTCAAGCTGCTTGACGCGGTGGCTGACCGCGCTGGGCGTGACGCAGAGTTCTTCGGCCGCCTGCGTCACGCTGCGCAGGCGCGCCAACGCTTCGAAGGTCAGAAGACATTGAATCGGCGGGATTCGAGCCGGCGTGGCCATGCTGCTTATTTGAAGATGACGGTCTTGTGGCCGTTCAAAAGCACGCGGTGTTCGCTGTGCCACTTCACCGCACGCGCCAGCACCTGGCTTTCGGTGTCGCGGCCCATGGCGGTCAGGTCTTCCACCGTCTTGCTGTGGTCGGCGCGCGCCACGTCTTGTTCAATGATGGGGCCTTCGTCCAGGTCGGCGGTCACGTAATGGGCCGTCGCGCCTATCAGTTTCACGCCGCGGTCATGCGCCTGGTAGTAAGGCTTGGCGCCCTTGAAGCTGGGCAAAAATGAGTGGTGGATGTTGATGGCGCGGCCGGCGAGTTTTTTGCACAGGTCGTTGGAGAGCACCTGCATGTAGCGCGCCAGCACCACCAGCTCGGCGCCTTCGGATTCGATGATCTCCAGCTGCTTCGCCTCGGCCTGCGCCTTGGTGGCGGCCGTGACGGGGATGTGGTGAAACGGGATGTTGTAGCTGGCGGCCAGCTGGTAGAACTCACGGTGGTTGGAGACGATGGCGCGCACCTCCACCGGCAGCAAGCCCGACTTGCAGCGAAACAGCAGGTCGTTCAGGCAATGGCCTTCCTTGCTGACCATGATGACCGTGCGCATGGGCTGGGTGGTGGCATGCAGCTTCCAGCTCATGCCGAAAGGCTCTGCAAACGACTTCAGCTGGCTGGAGAGTTCTTCATGCGTCAGCTTGTCGCAGGCGAACTGCACCCGCATGAAAAACAGGCCCGTGTCGTGGTCGTTGTACTGCGCGGCTTCTTCAATGTTGCCGCCGTTTTGCAGCAGGAAACCGGAGACGGCATGAACAATGCCCATGCGGTCCGGGCACGACAGGGTCAGGATATAAGCGTGATTCATAGGGGATGAATTGTCGCAGGAGAGGGCGGCGCCTGCCCGGAAGTGCCAGAATGCCGGAACACCCCCTATTTCAGACGCAGGAGACACGCCATGGCCTACCAGAACTTCAACATGGAGCACCACTGGCTCCCTTTCACCCCCAACCGCAGCTTCAAGAAAGACCCGCGCGTGTTCGTCGCCGCCGACGGCATGCACTTCACGACGCACGACGGCCGGCAGGTGATCGACGGCATCTCCAGCCTGTGGTGCGTGGGCGCCGGCCACAACCGCAAGCCCATCAACGAAGCCATCAAGAAGCAGCTCGACACGCTGGACTACGCGACCGCCTTCCAGGCCAGCAACGACCAGGCCTTCAAGGCGGCTGAAGTCATCGCGGGCATGGCGCCTGGCGACCTCAACAAGGTGCTGTTCTGCAATTCAGGGTCTGAGGCCGCGGACACCTCGCTGAAGGTGGCGCTGGCCTACCACCGCGCGCGCGGCGAGGGCCACCGCAACATCTTCATCGGCCGTGAAAAGGGTTACCACGGCGTCGGCTTTGGCGGCATGAGCGTGGGCGGCATTCCGGCCAACCGCAAGGTGTACGGCGCTGCGCTGCTGCCGCGCGTGGACCACATGCGTTTCATCCACGACCCGGTGAACCACGCCTACATCAACGGTACCGAGCCCGTGTGGCAGGAAGACCTGCTGCTGGAACTCGAAAACCGCATCCTGCCGCTGCATGACCCCAGTAACGTGGCGGCCATCATCGTCGAGCCTGTTTCCGGCAGCGCCGGCTGGTACCTGCCGCCCAAGGGCTACCTCAAGCGGCTGCGCGAGATCTGCGACAAGCACGGCATCCTGCTGATTTTTGACGAGGTCATCACCGGCTTCGGGCGCCTTGGCACGGGTTTCGGCGCCGACTACTACGGCGTGGTGCCCGACATGCTGAACTTCGCCAAGTGCGTGACCAACGGCGTGATTCCGCTGGGCGGCGTGATCTGCTCGGACCGCATCTACGACGGCATGATGAATGCCAACAGCGCGGCGCCCGAGCACGCCATCGAGTTCTTCCACGGCTACACCTACTCGGGCCACCCCGTGGCGTGCGCGGCGGCGATCGCAACGCTCAGTTTGCTGAAGGAAGAAAAGCTCTACGAGCGCGCCGGCCAGATGGGCAAGGTGCTGGGCGATGCGATGCACGGCGCCTTCAAGGGCCTGCCCAATGTGATCGGCATCCGTACGCTGGGGCTGGCGGGCGCGGTGGAACTGGCGCCGCTGGCCGGCGCACCGGGCAAGCGCGCCTATGACATCTTCATGGAGTGCTTCCACAACGGTGTGCTGGTGCGCCCGGCGGCCGACAACGTCGTGATCTGCCCGCCCTACATCATCGAAAAAGAGCACATCGATCGCATCATCAACGTGGTGGCCGACGCGATCCGTAACAACGCCTGATGCAGCTAGAAGCGCTTGAATACACACATGAGGGAGGTGGCTCTTCATCCAGCCTGAGCCGCGGAACCGGCTTTGCCGGGCCGCAGGCGGGCGGCCCCCTCGGGGGGGGGCAGCGACCCACACGCAGTGGGGGAGCGTGGGGGCCTATTTCGCCAGTTTCTTGTCCAGGCCTTCGCAGTAGTCCTTCTCGGGCAACGCGGGTGTTACCCACACCGCATCGAAGGCCTCAGCCTTTTCGTTGTTAACCGTTCCCGCGCGCAGCCGAATGGCTTTTGTCTTCAGGTCTGAGGACAGGTGCTGCGGCACGCCCAGCAGCCGGTCCGCATGGCCGCTGCCGGCCAGCAGCAACACCGTCTTGCCCGGCAGCGCCGCCTGGCCCAGTGTGTTGGCCATGGTGATGTCCTTGGCGATCTGGATGCGCGTCATCGGCGTGATCTGGCTTTCGGGCAGCAGGTTGCAGTGGCCGATGCGTATGAGTTGCTGCTGCGCTTTCAGGGCCGGACCGGGCAGCCGGGCGTCGAGCCGGCTGTCCGCCATGCTGGCCGGCATTTGCGCACGCGGCAGGTTGGCGCCCAGCACCGGCACCCCGGCGCGCACCGCCGTCATCACCGCAGGGCCATAAGCGGCCCAGGGCCAGCCCTTGTCGTTCCAGTTGAGCGCGTTGCGCACCTGCTGCTCGGTCGCGCTGGGCTTGAGGGCTGAGGTGCTGACGCCGGTGTCGGCCATCTCAAGCGCCACCGCGGCCAGCGTGCCGCGGGCCGCCAGAAGGGTCACTACCTGCTGCTCGATGTGCTGGTGCTCGGCTGCGTCATGCTGCTCCCCCAGGATGAGGACGTCGGCGGGAAGCACCGCCTCCAGCCTGGCCGATGCCTGCGCCGCATCACTGCCGGGCGCCTGCAGGATGGGCGCTTCGGGCCGGCCCGCGCAGCCGCCCGCCAAGGCCATCGCGGCGCTGCAGACAAGCCATGCCAAAGCACGAGGGGTGGGGAAATAAGCCATCCGTGGATACTACTGCTTCCAGCGGTTTTGCTGCGCATCCCGACGTTCCCATGCCCTCCCTGTTCCACCGCGCCGTCCAGCTGCTGCCCGTGCGCATCGCCCTGACCTTGTTGCTGGCATGGGCTGCGGCGGCGCTGTGCATCGCACTGCGCACGCCCTTGCCCTGGATGATCGGCCCGCTGCTGGCGACAGCCGTGGTCTCCATGCTGGGCGGCCCCACCGCCAGCTGGACGCCGCTGCGCAACAGCGGGCAATGGATCATCGGCTGCGCGCTGGGCTTGTACTTCACGCCGCAGGTGGTGGCACTGCTGGCGGGCTTGTGGTGGGCGATTGCGCTCAATATCGTGTGGGCGCTGGCGCTGGGCCTTGCGTTCGGTGCGTGGCTTTACCGCTTGCACCATGGGCCCGGGCCGTTCCAGGTCCAGGGCCTGTCGCGCATCACGACTTATTTCGCCGCGCCCATCGGGGCCGCTTCTGAAATGACGCTGATGGCCGAGCGCCACGGCGCGCAAACCGATCTGGTGGCGTCGGCGCACAGCCTGCGCGTGTTGCTGGTCACGCTGGTCATTCCTTTCGGCTTTCAGTGGGCGGGGCTGCACGGGCTGGACGCCGCCTTGCCCGGTGCACGCGCAGTGGCGCTGCCCGGCCTGGCCCTGCTGGCGCTGCTCACCGGCATTGGCTGCTGGGTCATGGTGAAACTGGACCGCACCAACCCGTGGTTTATCGGTGCGCTGGTGGTGTCGCTGCTGCTGACGGCGAGCGGCGTGACACTGTCTGCCCTGCCCCAATGGATGACGAACGCTGCGCAACTCGTCATCGGCATCAGCCTGGGTGTGCGTTTTACCAGCGGCTTTGTGCACATGGCGCCGCGCTGGCTGGGCTCCGTCGCGCTGGCCACCGTGGCCATGATCGTGTTGTGCGCTGCCTTCGCCTGGTTGCTTGCACACTTCACCAGCCTGCACTGGGCGACTTTGCTGCTAGGCACATCACCCGGCGGCATCGCCGAAATGGCCATCACGGCCAAGGTATTGCAGCTGGGTGTGCCCGTGGTGACGGCGTTTCATGTCACCAGGCTGGCGGCTGTTCTGGTGCTGGCTGAGCCGATGTACCGCTGGTTTTATCAATCCAACGCGGCTGAAAGCCCGCAGGCTGATTGACAAGCGCACCGGCCCTTCAATACCTCAGGGCGAGCGGAGTGGGAGATGGAGCGAGGGGAGGGTAAGTCAGAGCGATTACGGAGCGCTCTTCAACCAAGCAGGAGCCGCGGGACTGGCTTTGCCAGACCGCAGGCGGAGCGGCCCCCTCGGGGGGCAGCGACCCACACGCAGTGGGGGAGCGTGGGGGCTCAATGTAATGACATAGGGGTGTTGGCCAGCCCGCTATAGCCTTCCAGCGTATCTTCGATTTCTTCCTGCGTCGGTGTGTTTTGTGCCCAGGCGCTCAGGCGCTGCTGGAACATCTCGGCCCATGAGCCGTCCAGGTAGACCTCTTTACCGGAGCGTTTGTCCACGATTTCAAAACCATGGCGGGCCAGTTGCGGCACGGCCGGCGCGGGCGTGCTTTCTTCAGGCGCGTTGGCGTGGATCTGAAGCACGGCAAAAGAGTCTGAGTCGTAGAGCATGTGCATGGTGGGTTCCTTTACCTTCAGATAGCAACGATAGTGCCAAGTTCAAGGGAAAGAACTTCCGGCATGCAATCGTTCGGTAAAGACCCGCTACGCCGTGCAAAACCACACAGATACCCCGCTTCAGCGTGCGGCATGGCAACGCCGCCCCCAGTTTCTACTCTTTGCTGAGGCCACTGAGCTGCTGGTCGATAAAGTCCCCGTTGGACTGGGTGATTTTGTTGCGCACCGGCAGGTAGCCCAGCGACGGTGCGTACCAGATCTCGACCTTCTGGTCGAACTCGCGCCGCGGCTGGCGTGTGAGTTTCAGTGTGGCCATCTCACCGAAGGGCAGCGTGAGGTTTTCTTCGGCCTCCACCAAAAAAGTCCAGGTGTCTGCATCGCGCGGCCCCACGGTGTACATCGAGAGGGTGGTGCCCACAGGGAACAATGCCGGGTTTCCGGCCAGCATGCCGCCCAGCTGGATAAAAACGCTGACCCGGTCCTGGGCGCCCTTGATCCACGGCACGCTGGGTGTGTTGGCGCTGAAGCTGACCTGGCCCTTGTCGGGGTCAAAATGCGCGGCCACTTCGCTTCTGGATTTGTCGGAAAAGCGGATGGGCGCCAGCCCTTCAGGGCCCACCACGCCGGTGCTGCCCATGCTGCGTGAGCCGAGGAACAGCGCGCTGACCCGCATGCCCGCATCGTAAAGATTGCCCACGCGCCGCCAGTTCAGCTCGCCATTGGCGTGGTAGTTCAAGCCCTTGGCGCTTCCGGTCATCTTGTATTCCAGCTTCACGTTCTCGGGCAGGGCCATGGCCGTGACGGGCGTTTGCGCAGGGCCGGCGGGCGCAACAGGCGTGACGGGTGCGCTTGCAGCGGATGCGGGGGCCAGGGCGGCGACAGCCTCGGGGGCCGAGGGCTCGCTGGCGGCGGGTGTTTCAACGACGGGTGTTGCTACATTATTAATAGCGACAGGTGTAGGCGTGGATTGGGCTGGAGGCGATTTTGGCTTAATAATTTTCGGGCGGGGCCTGGGCGGCGGGGGCGCCGGCGCTGCGGCGGCTTGCACCGCCGGGGGCGTTGTGATGCTGCGGGTGACCAGGGGCTGCACGCGCTGCGAGGCCGGATCGAGCTCCGGGCCGAAGCGCGCTGGCGACGACATCAGCACCAGCGCATGGATGGCCAGCACCGCCACCGCCAGCATGGCCAATGCGCGCCAGGGCGTCGCGTCGCCCTGGCCGCGCGCGATGCCGGCTTGCGCGGCCGTCAAGCTTGTCATCCTTCTTTGAACCCCAGGTCGCGGGAAAGTTGCCGTGCGGCCGCCGCCAGGGGCTGCGCGACCTTGCCATCCCACTCCGGATCGAAGGTGGCCAGCGAGCCCAGCGCGACCATGCCCAGCACCAGATGGCCGTCGGCATCAAACACAGGCGCGCAAAAGCCGGCCACGCCGGGAAGCAGGGTGTTGACGGCGCGCGCCATGCCGCGCAGGCGCACCTCGTCGAGCAGGGCCATCACTTCGGCCATGCTGGCGGGGACGTCCTTGCGCGCCAGCTTCTGGTTGCGGGCCAGCTCGTCTTTCACCAGCAGCGCCAGCCGGCTTTGCGGCCGCGCGCCGGCCGCCAGGCGGGGAAATGAAAACGCCGTAAAACACAGGCCCGTGGCCGACGACAGCAGCGGCATGACATCGCCCAGCCGCAGGTTGACTGTCACGGCCTGCGGCGACTCCTCCCAATGCACCAGCGTGGGCCCCTGGTTGCCCCAGACGGCCAGCGCCAGGGTCTGGCCGGTTTGCGCCATCAGCGCGGGCATGAGCTGGCGGGCCAGCTTGACGCTGTCCAGGCGGGACAGCGAGGCCAGCCCCAGCTTGAGCGCCGCCGGGCCGAGGTCATAACGGGTGGTGGCGCTGTCCTGCGTCACCAGCGCCAGGCGCTGGAAGCTCACGAGGTAGCGGTGGGCCTTGGCCGCGCTCATGCCGGCGGCGGCCGCCAGGTCGCGCAGCATCAGCGGGCCGGGCGAGGCAGACAACACCTCCAGCAGCGCAAAACCGACCTCGACCGACTGGATTCCCGCGCGTTGCGGCGCCAGGCTGCTGCGAGCGGATGCGGTGGCGCCGGGGCTGGTTTTCATGCTTGACTAAAATTTCGGGTGAACCGGGGAGCTGGGGCGTTGGGAGTGCATGGATCGTAACGCGAGGCCGGCCTTCAGCGGCCACGGCACAATCGGTCCTTTACGTCTTCCAGCGACGCCAGCCACACGACAGCACCCTTCAGGATACCGATGAAACTTGCCACTTACAAAGACTCTTCGCGCGACGGCCAGCTCGTTGTGGTGTCACGCGATCTCTCCACGGCCCATTATGCGACCGGCATTGCCGGCAAATTGCAGCAGGTGCTGGACGACTGGAACTTCATGTCGCCGCAATTGCAGGACCTGTATGAAACGCTGAACAACGGCAAGGCGCGGCATGCGTTCCCGTTCGAGCCCTCACGCTGCATGGCGCCGCTGCCCCGCGCCTACCAGTGGGCCGACGGCTCGGCCTTCATCAACCATGTGGAGCTGGTGCGCAAGGCCCGCAACGCCGAAGTGCCCGAAAGTTTTTACTCCGACCCGCTGATGTACCAGGGCGGCAGCGACGACTTCATCGGCGCCTGCGACGACGTCGTGGTGCCGAGCGAAGACTTCGGCATTGACTTTGAAGCCGAAGTCGCCGTGATCACCGGCGACGTGCCCATGGGCGCCACGCCGGCGCAGGCCCTTGAAGGCGTGCGCCTGCTGATGCTGGTGAACGACGTCTCGCTGCGCAACCTGATCCCCGATGAGCTGGCCAAGGGTTTCGGTTTCTTGCAGAGCAAGCCGGCCACGGCCTTCAGCCCGGTGGCGGTGACGCCCGATGAAGTGGGCGACGCCTGGGAAAAGGGCCGCCTGCACCTGACCCTGCAGAGCACCTGGAACGGCCGCAAGGTCGGCATGTGCGAGGCCGGCCCCGAGATGACCTTTCATTTCGGCCAGCTGATCGCCCACCTCTGCAAGACCCGCAATGTGCGCGCCGGCAGCATCGTGGGCTCCGGCACCGTCAGCAACAAGGACTGGAGCCACGGCTACAGCTGCATCGCCGAAAAACGCGCGATCGAAACGATTGAAGACGGCAAGCCCAAAACCGAATTCATGAAATACGGCGACACGATTCGCATCGAGGTCAAGGGCAAGGATGGGCTCTCAGTGTTTGGCGCCATCGACCAAAAAATTGTCGAGAACGCCTGAGCCGCACGAACTCAATGAGCGCGAGGGCTACCTGGCAAAGGCTTTGCGCGACCCATCCTCGAACACGGCATCGTCGCGCATCAGTTTTCCTTCGTCATCCCAAGCCTTCTCGCGCGTAATGCGCCCGCGCTCGTCGTAGCTCGATTCACCCACCAGCTTGCCGGCCTCGTTGAAGTGCTGGTGCGTGCCCAGCGGGAGCTGGCGGTAGCGGTTGCCCGCGCTGAAGCGGCCGGTGCGGGCGATCTTTCCGCTGTCGAAGTACTCGGTGGTTTGCAGCCAGGCGCTGTCGCCCTCGCCGCCGAATTCGGTTTTGCTGCGGGGCTGGCCGTTCAGGTAAAAAGCCTGGTCGCTCACCGGCTTGCCGCCGGACCATTGCCTGTCGCGCGTCAGGGTGCCGCTGTCGGCAAATTCCTGCTCGCGCTCCTTGAATGAATTCCGCAGCGTCTGGCTGTCCAGCAGCCACCGCACTTCGCGCCGCTTGGTGCCGGCGTTGTTGAAGAAGCGCTCGGTGCGCGTGCTGCCTGACACCTCGTCCTGGTAGTCCGGCTTGCCGCTGTCGCCCAGTGTTTCGTGGCGAATGCGTTTGCCCGCCAGGTAGCTGCTGCGGGCGTTCAGCACGCCTTTGCTGTTAAAGAGCTCGACCTGCGAGGCGCCGCCTGAAAAGCCGCACCAGCGGGCGTCGTCTGCCGGGGGCGCCAGCAAGGCCTTGTCGCCGCAGCGCATGTATTGCAGCTGGCCGCGGTCGTTGAACTCGGCGTACGCCTGCTCGGTACTGGAGCCGCCGCTCTCACGCAAGGCGTAAAAGGTGATGCGCTGCAATTGGCCGTTGGCGTGAAAGCTGCGCGACAGGCCGACCTGGCTGCCGTTTTCATAAGTGCTGTCGCGCAGCACCTGCCCGCCGGGCGCAAATTCGCGCGAGCGGCCGTGCTGGTTGCCGCGCTCGTTCACGCTGTAGTCGCGCTGCAGTTTGCCTTCGCCGTAGTAGCGCACCACGCCCATGAACTTGCCGTTCTGCAGTTCCTGCTCACGCACCATCTGGCCGGAGTCGCGGTCCTTGCAGCGCATGAGGCCGGTCTTGCCGGCGGTGGTGCCGCCGTGATTGGGGTTAACGCTTTCGCCGTTGACTTCGCAGTCCTGCACCGCATGCGCCCAGGCCGGCGCCAGCAGGCAGAGGCCGAGCAACGCGAGGCGGTGCGCGGCGATCATGCGGCGGCCCCTGTCTGGGTGATGAAGAGGCGTATGCCGCGCAAAAACATCTCGACCGAAATCGCCACGAGGATCAGGCCCATGAGCCGCTCAAACGCCATCATCACGCGGTCGCCTGCCACGCGCTGGATGCGCTCGGACAGCACCAGCACCACCGCGCACACCGCCATGGTCACGCAGAGTGCGGCAATCCACTCCAGCCGCCGCTCCGGCGCCTGCGACACCAGCAGCATCACGGTGGCCAGCGCCGACGGGCCGGCCAGCGCGGGGATGGCCAGCGGCACGATCAGCGGCTCGCCCTGCAGGGGCGCGGACTCGGGCTGGTCGGACGGGAAAATCATGCGCAGCGCGATCAGGAACATGACGACGGCGCCGGCGATCTGCAGCGAGAGGTCGCTGAGGTTCATCAGGCGCAGGAAACCGTCGCCGACAAACATGAAAGCCAGCAGCAGCAAAAACGCGATCAGCACTTCGCGCAGGATGACGTACATGCGCCGCTCGGGCGCCACGCCCTTGAGGGCGTTGGCAAAGATGGGGATGTTGCCGAACGGGTCCGTGATGAGCAGCAGCAGCACGGTGGCAGAAGCAAAGGTGTAGGCCATGGCGCAAGCTTAGCAGGGCGACCGCGTTTTGGCGGGCGTTTGCCTTCCCTGCGATGCTTCGCTTTGTTGCGGGGTTGTGAGGTGATTGCTATTAAATAAAGAGCATACTGTCAATGATGTATGCGGGCTACAGCCTGTTTTGATCATAAAAACCGGGCGGGCGTGGTTGATCCGGCTGGTTGTGCCGTTCACTGCTTGGGAGGACAAAAACCGGTTGACGCGCCGCCGGGGCGCTGCACAATGAAGGTGTGGCCGGCCCGTCCCGGCAGCCCCATGATCGATGCAATAACGCACAACTTGCCAGGAGACATTCATGAGTGACGCAGACAATCCTTCTTTCCCCGGCTTTGGCAAGCTGGTGCCCGGCTTCGATTTTTTGCAGAACCTGGCCAAGCAGGCGGCCGGCAGCGCCACGCAGAACATTCCCCAGCTGCCCAACCTCGGCAACTGGGTGGCGCCCACGCTCAACGTTGAAGAGCTCGACAAACGCATCGAAGAACTCAAGGCCGTGCAGTTCTGGCTCGACCAGAACGCCACCGCCCTCAAGGCCACCATCCAGGCACTCGAAGTGCAGAAGATGACGCTGGCCACCCTCAAGGGCATGAACTTCAACATGGGCGATGTCGCCAACGCCTTCAAGCTCAAGGTCGCCGACAGCGTGGCCGGCGGCGTGCAGCGTGTGGCCGACAAGGCCCGCACCTTCTCGGGGCTGGAGGTTCCGCCGACGAGCTTTGGCACGGCCAAGCCCGCCGCCAAATCAAAAGCCAAAGCGCCCGCCGCGGGCAAGGCCGCTGCGCCGCCGGCCGGCGTGGTCGACCCGATGCAGTGGTGGGGCGCGCTCACCCAGCAGTTCCAGGCGATTGCCACCGATGCGATGAAGGACGCCGCCAAAAAGACGGCGATGGATACGACGAAGAGCCTGGCCACCGGCCTGGCCAAAGACGCGATGAAAACCGCCACCGGCGTGGCCACAGGCATGGCCCGCAACATGGCCGAAACGGCCGGCAAGACGGTGGCAGGCGCCGGTCGCGCGGCCATGAACACGGCGCTGCGCAGCAGCCAGGGCTGGCCCACGCCGGCTGCCGGCAAGACCGCCAGCAAGACCGCCGCCAAAACGGCCACCAAACCAAAGCCCAAGGCAAAGGCCAAACCGGCCGCCCGTAAATCCCCCCGCTAATGAGCAACGCTGTTATCGACACCTGGTTTCCCACCTGCATTTACCGGGCGGACGACATCGTTTCCGAAGCGCAGAACAAAACAGTCCTCGACAAAAGCCTGGCTTTGTCGGAAACCGTTGAATCCGGCGGCAAGGGCTGGAAGTGCAACACCTACAACTCGCGTGGCACCTACGACCTGTTTGCCGACCCGGACTTCAGTGTCATCCTGGGCGAAGTCACCAGCCGGGTGAATGAATTTGCCAAGGTGTACAACTCTTCCCACCTGTACCAGTGCTCCTCCGCCTGGTTCAACGTGGGCAGGGAGCATTCCTACCAGGAGTACCACGTCCATCCGAACAGTGTCTTCAGCGCGATCTACTACGCCTCCAGCCCGGAAGGCGCAGGCCCGGTCGCGTTTGAAAAACCCGAGCTCGACATGTTTCCCGTCAAGGACATCGAGTCCCGGAACATGTTTACCTACACGTCCTGCACGTATGCCGCCAAAGAGCGGATGCTGCTGATTTTCAGGTCGTCCCTGAGGCATATGGTCCAGGTCGGGAGCAACAAGGCCCCAAGGGTTTCGCTGTCATTCAATTTCCTGTAATTTGCGTTCATCCTTTCAATCCGCAAACCATGAAACTCTTTCCCTACGGCCACGCCACCCACCCGCAATGGCAGATGGCGGCCGGCCTTGTGCTGGCGCAGCTGCGCGCCTACCTGGCGCTGCCCGGCTACGCCAGCTCGCCCACGCTGGCGCTGCTCTACATCACCGACCACTACGCGGCCCATGCGCAGGACATCCTCGACCACCTGAGCGCCGAACTGCCCGACATCACCGACTGGAGCGGCACGGTGGGCGTGGGCATCGCATCCAACAACGTCGAATACTTTGACGAGCCGGCCCTCACGGTCATGCTGTGCGAGCTGCCGCACGACCAGTACCGCGTGTTCTCCGGCGTGTCGCCCTTGCCGCCGGCCAGCAGCGGCCGCTTCAAGGCGCACACCGCGCTGGTGCATGCGGATGCCGGCACGCCCGATGTGGCCGAACTGATTGACGAGATGGCCCAGCGCACCGGCAGCGGCTACGTGTTCGGCGGCCTGGCCTCCAGCCGATCCAGCACGGTGCAGTTCGCGCTCAGCGGGCATGGCAACGTCAAGGGGCAGGGGGCGGCGGGCGGCGTGTTCAGCGGCGGCCTGAGCGGTGTGGCCTTCGGCCAGGGCGCGGCGCTGATGTCGCGCATCACCCAGGGCTGCCGGCCGGTGTCGGCAGACCATGAAATCACCGCCTGCGAATCCAATGTGGTGACCGGGCTGGACGGCAAGCCAGCGCTTGACGTCATGCTGGCGGACCTGGGGGTGTCGCTTGATGAACCGCGCGAGGCGCTGGCCAAAGTGCGCACCACGCTGGTCGGCCTGACCCGCCCGGACGACATTCCCAACGACGGCGCGGCCCAGGCCGCATCACGTCGGGCGGGCCAGTTCGGCGCCGAGGTGCGGGTGCGCCACCTGATCGGGCTGGACCCGGCGCGCCGCGGCATCGCCATTGCCGAAGTGCCGGCCGTGGGCATGATGCTGGCTTTTTGCGAGCGCAACATGGAGGCCGCACGCGCCGACCTGGTCCGCGTGTGTGCCGAGATCCGTGAAGAACTGGAGCCCGAAGAGGTGACGCTGGAAATTGCCAGCGCCTTGAGCGCTTCGGAGGCCGAATCGGCGCCGCATGCAGCGCGGCGCATCGCCGGCGCGATTTACGTCAGCTGCTCAGGCCGCGGCGGCCCGCACTTTGGCGCGCCCAGCGCCGAGATGCAGATCGTGCGGCGTGCCTTGGGTGATGTACCGCTGGTGGGTTTTTTCGCCGGTGGCGAAATCGCGCGACACCATCTCTATGGCTATACCGGTGTTCTCACGGTGTTTACAGCACTCCAATAGGCTTACACCTATCGGACGTTCAATGCGTGTAGCGCCTTTTCCCCTTTCAGGGGACGGTGCCTTTCGGCCGGCAAAGCCGGACCGCGGCACCCGGCTTGAGGGGACCGTGAGGTCTTATAAGAACTGGGCTTCGAGTAGCTCCACGGGGTCGCCGTAACGCGCGGCCATCGCCACCACCGACGGATCGCGCAGCGCGCACAAAAAGCCGTCCTTGATCAAGGTGTTGTTGCCCGCGGTTACGGTGCCGTCCAGCGTGATCAGGTCCATGTGCACCGGCGGCTCTTCCCAGTCGGGCATGACGCGGCGGATGTAGTCGCTGGGCTTCGCCAGGTCGATGCCGAAGTGCAGCGCGCCGGGTGCGTTGGAGCCGGCCGGGTACACCGTGTGGCGCGGCGCCTTGGGGTTAAAGCCGCAGCCGCCGCCTTCAATCATGCGGCCGCCGACCAGCATCTCGCGCAGGATCACGGCTTCTTCCGAAATGCCGTCAACGGACGAAATCGTGTCGCCCTCAAAGCGCACGGCGATTTTTTCTTCAAACGGCTTGGCAAAGCCGACCGCCCATTGCGGGTACAGCACACCGGCCATGGGCACCACGGCCTTGAAGTCGTTCTTGACCGAGTTGTGGTCCCACAGGTTGGGCCCGTGCGTAGGCAGGTAGTGCACATAACAACCGTCTTCCTCGGCCGTCATCTGGCCGCGCCAGCGGTTGGTGGACAACTGGTTGGCGCGCATCGCCTGCGTGAAGCTGATGCGGAAATCGCTGCCGCGTGCGTCGGTGAAGCGCAGGTCGAAGTCGCCCTCGGTCGGGTAACGGCTGGCCGTGCCGCGGATGATCTCGCCGATGACATCGACCGGAAAACGCGCCTGCGGTGTATGCAGCAAATCCAGGTTGCGAAAGTAGGTGATCTTCACCCAGCGCTGCCCGGCGCGGCGCAGGTTGATGCACAGCGGATCCAGGATGGAGCAAAACCAGGTTGACACCACAAAGGTGGCCTTCTTCAGCATGGCGTGCACTTCCTCGGGCACCGCAGTGACCTGCGTGCTCGGCTCCATATAGATACGCACTTCCGCGCCGCGCGATTTGGCAATGCCGATCACGGCGTCAATGACACGTGGGTCCAGCAACGGGTCCGCCAGCATCAGCACCCGGTCCCCCGGGCGTATCGCCATCACCCGCGAGAAGTTGTCCAGCGCCTGGAAAAAGTACTTGGTGTCGGTCAGGTTGGCGGCTACCGGAATGGGCAGGCCGACATAGGTGGAGGTGTTGTTCATCGTGGGGTTGTTGAAGATTGCATGCACAAAATGCTCGCACAAGCTTTAATTGGCTGAATATTACCAGTAAACCCTAAATTTTCTTAGTTAGCTAATGTAATTGCATGCAATATGGCTCAGGCAGCCTCTCGACCCGAATACCAGCGGGCGCCACGGGTCTGGCTTCGCCGGCCCTAGGCGCCGCCCCCTTGAGGGGGGAACGGGCTACACGAAGTGAGCCCCGGACGAGGGTGTTACCTTCTTAGCGCCGCAAAAGCTTCGAATTCCCAGCTGCGCATGGCCAACAGGAGTGTGAACCCCTCGCGGTCCTTCTCCCCCAGCTTCTGGTCGGTCTGGTGCTGCTGGGCAAAGTCCTGTGCAACGCGTTGCATGCGCTCCAGGAATGAAGGCGCCAGGCCGCGGCTGATGGAGCCGTGCACCAGCAGCAGGCCTTCGCCGTTGCCGTCAAAGCCGCCCGAAAAATAGTCGAGCAAGGCGTTCTCGCGGAAGTAGTCCATCACCGGGCCGTGCGGGCGCCAGCGGAAAGTCTTGGCCAGCTTGAGCCGGTAGCGGTTCAGGGGCTTGAGCTCAATGATGCCGATGCGGTCCAGCTGCGCCAGGTATTTGATGCACTCGGCTTCCGACACCCGGTAGCTGGTGGTGATCTGCTCCAGCGTCCATTGCGACAGCACACAAATGGCGGCCAGCAACAGCTTTTTGTCTGCCACTACGGCTTTTTCCTGTGATTCGGTGAGTTCCGCCAGCAGCGGCTGTGTGTCGGCCACGCGCCGGGCCAGGTCGGCAAAGTCGAGCTTGAGCGCGCGGCAGATGGCGTCAATGCGCGACAGCGGCATATCGCCCTTGGCCAGCATGCGCTTGACGCTGGATTCGGCCATGCCCAGTTTGCCGGCCAGGTCCGCGTACGTCATGCGGGCGGCCTTGAGTTCTTTTTTGAGGAGGGTGACGAGGTCGGCGGTGGTGCTCATGGGTATCGATTATCGGTACTTCGGGTTTGAATGGTTGGCACTGGGTTGAATTTTGATGCTTTTGACCCTATGCGACCGGCACAGTCCAGCTCACTTAACCCAAGGAGCCCCGCATGCAAACCACCCCCATCACCCCTCACCGCCGGGTCGAGCCGCTACCGTGGCACGCGCGCCCGGCCGCGCTTGTCTGGCGACGCGAATGTGCGCTCGTCGCGGTGGTTCTTTTGCTGTTGACGGTGGCGCTGCTGGGCCCTTCAGTGGCACAGCCTTCGCACTATCACGCCTTTGCCGACCAGCGCAGCTGGGGCGGGCTGCCGCATGCGATGGACGTCATCAGCAACCTGCCGTTTGCCTTGTGGGGCATGGTGGGTGTGTGGGCGCTGCTGCGGGCGGTGCGTGCGCGGGCCGTCAGCGGTGCTGCCGCAGCCATGGCCGCGCTCTTTTTTGGCGGCTTGTGGGTGACGACGGCCGTGTCTGCGGCTTACCACCTGCAACCTGACGATGCGGGCCTGGTCTGGGACCGCGCCGGCATGGTGCTGGCGTTTGCCGGCTTGCTGGGGCTTGCCGCGATGCAGGCGGTCAGCACCCGCGCGGGCCTGGCGCTGGCGGCCGCGGTGCTGGTGCTCGGGCCCTTGTCGGTGTTCGCATGGTCCTTGACGGGCAATGTGTTGCCGTGGGCGGTGCTGCAATTTGGCGGCATGGCGCTGATCCTGTGCTGTGCCTTTGTGCGGCCTGCCCAGGTGCGGGCACTGCCGGTCCGTTGGGCGCTCCTCATTGCGATCTACGCGCTGGCCAAGCTGCTGGAGCTGGGCGACCACGCGGTCTATGAATGGACGGGCCAACTCGTGTCGGGCCACAGCCTCAAACATGTGGTGGCCAGCTTTGCCGCGTGGCCCGTGGTGTCGGCGCTTCTGGCTGCCCGGAAAAGCAAGGCAGAATCCAGAGCACTGTCTACAAGAGAGCAGGCCCGCCGTTCGGCCAAAGCCCGCCGCACAACAACTGAAACGAGGAGTCAAGCATGAGTGTTGATCAGGCCGCCCCGGTGTCGCCGCCACCCCTTCACGAGCACCCGAACCAGTTTGCGCTCCTGAAGCAGCGCCGCTTCGCGCCGTTCTTCTGGACGCAGTTCTCAGGCGCGGCCAACGACAACCTCTTCAAATTTGCCTTTACCGTGATGGTGACCTACCAGCTCAGCGTGAGCTGGCTGCCGCCGGCGCTGGCCGGGCTGGCCATCGGCGCGCTGTTTATCCTGCCGTTCCTGCTGTTCTCGGCCACCAGCGGCCAGCTCACCGACAAGTTTGAGAAAACCCGCGTGATCCGCTTCGTGAAGAACCTGGAAGTGGTGATCATGCTGATCGCCGCGGCCGGTTTCATGAGCAGCAACCCCAACGTCCAGGTGCCGGTGCTGCTGGGCTGCACCTTCCTGATGGGCCTGCATTCCACCATTTTCGGCCCCGTCAAATTCGCCTACCTGCCGCAGGCGCTGAATGAGCGCGAACTGACCGGCGGCAACGGCATGGTGGAGATGGGCACCTTTGTGGCCATCCTGCTGGGCCAGGTGGTGGGCGGGTTGATGGTGGCCGTGCCCCAGGTCGGGCCGGATTATGTGGCCATTGCCTGCGTGGCCCTGGCCCTGCTCGGCCGCCTTGTTTCGCAGTTCATTCCGCTCACACCGGCGACCGACCCGGAGCTCAAGATCAACTGGAACCCGGTGACGGAAACCTGGCGCAATTTGAAGCTCGCCAAAGAGAACACCGTGGTGTTCCGCTCCATGCTGGGCATCAGCTGGATGTGGTTTTTCGGCGCGGTGTTTTTGAGCCAGTTCCCGAGCTTTGCCAAAGAGGTGCTGCACGGCAATGAGCAGGTGGCTTCGCTGCTGCTCGTGGTGTTTTCCATCGGCATCGCCACCGGGTCCCTGCTGTGCGAAGTACTCAGCAAGCGCCACGTGGAAATCGGCCTGGTGCCCGTGGGCGCCATCGGCATGAGCGTGTTTGCGATCGATCTGTACTTCGCATCGCGCGGCCTGCCTGCCGTGGCCATCATGAGTGTGGGCGACTTCATGTCGCAGCATGCGCATTGGCGCGTGATGATTGACCTGGCGCTGCTCAGCCTGTTTGCAGGCCTGTACAGCGTGCCCATGTACGCGCTGATCCAGCTGCGCAGCCAGCCCACGCATCGGGCGCGCATCATTGCGGCCAACAACATTCTCAATGCGCTGTTCATGATCGTCAGCGCCATCCTGGCCGGCGCGTTGCTCAAGGCCAACTTCAGCATCCCGCAAATCTTCCTCTTCACCGGCCTGGCCAATGCGGTGGTGGCCTTCTACATCTTCATGCTGGTGCCTGAGTACCTGCTGCGTTTCATCGCGCTGATCGCCTCGCGGCTGGTCTACCGCTTCAAGATCACCGGCGACGAGAACATCCCGGCCCAAGGCGCGGCCGTGCTGACCTGCAACCACGTCAGTTTTGTCGACCCGGTGCTGCTGATGGCCGCCAGCCCGCGCCCCATCTATTTCGTGATGGACCACCGCATCTTCAAAATGCCGGTGCTGGGCTGGCTCTTCCGCCTGGCCAAGGCGATCCCGATTGCGCCGCGCACCGAAGACCCGGCGCTGTACGAAGCGGCTTTTGAAGCAGCGGCCAAGGTGCTGCGTGACGGCGACCTGCTGGCCATCTTCCCGGAAGGCGGCATCACCAAAAACGGCGAGCTGCAGGCCTTCAAGGGCGGCATCATGAAGATCCTGGAGAACGCCGAGCGCGATGGGCTGCAGGTGCCGGTGGTGCCCATGGCGCTGACCAACCTGTGGGGTTCCTTCTTCAGCCGCGTTGAAAAAGGCAATGCCATGGTCAAGCCTTTCCGCCGCGGGATCTTCAGCCGCGTGGGCCTGAACGCCGGGCCCGCGCTGGCCGCGGCACAGGTGCAGCCCGAAGCCCTGCGCGCCCGGGTTGAAGCGCTCCTGAGGGTCTGAAGTATCAATAGTCGATACCCTGGAGTCATTTTCGGGAAACTGTATCGCTATCTGCATTGGTTTTGAGGGGCCCGGGCGCACATTAAGGGCTCCTCAACAACCTCAAAGGTTTTTATGCAGACGCTGATACACCGTGACTCCAAACCCTGGCAATTGCAGGTCTGGGTTTCTTTCCTGATCGCTGTTTTCCTCTGCGCCGTGGGCTTGTCTTACCTGCCCGGCAAGGACCTGGACCGCGCCTTCATGGTCATGGGTTATTTCTTCTGCCTGTCGGCCGCCTTTGTGCTGGCCAAGTATGTGCGTGACCAGGAGCAAAGCCGTGCCGAAGGCCGGATGACCGACACCCCGATGTTCAAGCTGGTGGTGTGGGGCGGCTTCTTCCTGGCGATGTCGCTGACCGGCTGGGGCCTGTGGCGCATGGAGATCAATGAAACCTACAAGGCCTTCCTGGGTGTGAGCTGGCTCTACCTGATCACCTGCACCTTTACCCTGGCCAAGACACTGCGCGACCGCCACGAAGCCGATTTGAGCGAAGCCCGCCTGGCCGGCCGCGCGTCACGCAGCCAGTCCGCCGGCGAATAACTGAACCCATAAAAGTACACAGGAGTCCATCATGAAAAATCGATTTGCTACATATTTGATAGCTGCATGTGCAGCATTCACGCTGGCTGGAGCCGCATTTCATGCCCAAGCCCAGTCGGAGGCCTCGGCCCTGAGCGCGGTCTCTGCCCTGCCGGTGGCCTCGGTGGTGGTGGGCGCCAGCGCGGCGGCCGGCGCCGTGGTCGCGCTGCCGGTGGTGCTGTCCACCGCCGGCACGGTGCTGGTGGTCAAGACCGTTGAAAGCACGGCGCGTGGCACGGTGTACGTGCTGGAGCGCGCCTCCGACGGCGCACGCGCCAGCATTGAAGTGGTGGGCAAAGGCGTTGCCGGTGTGTCCATGGTGGCCGGAACGGCAGTGGTGGTGAGCGTGGTGGGCGCGGGTGTTGTGCTGTCCGCCGCGGGCGAGGCGATTGCCTTTATTCCCAATGCGCTGGGCCGTGCCTTGCTGCACAACGAACGGCTAACGCAGTGATATCGAAACCTTCTTGAGAAAAAACGGAATCACACCATGAAGATACTGAAAGCTTTTTTGCCGCTGTTGCTGGCGGCCTTGTTCGCCGCTACGGCGCCGGCCGCGTATGCCGGGCGCTCCTGCGAAGCCCGCAAGACCACGCCGCAAACAGTAGAGCGCGGCATGACGCTGGCCGAAAAGACGCTGGCCTCGCTCAACGCCAGCGGCGAAAAAGTCGTGATCCTGGCGCGTGCCGGCCAGGACCTCAGCAAGTACGGCGTGCGCTACTCGCACCTGGGCCTGGCCTGGCAGGTGCCCGACGGCCAGGGCGGCATGACCTGGCGCGTGCTGCACAAGCTCAACACCTGCGGTACCGGCGATTCGGCGGTTTACCGCCAAGGGCTGGGCGAGTTTTTCCTGGACGACCTGTGGCGTTATGAGGCCGCCTGGGTGGCGCCCGCGTCCGACATCCAGGCGCGCCTGCTGGTGCTGCTGCAGGACCCCGGCCGGATGACGTCCATGCACCACAAGCCCTACAGCATCGTGAGCTACGCCTGGGGCAACCGCTACCAGCAGTCCAACCAGTGGGCGATTGAAACCCTGGCCGCCGCCATGGAGCCGGGCGTGACCACGCGCGAAAAAGCGCAAGCCTGGCTGCAGTTCAAGGGCTACGAGCCCACCACGCTCAAGCTCGGCCCCTTGACCCGGCTGGGCGGGCGCATGACAGCGGCCAATGTCGCCTTTGACGACCATCCGAACGAGAAGCGCTTTTCGGACCGCATTGAAACCGTCACCGTGGATTCGGTCTTCAGCTGGATGCAGCGCACCCGCATGACGGATGGCAAGCCCGTGACCATCGTCAGGCTGTGACCGCTTGGTTTTTCATTTTCACAAGAAGGAGATCGCCATGGCCAATACCTTGCGACTGACGGAAAAATGGATGCACCGTGGCCTCTGGCTGGTGGCCCTGGTGTTTGCCGGTTTCCTGATCGGCCTGGGCGGCACGGTGGTGGGCGACTTGCCCAAGGTAGAAAAGCCGTTGTCGCTCGACGACTACATGAACCCCGTTGCCACCAACGCAGTGCGCAACACCATCAGGATTGCGGAGCGTGCCGAGCGCGACGCGCAGGCCGCGCTGGAGCAGGCCCAGCTCAAACGCCGCGCGGCCCAGGCCGACTCGGCCGCGGCGCGCGAGACCTTCGACAACTGGCTGTCCACCCGGCGTGCCACACAACTGGCCGAGCAGGACACCGAGCTGCTGTCGCGCACACGGGCGCTGGACACGCTGAAAGACCGCGAGCGCGCAGCCGGTGTTGCGGTAGAGGCCCAGCAGCAGGCCGCGCTGGATGCGCGGCAAGGCGCGGCGCGTGAACGCCGCAAGCTGGCCGAAATGGAAGAAGCCGCTCAGGTGCTGCTCAATGCCGAATACCGGCGCGTGGAGCTGCGCGTTTTCCTCTACCGACTGGCCCTCACGCTGCCGCTGCTGGTGGCCGCCGGCTGGCTGTTTGCGAAGAAGCGCAAGACGACTTACTGGCCTTTTGTGTGGGGCTTCATCTTCTTTGCCGTGTTTGCGTTCTTTGTGGAGCTGGTGCCTTATTTGCCGAGCTATGGCGGTTATGTGCGCTACATCGTGGGCATCATCGTCACGGCGCTGGTCGGCCGGCAGGCCATCATTTCGCTGAACCGCTACCTCGAAAAGCAGAAGCTGGCCGAGCAACTGCCGCACGCGCAGCGCCGCGAAGAGCTCAGCTACGACACGGCGCTGACGCGCTTGTCAAAGAGCGTGTGCCCCGGCTGCGAGCGGGCGGTGGACCTGAAGAACACGGAGATCGATTTCTGCCCGCACTGCGGCATCGGCCTGTTTGACCACTGCTTCAAGTGCACCACCCGCAAGAGCGCATTTGCCAAGTTTTGCCACGCCTGCGGCGCCACGGCGGACAAACAGCTCAAGCTGCCGCAGACCGGTGCGGACGAAGCACCGGCGCTTTGAACATGGCACTTAGAGACATTACTGTTCGTTTAAGGCCGTTCGCCCTGAGGTATCGAAGGGCTGCTCGCACGCGCAGAGAGGGCCTCGATACGCCGTCAGGCGTACCCCGTCCTGAGCCTGTCGAAGGGTCAGCCCGAACGGTTTTTCGGGTCTGAACGAACAGTACTGCGCTTAGAGAGGGCGGCCGAAGAAGGGGTAGCCCGGGTCGTTGTAGCCATGGCTGGACGCATGGCCGGGCACCACCAGCTCGTTGACAAAGGCCTCGTCGTCCTTGTCCAGCACGATGTCGAGGGCGCCGTACACATCTTCCAGGTGCGGCAGCGTGCGCGGGCCGACGATGACCGAGCTGATCAGCGGATTGGCCAGCACCCAGGCCGCGGCGAACTGGCCGGGCACCTGGCCTTTGGCTTCGCAGCGCGCCTTGATTTTTTGCGCGATCACCAGTGACTCCTCACGGAATTCGGTTTCCAGGATGCGCTTGTCGCCGCTGCCGGCGCGTGTGCCCTCGGCCGGCGGCTGGCCGGGCGGGTATTTGCCGGTCAGCACGCCGCGCGCCAGCGGGCTGTAAGGCACGACACCGATGCCGTAGTGGCCGCAGGCCGGCAGGATCTCGACTTCCGGGCCGCGGTTGAGTAGGTTGTAATAAGGCTGGCACACCGCAGGTTGCGGCACCCCCAGCTCCTTGCACAAGCGCACCACTTCGGCAATGCGCCATCCCCGGAAGTTGGACAAACCAAAGCTGCGCAGCTTGCCTGCGCGGATCAGGTCACCCAGCGCGCGCACCGCCTCTTCAAGGTTTTCCTCGTGGTAGTCGCGGTGCAGGTACAGGATGTCCAGGTAATCCGTCTGCAGCCGCGCCAGGATGGCGTCGGTCTGCTGCAGGATCCAGCGGCGCGAATAGTGGCTCTCGTTGACGGCCTCGCTCACCGGGTTGCCCAGCTTGCTGGCCAGCACCCAGTGATGCCGCTGGCCGGCCAGCAGCTTGCCCACGTCTTTCTCGGACTGCCCCTGGTTGTAGACGTCGGCGGTGTCGATGAAGTTGAGCCCGTGCTCGCGGGCCGAGGCCACGATGCGCCCCGCCTCCTCAAACGGCGTTTGTTTGCCGAACATCATGGTGCCCAGGCACAGGGCGGAGACTTTGAGGTTGCTGTTTCCAAGGCGGCGGTATTGCATGGTCGTCATCTTTGCGGAAAAAAGGAGAAGCCGTGATGGTGCCTGAGCCTGCGGCTTTGCGCTGCGGGCCGGTATTTCGGTGGGGGAGCGCGTGGTGCGTGATGCTTTTCACGCGGGTGCCTGTTTTCGATGAAGTATCTGTTTTTGATGCTTTTCGTACGGCTTAAAGCTTCTTGTATCTTTTAACGAACCTTTTTGATGGCCGCGCTCCACACTGCCTCCACAAGCATGTGCTTGGGCCTTCGGGTAATTTATGAAGATCGATTCGTCCCTGTTTTCCTTGTCACGCTTCTCGCCTATCTCGGGTCTCTCGCGCCGTGCGGCCCTGGCCGCCGCGGTCCTGGGTGCCACGGCCCTGACCGGCTGCTATGTGGTGCCGGTCCAGCCCGCCCATCCGGTCACTTCCACGGTGTATGTCACACCGGCGGTTCCCGCCACCACGACCTTCGCGGCGCGGCTGTATCCGGCCAACGATGTGGCCAGGGCTTACGGCATGGTGGGTGCGGTGGTGACGAACGACATGAACGGGCGCGGCACCTTCACCACCACCATCAACGGCGAGAGCTTTACCGGCGAAGCCACGCGCATTGCAGGCTCTTCAACGCGTGAAGGCGTGGCCAACGGCTCGGGCAACCGGGGGAGCTACATCAGCTGCCGCTACCAGATGAACTCGTCCACCCTGGGGACCGGCCAGTGCAAGCTGTCCAACGGGGCGCAGTTCACGATGCACGTGGGCGGCTAGGCGCCCCGGCCCTTACTGCCCCAGCTGCTCCGCTGCCACCATCAGCGGGGCGGCCTTGAGGTGGCCTACATACTTCAGCGGCTTGTGAATCATGACGGAGGGCACATCGCCTTCCCGCATGTGCAGCAGGTCGCCGGGGTTGATCAGGCGCGGGTCGGCATCGGTGAGCGGCAGGCCCGCGCTGCGATACGCCTCCAGGATGAATTGCGAGCAGAAGAACTGGTCGTTGCGGCCCAGCCCGAGCTGCACGGCCGCAATGCCGCGGATGCAGAAGTCCCGCACCAGGGAGGGCACGAGCGGCAACTCGCACATGCGCCGCTCCAGCGCGAACGGCGCCTGCAGCATCACGCCGAGGTAGTTGTATTTTTTGCCTTCATGGCTGGCTACAAAGGTGTTGATCTGGACTGCCTGCCCGGCCGTGAGGTCGGGGTGGCGAAAGGCCACCACTGTCGCTTCGTCTTTCAGCATCGCATCCACACTTCGAATGCGTATGCCCGAGCCCACGGCTTCGGCGATTTGCCGGTTGCCCATGTAGATCGCGGCGTGGCTGACGGGCGAGAGTGTGATGAGGCGGATGCCAACCGAGTTCAGGCCGTTTTCCGCCGTGAGGATGATGTCGCCTGGTTGCAGTGCGTCGGCCTCGATCAGCTCGCCGCCGTTGCCGGGGTTGAGCGCCATGCTCTGGAAGTCCAGCGTGGGGGCGCCGGTGGTTTCATGCGGCTTGATGGCCGTGGCGCAACCGCCCAGCGTCAGCATGACCGCGGCCAGGGCGAACGCCCCTGCAAATCTCGGGAATCGGGGCATGGGTGTCCTCTTTAAAACGGGGCGGGATTGAACGGGTGGGCGGTCACACAGGGCTCACGGAGCAGCCCGCTCGACCAGATATTCTTTGGCGTACCAGAAGGTCTCGGGCGACTTGAAGGCGCCCAGCGTGCCTTCTTTTTCGTCCTGGCGCGAACGCAGGTCCCAGCGCTCGTCGATGATGCGGCAGGCGTCGCAGGGCTTTTGCCCGACACGGCGCTGCACCAGCGCGTAGCGCGTGGTTTTGAAAAGCGCGTCGACGTCCTGATAGTCCACCGGCTGCGCGGCGAAGTAGGGGACGATTTTTGCGCCGGGGATGATGAACTCGTAGCGCTCGAAGTGGCCGTTGAAGTTGCTCGGCACCGACACTGCCTGGCCTTTGAGCAGCGCATTGGTTTCGGCACGGAAACGGCCCATGTCGCCGTTAAAGGGGAGGGTGACCCAGGCCAGCGCAAACAGCACGGCAAAACTGCTGAGCGCGGTGATGGGGCGCGTCCACGCCGGTTTGAACATGCCGACAACGCAGGCCACAGCCAGCCCGCCCAGAAAGAGCCAGTACAGCGGCGAGTAAAGCCAGGTGTCTTGTGTGGCACGCACGCCGCCGTAGCCGATCAGGCCCATGGCAAGCGCGCCTATGAGGCAGATCACCAGCGTGAGGCTGAACCAGATGCGCGCGATGCGGTCCCAGTACAGCGCAATCAGCACGGCCAGCGCCGGCATGGCGGGAATCAGGTAGCGCGTGGAGCGCTGCGTGGGCACCATGAACACCAGCGCGAAGGCCAGCAGCCAGAGCCACATGGCTTTTTCCGTGTCGCTCACCGTTTGCCCGGTGCCCTTGCGCTGGCGATAGCCGCGCCACGCCGCCACAAAACAACCCACCGCCACGGGCAGCAGGAAGAGGGCATTGGAAAAATAGCCTGTCAATATCGTCAGCACGCCGCTGCTGCCGCTGAACGCGATGGCGAAGTAGCCTTTTGACGAGTTCATCTTGCCGGCGTTTTCCCCCACGACAAACTCGCGCCAGACCTCGCCCGGTTGCGGGTCGATGGCAAACCACAAACCAAAAATCGCCAGCGCCAGCACGCAGATCGCCGTGACCTTGACGCCGTCGGCCACGATGCCGGGCCGCAGGAGTTGCCACGGTGCCTTGCGTGCGCCCAGGGTCTGGTAGCACAGCGCGAGTGCAAAGCCGACCGGCACCACCATGACAAAAGACTTGTAGAGGCACCCGATGCCGACGGCAATACCGGCCAGCAGCGGGAACTTCCAGCGCGAAGCCAGCAATTTGGCGGGTGACCAGGCAATCGCAAACATCACGCCGAACAGCCAGAAGGTCTCTGGTGCGCTGGTGAGGTAAGGCCGGCCGTAGCGGTAGGTGCTGAAGAAGGACAGGTAAATGATGGCCGCGATGGCGCCCATGGCCAGCGCGTGGCGGCTGCGGTCTTCTGCGGGGGCTGCCGGTGCGGCCGCATCGTCGCCGCGGATCACCTTCCAGGCCAGCAGCGCGGTCATCAGGGTGATGGCCCAGGTGTAGGCGATGCTGGGCAGGCGCAGGTTCAGCAGCGTCCAGTGTTCACCCCAGCCGCCCGCCACCATGGCCTGCCAGAACAGCACGGGCGGCTTGGTGTTGCGCATGAAGTCGTAGGAGCTCACCAGCGGCAGCCATTTGCCGGTCCCGGCCGTGAGCTTGGCGATGTGGGCGTAGACCAGCTCGTCGCCGTTGCGCGGGATGTGGTCGCCGCCCAGGCCGAACAAGTACGCCAAAGCCACCAGAAGGGCCAGCCCTATCCAGATGCGGTGGACGGGCAGGCGGTGCTTCAGGGGCTCAAGGTTTGTCATGGGTATCGGGCGAGGGGGTTTCGTCGGCCACCACAATTTTGGCGCGGCGGCGGAAAGTCATGCGGTCGTTGGCGACAAAATTGCAGACGCTGGACAGCACGATGGCCAGCACATTGGCCAGCAGGTAATGCATGTACATTGCCAGCCATTTGGTCAGCAGCGACTGCAGCACGATGGCCAGGCCGGCGGCCATCACGTATTTGCCGAACAGGAAGAGCGCCGAATGATGGACTTCGTGTTTGCGGTCGCGCCAGGTCAGGCGGCGGTTCCAGTAGAAGTTGCTGATGGTGGCGACGGTGATCGCCAGCGCGATGGAGAAGTTGAGCCGGTCGTGGAAATCCGCAATGTGGCTGAACAAAAACTCCTGCGCGAGATACAGCACAGCGAGGTTGACCACTGTGCCGCTGGCGCCCACTACGCCGAACTTGATGAAACGCCAGCGCACCATGGGTTGCAGGCGTTCGGGCAGGCGCCGGATGACGGCCTCGGCAAAAGATCGGAGTGCGGACATCGGGATGTAAGGTTCAGGGCGCTGCCAGGCATTCGCGCGCCTTGGCCAATACGGCTTCGGGTGCGATGACTTTCAGGCACTGGTTGTCGCCGTCGCAGTAAGACGAGCGGTGGTTGTAGGCGGTCAGGCAGGGCGAGCAGGGCCACTGGCTGAAAAAGGAATAGCACTGCGGCGTCAGTGGTGCGTACAGGCCCGGCGTTTCGGGGCCAAACAGCATCAATGTCCAGATGGGCGTCAGCGCCGCGAACTGCCCCGGCCCGCCGTCGTTGGTGACCAGCAGGCGCGCAATATGGAACAGCGCCAGCAGCTCCGAAATCGAGCGGGTGTAGCCCGTCAGGTCGATCACCGGGCTGCCGGGAAATGCGGTGTGCACGTTAGCCACCAGTTGTCGGGCCAGCGCCTGGTCGTCCTTCAGCCCGATCACGGCCACGGCGCAGCCGTCGGCCACCAGGCCTTCGCACAGCGCGGTGTACGAGGCCAGCGGCCAGGCGCGGATCGGCAAGATACCGCCGCCCGGATAGACCAGCACCAGCGGCTTGCCGGCAATTGCGGGGAAGTCTTGCGCCAGCCGGGCCTGGATGCCGGGCACCAGGGCCGCATCCAGTTGCACGTGCGGCGGAGGCTTGCCGGCGCCGGCCACCGGCAGGTTGGCCGGTAGTTTCGATTTGGGCACGGCCGTCGAATCGATCGCCCGCGCCAGCGTCAAAAACTGCGCGCTGATGTGGTGATAAGGGTTGTAGGGAACGGGCCGGTTGATGTGCGAGCCGCGGTACAGGCCCTCCTGCGTGTGGCGGTGAAAGCCCACGCGAATGCGCGCGCCGCTGGCATACGACAGCAAGCTGCTGATACGCGAGAACAGCTCGCAGTCAATCGCGACGTCGACATTCGCCCGGCGCAACTCGCCAATCGCCTTCCACAGGCTGGAGAGCAGGCCGCCCAGCGATTTGTCGTTCACCGTGTGTACGTTGGCCGGGTCCACCACCTTCATGAGGTCGAGGATCTCGCGATTCTTGCCGAAGAGCAGGGCATGCAGCGGGGCGTCGGGGTAGCGCTGCTTGAGCCGCGCAAACATGTCGTGCGCCAGCACCAGGCTGCCCATTTCCGACAGCAGGATCACCACGATGGCGCGGGGGGCCTTGTCGGCATCATGATCTTTGCGGAACGTGCGCACGATCGCATCGATGCCCGACACCGCCGCGCACAGCGGAATGCCGGCCCAGCGGTCTATCCAGCGTTGCAGGTTGATGTTCACGTCGTCAAACTCCCCGTTGCCGGTCGGCGCGGAACTGCGCGGTGAACTCGCCGAAGCGGCCGGCATCCAGCGCGTCGCGAACTTCCTGCATCAGGTTCAGGTAGTAATGCAGGTTGTGGATGCTCGACAGCATGGGGCCGAGCATTTCGCCGCAGCGGTCCAGGTGATGCATATAGGCGCGTGAGAAGTTCTTGCAGGTGTAGCAGCTGCAGGTCGCGTCCACCGGCTGGTCTTCGGTTTTGTAGCGCGCGTTGCGGATCTTCAGGTCGCCGAAGCGGGTGAACATGTGGCCGTTGCGCGCATTGCGGGTGGGCATCACGCAGTCGAACATGTCGACGCCAGCCGCCACGCCCTCGACCAGGTCTTCCGGCGTTCCCACGCCCATCAGGTAGCGCGGCTTGTGTGTGGGCAGGCGGTGCGGCGTGTGGGCCATGATGCGCTGCATTTCTTCCTTGGGCTCGCCGACGCTCACGCCGCCGATGGCGTAGCCGGGCAGGTCCAGCTCCACCAGTGCATCGAGCGATTCCTGGCGCAGGTTTTCAAACATGCCGCCCTGCACGATGCCGAACAGCGCGTTCGGGTTCTCGAGCTTGTTGAATTCGGCGATGCAGCGGCTGGCCCAGCGCAGGCTCAGCTCCATCGAGCTGCGCGCTTCGCTTTCGGTGGTGATATGGCCCTTGGTGTCGTAAGGCGTGCACTCGTCGAACTGCATCACGATGTCGCTGTTGAGCACGGTCTGGATCTGCATCGAGATCTCGGGCGTCAAAAACAGCTTGTCGCCGTTGACGGGCGAGGCGAACTTCACGCCTTCTTCGGAAATCTTGCGCATCTCGCCGAGCGACCAGACCTGGAAGCCGCCGCTGTCGGTCAGGATGGGCTTGTTCCAGCTTTCAAATTTGTGCAGGCCGCCAAACTGCTGCATCACGTCCAGGCCGGGGCGCATCCAGAGGTGAAAGGTGTTGCCCAGGATGATTTGCGCACCCATGTCGTGCAGCGACTGCGGCATCACGCCCTTGACCGTGCCATAGGTGCCGACCGGCATGAAGATGGGGGTCTGCACCACGCCGTGGTTGAGTGTCAGCTTGCCGCGCCGGGCATAGGAGCCGAGGTAGGCCCCGGCACCTTCGCCGGCCGGCGCGTCGGTCTTCAAAACTTCAAATTCGAGCATCTTGGGATTGTCGCAGGTGTGCGCAGGAGGATTCAGACGGCGTCAGGCGCGCCTCACGGGCGTATCAGAGGGGTTTTGCGGGCCAGCAACATGCTGTCGCCATAGCTGAAAAAGCGGTAGCGCTGCTCAATCGCGTGTTGGTACAGCGCCATGATGTGTTCATACCCCGAAAACGCGCTGACCAGCATCATCAAGGTGCTTTTGGGCAGGTGGAAGTTGGTCAGCAGCAGGTCGACCACGGCAAATTCAAAGCCCGGGGTGATGAAGATGTTGGTGTCGTTGCACTCGGGGCCGAATTTGGCATGCGACTCCAGCGCCCGCACGGTGGTGGTGCCCACGGCCACCACCCGTCCGCCCCGCGCCTTGCAGGCGGCAATCGCCTGCTGCGTGGCCAGGGGCACCTCAAAGCGCTCGAAATGCATGGTGTGGTCGGCGATGTTCTCGGCCTTGACGGGCTGGAAGGTGCCCGCCCCCACATGCAGGGTCACGCTGGCGCGCTGGATGCCGCGCGCCTCGAGTTCGGCCAGCACCGCCTCGTCGAAATGCAGCGCGGCGGTGGGCGCGGCCACGGCGCCGGGGTTTTTGGCAAACACCGTCTGGTAGCGCTGCTCGTCGTCGGCGGAATCGGTGTGGGTGATGTAGGGCGGCAGCGGCACGTGGCCGTGCTGGGCCATCAGCGCATAGGGGTCGCTGCTCAGGCGAAAGCGGTAAAGCGGCCCGCTCTCTTCGGGCCAGCGGCCCAGCAGGGTGGCGGTAAAACCGCCGTCCATTTGCAGCACCGCACCCGGCAGGGGTTTTTTGCTGACCTTCATGTGGGCGGCGACTTCATGGCCGGCATCCGCATGCGGCGACAGCACCCGCTCGATCAGCAGCTCGAGTTTGCCGCCGCTGGCCTTCTGGCCGAAGAGCCGCGCCTTGACGACTTTGGTGTCGTTGAACACCAGCAGGTCGCCTGGTTGCAACAGGCCGGGGAGTTCGGTGAACCGGCCGTCTACCGCCAGGGCTTCCCGGCCGTCGAGCAGGCGCGAGGCGCTGCGCTGCGCGGCGGGGTGTTGGGCGATGAGTTCTTCGGGCAGCGTGAAATCAAAATCGCTGAGGGTGAAATGGGGCTTCATGACCTAGAAACCGTAGTTGTATGCGCTCGAGTGTGCCGCCCGCGCTGCGCCGGGCAAGGCGCGACAACGCTGTGGGCTGTTGCCCACAAGGCGGAGCAACGCCGCATGGTGCTGTGCGGGTGGTGCAATCGGGTGCATAGCGTTTTTTTGCACAAGCTGAGTGCCAGCGAAGGATGGATGACGGTATTCAAGCGGATTCTGAGAGGTTGGAAAGCGGTCAACTGCGGGTTCCAGGTTGACGGCACAATTGTCCCATGTCGCCTCCCGGTGCCTCCTCCAGAAAAGCCATCCCACCCGAGGCCACGGCCGGGGACAAGGCCGCGCCCCGCGCGCAGCTTGAAAAAGCCCCGCCCAAATCCCCCGCGCAAAAAGCGCTCGAGAAAATGGGCCTGCGCCGCGACATCGACCTGGCGCTGCACCTGCCCCTGCGTTACGAGGACGAAACCCGCATCGTGCGGCTGGCCGATGCCCGTGACGGCGACCTGGTGCAGATCGAGGGGGTGGTGACGCACAGCGACATCGCCTTTCGCCCGCGCCGCCAGCTGCGCGTGACAGTGGACGACGGCAGCGGCAGCTGCGTGCTGCGGTTCATCAACTTCTACCCGGCTCACCAGAAAACCCTGAGCGTGGGCGCGCGCGTGCGGGTGCGCGGCGAGATCCGCGGCGGCTTTGTGGCCCGCGAAATGATCCACCCGGCCTTCCGGCTGGCGGGCGGCGAGTTGCCCGGTGCGCTGACGCCGGTGTACCCCACGGCGGCCGGCCTGCCGCAGAACTACCTGCGCAAGGCGGTGCTCAGCGGGCTGGCGCGGGCCGATTTGCGCGAAACGATTCCCGCCGAAGTTTTAAGCAAAAACATGCCGCAGCCCGCATGGAATCTACGCCAGGCGCTACAGTTTTTGCACCACCCGACGCCGGACGTGGCTCTGTCTACGCTGGAAGACCGCAGCCACCCGGCCTGGCAGCGCCTCAAGGCCGAGGAGTTGCTGGCCCAGCAGCTGTCGCAATTGCAGGCCAGGCGCATACGCGCGGCCATGCGCGCGCCGGCGCTGGACGGCCCCGCCATGCGCGGCACGCAGTGCACGCTGGAGGAGCAGTTGCTCGAACGCCTGCCGTTTCGCCTCACGGCCGCGCAGCAGCGTGTGTGCCGCGAGATTGAAGCGGACCTGAAAAAAAACATCCCCATGCACCGCTTGCTGCAGGGCGATGTGGGCGCCGGCAAAACCGTGGTGGCGGCGCTGGCCGCGGCCCGCTGCATCGACGCGGGCTGGCAGTGCGCCTTGATGGCGCCCACCGAAATCCTGGCCGAGCAGCACTTCAGCAAGCTGATCGGCTGGCTGGAGCCGCTGGGCATCAAGACCGCCTGGCTGACCGGCAGCCAGAAGACCAAAGAGCGGCGCGAGATGCTGGCGCTGATTGAAAGTGGCGCCGCCGGCCTGGTCATTGGCACGCACGCCGTGATCCAGGACAAGGTGAAGTTCAAAAACCTGGCGCTGGCCATCATTGACGAGCAGCACCGCTTCGGCGTGGCGCAGCGGCTGGCCCTGCGCAGCAAGATGACCGAAGGCGGCGAAGAGCCGCACCTGCTCATGATGACCGCCACGCCCATCCCGCGTACCCTGGCCATGAGTTACTACGCCGACCTGGACGTCTCGACCATCGACGAGCTGCCGCCCGGCCGCACGCCCATCGTCACCAAGCTGGTCAGCGACACGCGGCGCGACGAAGTCATCACGCGAATACGCGGCCAGCTCGCCGAGGGCCGGCAGATTTACTGGGTCTGCCCGCTGATTGAAGAAAGCGAATCCATCGACCTCGTCAACGCCACGCAGACGCATGAAGCCTTGAGCGCGGCCTTGCCCGGCGTGATGGTCGGGCTTTTGCATTCGCGCATGCCGGTGGCCGAGAAAAAAGCCGTGATGGCCTTGTTCACCAGCGGGGTCATGGGCGTGCTGGTCAGCACCACCGTGATTGAGGTCGGTGTGGACGTTCCCAACGCCTCGCTGATGGTGATCGAGCACGCCGAGCGTTTTGGCCTGAGCCAGCTGCACCAGCTGCGCGGCCGGGTCGGGCGCGGCGCGGCCGCGTCAGCCTGTGTGCTGCTGTATTCGACCGGTGAAGCTTCGCGGTTGGGTGAGATGGCACGTGAACGCCTCAAGGCCATGGCGCAAACCAACGACGGCTTTGAAATCGCCCGGCGCGACCTGGAAATCCGCGGCCCCGGCGAATTCCTGGGCGCGCGGCAGTCGGGCGCGCCGCTGCTGCGCTTTGCCGACCTTGAAACCGACGCAGCGCTGCTGGCCTGGGCGCGCAGCCTGGCGCCCACCATGCTGGACCAGCATGCAGAGCTGGCTCACCGCCACATCTTGCGCTGGCTGGGCGGAAAAGCCGACTACCTGAAGGCATGAGCCCTGCAGGGTGATACGGCAAGCGAGAAAAGCAGCACAATAAGCCCATGACGCTGACCGAACTCAAATACATCGTCGCTGTGGCCCGCGAAAAGCATTTCGGCAAGGGCGCCGATGCTTGCCACGTTTCGCAGCCCACGCTCAGCGTGGCCATCAAGAAACTGGAAGAAGAGCTGCAGGTCAAGCTCTTTGAGCGCAACGCCAACGAAATCACCGTCACGCCGCTGGGGGAAGAAATCGTGCGCCAGGCGCAGAGCGTGCTTGAGCAGGCTGACAACATCCGTGAAATCGCCAAACGCGGCAAGGACCCGCTGGCCGGCGCCTTGCGCCTGGGCGTGATCTACACCATTGGCCCTTATTTGCTGCCCGACCTGGTGCGCCAGGCGATCGCGCACACGCCGCAGATGCCGCTCATGCTGCAGGAAAACTTCACCGTCAAGCTGCTTGAAGAGCTGCGCACCGGCGAGATCGACTGCGCCATCCTGGCCGAACCCTTTCCGGATACCAACCTGGCGATCGCGCCCCTTTACGACGAACCCTTCATGGCGGCAGTGCCCAGCGCCCACCCGCTGGCTGCGCGCAAAAGCGTGACGGCCGAGGAGCTCAAGAAAGAAACCATGCTGCTGCTGGGTACCGGCCATTGCTTCCGGGACCACGTGCTCGAGGTCTGCCCCGAATTTGCGCGCTTTTCCAGCAGTGCCGAGGGCATCAGCAAGAGCTTTGAAGGCTCGTCGCTGGAAACCATCAAGCACATGGTGGCCGCGGGCATGGGCATTACGCTGGTGCCGCGCCTGGGTGTGCCCAAAGAGGCGCTTGCAGAGCAGGCCGCGGCCGCAAAGCCCGCGAAATCCGCCAAAGGAAAGCCCGCAGAAAGCCGCAACAAAGTGGCGGCGGAGCAGCCCTCGTTCATCAAATACCTGCCCTTCGAAGGCGATGTGCCGAGCCGGCGCGTGGTGCTGGCGTGGCGGCGCAGTTTTACCCGCTACGAGGCCATCGCCGCGCTGCGCAATGCCATCTATGCGTGCGAACTGCCTGGCGTCCATCGCCTGTCGTGACGTCGCCTATGGCGGGTATTGCGTGCGGCTGTTGCCGCCTTCACCCTGATTTCGTAAAGTTAAAACCTGATTTTTTAAAAAAGGAAACACCATGGCCAAGGCATCAAGCAAATCGGCACCTTCCATCAACATCGGCATCAGTGAAAAAGACCGCGCAGCGATCGCCAAGGGCCTGAGCCGCCTGCTGGCCGACACCTACACGCTCTACCTCACCACCCACAACTTTCACTGGAATGTGACGGGCCCGATGTTCAACACGCTGCACCTGATGTTCATGACGCAGTACACCGAGCTGTGGGCCGCGGTCGACCCGGTGGCAGAACGCATCCGCTCGCTGGGCCACCCGGCGCCCGGCTCTTACGCGCAATTCAGCAAGCTGGCTTCCATCCCCGATGTGCCCGTAGTGCCGCCCAAGGCGCTGGAGATGGTGCGCATCCTGGTGCAGGGCCATGAAGCCGTGGCGCGTACGGCACGGGAACTGTTCCCGCTGGCCGACAAGGCGAACGACGAGCCGACGGCCGATTTGCTGACGCAGCGCCTGACGGTGCATGAGCAAACGGCCTGGATGCTGCGTTCGCTGCTTGAAGACTGATGAGCCTTCCGGCTTGCTGAAGCAAAAACTCGATCTCTACCTGCAACTGATCCGCTGGAACCGTCCGGCGGGCTGGTTGCTGCTGCTGTGGCCTACGTTGTCGGCGCTGTGGGTCGCCTCGCACGGCTTTCCGGGTTGGCACCTGGTGGCGGTGTTCACCCTCGGAACCATCCTGATGCGCAGCGCGGGCTGCTGCATCAACGACGTGGCCGACCGGGAGTTTGACCGCCACGTCAAGCGCACGGCCCAGCGGCCGGTGACGAGTGGCGCGGTGTCGGTGCGCGAGGCGCTTGTCGTCGGCGCCGTGCTGGCGCTGCTGGCTTTCGGGCTGGTGCTCACCACCAACACCGTCACCATCGCCTGGTCGTTTGCCGCGCTGGCCGTCACGCTGGTGTACCCGTATGCCAAGCGCTATGTCTCCATGCCGCAGGCGGTGCTGGGCGTGGCGTTCAGCTTCGGCATTCCGATGGCGTTTGCGGCTGTCCAGTCGCGTGTGCCGCTGCTGGCCTGGGTGCTGCTGCTGGGCAACCTGTTCTGGGTGATTGCCTACGACACCGAATACGCCATGGTGGACCGCGACGACGACCTGAAGATCGGCATGAAAACCTCGGCCATCACCCTGGGGCGTTTTGATGTGGCGGCGGTTATGCTCTGCTACCTGTTTTATGTGTCGATTTGGGCCTGGGCCCTTGCTGGTATTGTGCAGTCAGCTATCTATTTGATAGCGTTGGGCGCGGCTTTGGCGCAGGCGCTGTGGCATGGCTGGCTGATCCGCAAGCGGGAACGCGAAGACTGCTTCAAGGCGTTTCGCCTGAACCACTGGCTGGGGTTTACGGTATTTGCGGGGATCGCGTTGTCTTACCTGGGCCGATGACCCGAAACGACCGCCCATGAAAAAAGCCCGCACTTGGCGGGCTTTTTTGTTTGCGTCGGTGTGATCAGACGGCTTTCTTGGCCTTGGCTTTAGCCTTGTGCTTGGCCTTCTTGGCTTTTGCCTTGGCAGGGGCGGCGGCTTTTTTCTCAGGGGCAGCGGCAGGGGCTGCTGCGGGTGCAGCTGCTGGTGCAGCGGCGGGAGCGCCGGTTTGGGCCGATGCCTGCGTGGAGATCACGGCCAGGGGCATGGCGAGGACGGCGGCGCTGATGAGGGTGGACAGAAGTTTGTTCATGTGAAGCTCCGGATGTTAGAAAAGTTGTAACGCGACTGCTGCCGGGGTTTGCCACACCGTGTGGTTCAAGACAGGCTGCACGTACGCCCCTGTTCAACGTTTGCGCCTGCCGGGCGGTTGACCAGCCCCTGTGCCGGCCTGTGCCGGGCCTGCTGTTTTCGGGGCTTGGATGGTTTGCTATAAAAAATATAGCTATAAGTCCAGGCGTTGATTGGGCTGGAGGCTTTTTTTGCTTAAACCTCAGGTGTCACCGAACTCGTCGCCCAGCTCCGCCGCTCGCTGGCGGGCGGCGTGGATGGCGCGCATGAACTGCATCTTGACGCGATCCTGCTCCATCGAGGTCAGCGCAGCGTAGGTGGTTCCGCCTTTGGAGGTGACCCGTGCGCGCAACTCCTGCGGGGGCTCGTCGGAGGCCTGCGCCAGCGCGGAGGCGCCCACAAAGGTGCCGATCGCCAGCCGGCGCGCCTGGTCCGCAGACAGGCCCATGTCGGCGCCGGCTTCGATCATCGCCTCGATGAAATAAAACACATAGGCCGGGCCCGAGCCGGACAGCGCGGTGACCGCGTCCAGCTGGGATTCTTCTTCCAGCCACAGGTAGTCGCCCGTGGGCCTGATCACTTTTTCGACCGCCAGCCGGTCGGTGTTGGTGGCGGCTGTGCGTGCAAACAGTGCCGTCATGCCCTTGCCTACCAGCGCTGGCGTGTTGGGCATGGCGCGCACCACGCGGTGGGTGCCCAGCCAGTTTGCGATGCTGCTGGAGCGCACACCGGCCGCTACGCTCAGGTGCAGCGCCGCCTGGGTATGGGGCTGCGTTTGCAGTGCTGCCTCCTTGAAGGTCTGCGGCTTGACGGCCCAGACCACCAATCCGGTGCCGGCCAGCGATGCGCCCGGCGCTTCATGCACCTGCACACCGAACTGCTGCGTGAGCCTGGCGCGTTGCTCGGCAAAAGGCTCCACCACCTGGATCTGGCCGGCGGGCAGCCCCTGCTTGATCAGGCCGCCGATGATGGCGCTGGCCATGTTGCCGCCGCCTATGAAGGCGATGTGGTCGTTGCTTGCGCGGGGAGTGGAAGTCATGCGTTGTCAGTCCAAAAATTCAAAGGCCAGCCACTGGCTGATTTGCCGGGAACTGAAATTGTCGTCGCTAATGAAGACCAGGCTGCGATTTCCGTTCGGCAGCACCGGGCCCCAGGCCATGCCCTCGGTGTTGTCCAGGCGCTCCAGCCGGGGGCCGGCGCCCGGGCCGGTGAAGGCGGAAAAGTCGGCCATCAGGGTTTTGTCGACCG
Source organism: Polaromonas sp. SP1 (assembly GCF_003711205.1). Classification (NCBI taxonomy): domain Bacteria; kingdom Pseudomonadati; phylum Pseudomonadota; class Betaproteobacteria; order Burkholderiales; family Comamonadaceae; genus Polaromonas; species Polaromonas sp. SP1. Next base: position 971,512 of record NZ_CP031013.1, on the reverse strand, counting down.
CACGGTAGGCGCCAGGCTGCAGAACAGGCGTTGCCAGCGTGTCGGAACCTTGCCGCGTATCGACCAGGTACAGGCGCAGCGAATTGCCGGTGTCCGGGCCCCAGCCGGCCATGTAGGCCCGCTCCAGCACCAGCATGCGGTCGGCATCGAGCATCAAAATTTCCACCACGCCGTTGTCGGCATGGGCGGTGGGCGGCCTGGCTGCGCGCGGGATGGCGTCGGGCACATAGGCGATTTGCCGCAGGGCTTTTCCGGTGGCCAGGTCGATCTGCGTGAAGCGGCAGGGGCCGCCCGGCGCCAGCACCGTGGGCACGGGCCCATCCTCGCGCAAGGCGTTTTCCATGGCGAGCCAGGCTGTCTTTCCATCGGGCGTCAGGGCCAGGCCTTCCAGCGTCAGGTTGCCGCGCGGGCCCTGAGTGAGCTGGAAGTCGAACATCGCGGGCAGCGAAAACTCGCGCACCAGCGTGCCGTCAGGGCGTGTTTCACGCAGCGCCGGCGCTGCGCCTGTGAGCGCGTGGCCTTCGCTCGTCCAGAGCACGGTCCGGCTGCCGGCCCGCCAGCGGATGGATTCAGGGTCCGGCACCTGCCGGCCTTGCAGGGCGGAAGAAGGGTAGGCGCTGCCGTCGGCCTGGCGCAAGGTGGTCACGCCCAGCAACTCGGGCGGGCCCAGGCTGTCCATGCCCAGCGCGATGCGGGCGGTGTAGAAGCGCGCGGGGTTGATGCTGGAGCCGTCGTCGCTGATCAGGTAGTAGAGGTCATTGGCCGCGTCATAGTCAATGCCAGAGAGCCCGCCCACCGTGGTGCCCTGGAACTGCAGGCGGTGCGCGAAGCGGGATTCACCGATCAGGCGCAGGCGCGTGCGGGGCGGCTGATCCGGTGCGGCGACGGGTTGCCGCGCCCTGCAGCCAGTCAGGCCCAGAACCGCGGCCGCGGCGGTTCCGAGCACCAGCCGGCGCCTTGAGAGGGAGGTGGCAGGGATGTCCATGCGGCCAGTCTAGCGACCGCGCTTGCCGGGAATGTGACAGGGCTGCGTTTACTGCAGCACGGTCTGCCGCACCGCCTGCTCCCACCGGGCCATCAGCTCGGCGGCCCGGTCTGCGCCCAGCGTGGGCAAAAACTTGCGCTCGGCGCGCCACATGCCCGAGAGCTCGTCAATGTTGCCGTACACGCCGCTGGACAGTCCCGCCAGGTAGGCGGCGCCCAGCGCAGTGGTTTCGATCACGGCCGGGCGGATCACCGGGATGCCCAGCAAGTCGGCCTGGAACTGCATCAACAGGTCGTTCACGCAGGCGCCGCCGTCCACCCGCAGCTCGGCCACGGGCGCGGCGCCGGCGCCGACCGCGTCGCGGCTCATGGCCTGCAGCAAGGCGGCGCTTTGGTAGGCGATGCTTTCCAGCGCGGCGCGTGCGATGTGGGCCACCGTGGTGCCGCGCGTCAGGCCGGTGATGGTGCCGCGTGCATCGGGCTTCCAGTAGGGCGCACCCAGGCCGGTGAAGGCCGGCACCATCATCACGCCGCCCGAGTCGGGCACGCTTTCGGCCAGCGCCTGCACTTCGGCACTGCCCTTGATGGCGTGCAGGCCGTCGCGCAGCCACTGCACCACCGCGCCGCCGACGAACACGCTGCCTTCGATGGCGAATTGGGTTTTTTCGGAGGGTTGCGCTGCGCTGGTGGTCAGCAGCCCGTTGTGCGAGGTCTGGAACTGCCCGCCGGTGTGCATCAGCATGAAGCAGCCGGTGCCATAGGTATTTTTGGCCATGCCGGCCTTGAAGCAGGCCTGGCCGAAGAGGGCGCTTTGCTGGTCGCCGGCCACGCCGCCGATGGCCATCGCATGGCCCAGCAGTTCGGGCTTCACGTCGCCGTAATGCGCGCTGGACGGCAGCACCCTGGGCATAAGCGAGGCCGGAATGCCCAACAGCTCAAGCAGCTCGTCGTCCCACTGGTTGGCGTGCACATTGAACAGCATGGTGCGTGAGGCGTTGCTGACGTCGGTGGCATGCAGCGCGCCGCCAGTGAGCTGCCACATCAGCCAGCTGTCGATGGTGCCGAAAGCCAGCTCGCCGCGCTCGGCCTGGGCACGTGCGCCGGGCACGTTGTCGAGCAGCCATTTGAGCTTGGTGCCGGAGAAGTAGGCGTCGATCAACAGGCCGGTTTTGGACTGGATCAGCTGTTCCTTGCCTTGTTCGCGCAGTGCGGCACAGGTGGCTTCGGCGCGCCTGTCCTGCCAGACGATGGCGTGGTGGATGGGCTGGCCGGTCTTGCGGTTCCAGACGGCGGTGGTTTCGCGCTGGTTGGTGATGCCCAGGGCGCGGATGTCGCCGGCCTTGATGTTCGCCTTGGCCAGCACTTCGCGCGCTGTCGCCAGCTGGGTGCGCCAGATCTCGTTGAGGTCGTGCTCGACCCAGCCAGGCTTGGGGTAGATCTGCGGCAACTCCTGCTGCGCCAGGGCCACGATGTGGCCGTGTTCGTCAAACACGATGCTGCGGGAGCTGGAGGTTCCCTGGTCGAGGGCAAGAAGGTAGGTCATGCGCGTGAGTGTATGAAAGCCATCAAAGCTGCCCGGCGGCGCTTGTGTTTAAGGATGAGCCACTTCACAGCTGACACCCGCTTCCTCCAGCAGCGCCGGGAAGGGCTCGGGCGGCGCGGTGTCGGTGAAGAGCCGGTCGATCTGCGAGAGCGTGGCCAGCTCGACCATGGCCGGGCGGTTGAACTTGCTGCTGTCGGCGGCCAGCCAGACCTCGCGGGCGTGTTCGATGATGGTCTGGGCGACCTTGACCTCACGGTAGTCGAAGTCGCGCAGGGAGCCGTCGGTCTCTATGCCCGAGATGCCGATGACGGCAATGTCGACGCGGAACTGGCGGATGAAATCAACCGCCGCCTCGCCCACGATGCCGCGGTCGCGCGCACGCACCACACCGCCGGCCACGATGACTTCGCAGTCGGTGTTGCCGCAGAGGATGGCCGCCACATTCAGGTTGTTGGTAATGACACGCAGGCCCTTGTGGTTCAGCAAGGCCTTGGCGATGGCCTCGGTGGTCGTGCCGATGTTGAGGATCAGCGAGCAGTCGTTGGGGATGCGGCCGGCCACCGCGCGGGCGATGCGCTCCTTGCCTTCGGCATTCAGGCTTTCGCGTTGGCGATGGGCGATGTTTTCGATGGTGGAGCTGGGCACGCGCACGCCGCCGTGAAAGCGCGTCAGCAGCCCGGCTTCAGACAGGCGCTGCACGTCCCTCCTCACCGTTTGCAAGGTGACGTCGAGCTTTTCAGCCAACTGCTCAACGGAGGCCGAGCCGTGGGCTCGCACCACGTCAAGAAGTTTGATTTGCCTGGGATTGGAGTTCACGCGGGTCCAAGTCTGGGGGAATCGGAAATTAAAGGACTGAGAAGGACTTAAGGGAAGCCCGAATAGGCCTTGAGAGAAACTTTATATCGAAACAAAAGGAAACAGATAAGGGAAAACAATTAGATAAAACAATCACAAAGGAAGAAAAATAGAAAAAAACCGAACGAAGCCCAGGTTTCGACCACACATTTCGAGGGGAGTGTTTTCTTGTCGAGCATCTTCAATTTCCGGGTTGCGACAGCCTTGGCCCACGCCCGGGCCGGCCGCCTTGAGCCCCTGCCGGGCAGGGGAGCGGCGTGATGCAACTGGCCCTGGACCACATCAGCAAAAAAGTCGGCGCCGAGCAATGGCTGTACGACATGAGCCTGGCGCCGCGCAGCGGGGAAGTCACGGTGCTGCTGGGCGCCACGCAGGCCGGCAAAACCAGCCTGATGCGCATCATGGCGGGGCTGGACGTCCCGACGCAGGGCAAGGTCCTGGTGAATGGCGCCGACGTGACCGGCATGCCGGTGCGCGAACGCAACGTCGCCATGGTCTACCAGCAGTTCATCAACTACCCCTCGCTGCGGGTGGCCGACAACATCGCCTCACCGCTCAAGCTGCGCGGCGAAAAAGACATCGACCAGAAAGTGCGCGGCCTGGCCGAACGCCTGCACATCGACATGTTCCTGGACCGCTACCCGGCCGAGCTTTCGGGTGGGCAGCAGCAGCGTGTGGCGCTGGCGCGCGCGCTGGCCAAGGGCGCGCCCTTGATGTTGCTGGACGAACCGCTGGTCAACCTCGATTACAAGCTGCGCGAGGAACTGCGCGAAGAGCTGACCCAGCTCTTTGCCGCCGGCGACTCCACCGTGATCTACGCCACCACCGAGCCGGGCGAAGCCCTGCTGCTGGGCGGCTACACCGCCGTGATGGACGGCGGCGAGCTGCTGCAGTACGGCCCGACGGCAGAGGTCTTTCATTCACCGCAATCGCTGCGTGTGGCGCGGGCTTTCAGCGATCCGCCCATGAACCTGATGGCTGCGTCGCCCGCTGCGCAAGGGCTGCAGCTGACGGGCGGCCCGGCGCTGGCGCTGAAGCTGCCGGACGCTCCGGCTGAGCGTCTCACATCTTTCACGGCGGGTGTTCGCGGCAGCGCGTTGCGCGTCACCGCGCGGGGCGGCGATGTGGCTCTGCCCGGCAAGGTCGAGCTGGCCGAGATTTCGGGCTCCGACACCTTCGTGCATGTGGGCACCGCTGTGGGTGAGCTGGTGGCGCAGCTTACCGGCGTGCATTACTTCGATCTCGGCGCGCCGATTACCCTGTACCTGGATCCGGCGCAGGTCTATGTGTTTGATGCGAACGGTGCGCTGCTGCTGGCGCCCGCGCGCAGGGGAGGCGCTGCATGAAATACCCCTTCTTCATTCCCGCAGGGAGGTTTTATGGCCCGCATTGACCTGGACCTGGCCCATGCCTACCGGCCCAACCCGCGCGAAGACAGCGACTACGCATTGCTGCCACTGACCATGAGCTTTCGCGACGGCGGCGCTTACGCGCTGCTGGGCCCCTCGGGCTGCGGCAAGACCACCATGCTCAACATCATGTCGGGCCTGCTTGTGCCGTCACACGGCACGGTCAAGTTCGACGGCGTGGATGTGACGCAGGCCACGCCGCAGCAACGCAACATTGCGCAGGTCTTCCAGTTCCCGGTGATCTACGACACCATGACGGTAGCCGAGAACCTGGCCTTTCCGCTGCGCAACCGCAAGGTGCCGGAAGACCAGATCAAAAAACGCGTGGGCGAAATCGCCGAGATGCTGGACATGAGCGGCCAGCTCAACCACCGTGCGGCGGGGCTGGCGGCGGACGCCAAGCAAAAGATCTCGCTGGGCCGCGGGCTGGTGCGGCCCGACGTGTCGGCGGTGCTGTTCGACGAGCCGCTCACGGTGATCGACCCGCACCTCAAATGGCAGTTGCGGCGCAAGCTCAAGCAGATCCACCACGAGCTCAAGCTCACGCTGATTTACGTGACGCACGACCAGGTCGAGGCGCTGACCTTTGCCGAAGAAGTGGTGGTGATGACACGCGGCCGCGCGGTGCAAACCGGCTCGGCCGACGCGCTGTTCGAGCGGCCACGCCATACCTTTGTGGGCCACTTCATCGGCTCGCCCGGCATGAACTTTTTACCGGCCACGGTGACGGGCGGATCGATGCTTGTTGCAGGCCGGCCGCTGGCGTTGCCGCCCGGGCGCGACATGCCCGACGGTGAGCTCAAGCTGGGCGTGCGGCCCGAGTACGTGGTGAAGACGGCGCCCGGCGACCCCGCGGCGCTGCCCTTTACCGTCGCGATGGTGCAGGACATCGGCACGCACCTGATGTTGACGGCGCGCATCGGCGAGCACACGCTCAAGGCCCGGCTGAATCCCGCTTCTCGCGCGCCGCAGGTGGGTGAGGAAGTCTGGCTGCAGGTGATGGGGCCGCACACCTGCCTGTATCTCAATGATGAATTGGTGGATGCATGAACGCAGCGCAGAACCGCTTCAAGCAAGTTCGCACCACCTCGGGGGGCAGCGTAGTACACGCAGTAACAAGCGTGGGGGCAAATCCATGAGCACGACAACGAAACCGGTCAATCAGAAGGCCTGGCTGCTGGTGCTGCCGGTCATCATCTGCGTGGCCTTCTCCGCCATCCTGCCGCTGATGACGGTGGTCAACTACTCGGTGCAGGACATCATCTCGCCCGAGCGGCGTGTATTCGTCGGCACCGAGTGGTTTGCGTCCGTCATGCGCGACGAAGAACTGCATGCCGCGCTGTGGCGTCAGCTCACTTTCTCGCTGGCGGTGCTGGCGGTCGAGATTCCGCTGGGCATCGCGCTGGCGCTGTCCATGCCGGCGCAGGGCTGGAAGGCCTCGCTGGTGTTGGTCCTGGTGGCGCTCTCGCTGCTCATTCCGTGGAACGTGGTGGGCACCATCTGGCAAATTTATGGCCGCGCAGACATCGGCCTGCTGGGCGCGATGCTGCAGAAGATGGGCTTTGACTACAGCTACACCGGCAATGCCACGCATGCCTGGGTGACGGTGCTGATGATGGACGTCTGGCACTGGACACCACTGGTGGCCTTGCTCTGTTATGCGGGGCTGCGCTCGATACCGGATGCCTACTACCAGGCTGCGCGCATCGATGGCGCCAGCAAGTTCGCCGTGTTCCGCTACATCCAGCTGCCCAAGATGCGCGGCGTGCTGATGATCGCGGTGCTGCTGCGTTTTATGGACAGCTTCATGATTTACACCGAGCCTTTTGTGTTGACGGGCGGCGGGCCGGGCAATGCCACGACCTTTCTGTCGCAATACCTGACGCAAAAAGCTGTCGGCCAGTTTGACCTGGGCCCGGCGGCGGCTTTCTCGCTGATTTACTTTTTGATCATCCTGCTGCTGTGCTTCATCCTCTACAACTGGATGCAGCGTGTGGGCACGCAAGAGAAGGAGGGCGTGGAATGAACACACCGAATACGCCAAAGTTCCAGGCGCGCACGCTGTTCCTGATCGCCTACATCCTGTTTGCGCTCCTGCCCATCTACTGGATGGTCAACATGAGCTTCAAGACGAATGCCGAGATCCTCTCGAGCTTCTCGTTTTTTCCCCAGCACTTCACCTGGGACAACTACAAGACCATCTTCACCGACCCGTCCTGGTATTCGGGCTATATCAACAGCCTGATTTACGTGGCCATCAACACGGTGATCTCCATCACCGTAGCGCTGCCGGCAGCCTATGCGTTTTCGCGCTACAGCTTCCTGGGTGACAAGCATGTGTTCTTCTGGCTGCTGACCAACCGCATGACGCCGCCGGCGGTGTTTTTGCTGCCTTTCTTCCAGCTCTACACAACGGTGGGGCTGATGGATACGCACATTGCGGTGGCGCTGGCGCACCTGCTGTTCAACGTGCCGCTGGCGGTGTGGATCCTGGAAGGTTTCATGAGCGGCATCCCGCGCGAAATCGACGAAACCGCCTACATCGACGGCTATTCCTTCCCGCGCTTTTTTGTGCGCATCTTCCTGCCGCTGATCAAGGCCGGCGTGGGCGTGGCGGCGTTTTTCTGCTTCATGTTCAGCTGGGTGGAGCTGCTGCTGGCGCGCACGCTGACCAGCGTCAATGCCAAGCCCATCGTGGCGACCATGACGCGCACCGTGTCGGCTTCGGGCATGGACTGGGCGACGCTGGCCGCCGCCGGCGTGCTGACCATCGTGCCGGGCGCTATCGTCATCTGGTTTGTTCGTAACTACATCGCGAAGGGTTTCGCGATGGGCCGGGTATGACTCCCCCCCGAAGCGCCTTCGGCGCCTCCCCCTCAGGGGGCGCCACTTGCGGCCCGGCAGAGCCGGTTCCGCGGTGGCACTTGCATGGATTCATGTGCGGCGCTGAGGCCGTTAAAAAGGAGGCGACAGATGTTTGAGTGGATGGCCTGGACGACGCCGGTGGCGATTTTTTTCAGCTGCATCGTGTTGATGCTGGTCGGCATGACGCTGTGGGAGATCAAGTCGCCGACGACGATGCGGCGCGGCTTTTTGCCGCTGGAGACCACACGCGGTGACCGGCTTTTTATCGGCCTGCTCAGTGCGGCTTATCTGAACCTGATCTTTGTCGGCATCAGCGGCAAGCTCGCCGGCTGGCTGGGACTCGAGGCGGACCCCTCAATCTGGATCAGCTTTGTGCTGTCAATCGCATTGCTCGCATTCATCATGCGCAAGGGTTGATGGGCGCAAAAGAAGTAGGAAGCAAGAAGGAAGAAAGTGAAAACAAAAAGGACCCCGGCTCATTGTTCCCCGGAGCCGAACAAGCCTTCAACCACGGGGAGTGAACTATGAGGAGACAAGTCATGAAGATGCGTTATACGGCGCTGGCGGTGGCCGCGGTGTGTGCCATGGCCGGCCACAGCTGGGCAGGCGAAGCCGAGGCGAAGAAGTGGGTTGACAACGAGTTCCAGCCATCCACCTTGTCCAAAGACAAGCAGCTGGCCGAGATGAAATGGTTCATCGATGCAGCCAAGAAGCTGCAGGCCAAGGGCGTGAAGGAAATCTCGGTCGTGTCCGAGACCATCACCACCCATGAGTACGAATCCAAAACGCTGGCCAAGGCCTTCGAGGAAATCACCGGCATCAAGGTCAAGCACGACCTGATCCAGGAAGGCGATGTGGTCGAGAAGCTGCAGACCTCCATGCAGTCGGGAAAGTCGATTTATGACGGCTGGATCAGCGACTCCGACCTGATCGGGACGCACTACCGCTACGGCAAGGTGCTGAACCTGACCGATTACATGGCGGGTAAGGGCAAGGAGTACACCAACCCCGGCCTGGACCTGAAGGATTTCATCGGCACCAAGTTCACCACCGCGCCCGACGGCAAGCTTTATCAGTTGCCCGACCAGCAGTTTGCCAACCTGTACTGGTTCCGCGCCGACCTGTTCGCGCGCAAGGACCTGCAGGACAAGTTCAAGGCCAAGTTCGGCTACGACCTGGGCGTGCCGCTGAACTGGAGCGCCTATGAAGACATCGCCGAGTTCTTCACCAACGACGTGAAGACCATCGACGGCAAGCCCATCTACGGCCACATGGACTACGGCAAAAAAGACCCGTCGCTGGGCTGGCGTTTTACCGATGCCTGGCTGTCGATGGCCGGCACGGCCGACATCGGCACGCCCAACGGCCTGCCGATCGACGAATGGGGCATTCGTGTGGCGGCCGACAAGTGCACGCCGGTGGGCGCCTCGGTGGCGCGCGGTGGCGCGACCAACTCGCCGGCGGCGGTTTACGCGCTGACCAAGTACGTGGACTGGATGAAGAAGTACGCGCCCAAGGAAGCCACCGGCATGACCTTCGGCGAAGCCGGCCCGGTGCCGGCCCAGGGGCAGATCGCCCAGCAGATCTTCTGGTACACGGCCTTCACCGCCGACATGACCAAGAAGGGCCTGCCGGTGGTGAACGCCGACGGCACGCCGAAGTGGCGCATGGCGCCCGGCCCCAACGGCCCGTACTGGAAGCAGGGCATGCAAAACGGCTACCAGGACGTCGGCAGCTGGACCTTCTTTGCCGCCCACGACGAGAACAAGACGGCCGCCGCCTGGCTGTACGCGCAGTTCATCACCGCCAAGACCACCTCGCTGAAAAAGACCATCGTCGGCCTCACGCCGATCCGCGAGTCGGACATCCAGTCCAAGGCCATGACCGACATGGCGCCCAAGCTGGGCGGCCTGGTGGAGTTCTACCGCAGCCCGGCGCGCGTGGCCTGGTCGCCTACCGGCACCAACGTACCCGACTACCCCAAGCTGGCGCAGCTGTGGTGGAAGAACGTGGCTCAAGCCGTGACGGGCGAGAAGACGCCGCAGGCCGCCATGGACACGCTGGCCGGCGAGATGGATGACGTGATGGGCCGGCTTGAGCGCGCCGGCATGGCCAAGTGCCCGCCCAAACTCAATCCCAAGGGTGACCCTGCCAAGTGGCTGAGCGACAAGGCCGCACCCTGGGCCAAACTGAGCAATGAAAAGCCCAAAGGCGAAACCATCAACTACGACAAGTTGCTGCAAGCCTGGAAGGACGGCAAGGTTCGCTAAGCCGTGCGGCCGTGCGGCGCCTGCGTGCTGCACGGCCTGCTTTTTGCTGGTTCGCTGAAGGCTCCAGCCGCCATGGCCCGCCATGGTGCTGGGGTAAGCTAGCCGCACTTTAAAAATGGGTTTTTATGACAACGGGAAGCAAAGCCCATGACGACTGAATTCGCGCCTGCCGCCACACGGCGCCAGGACCTGATGGCCCGCGTGGCCGAGCCGCGCCACTACGACGTCGCCATCATCGGTGGCGGCGCCACCGGCCTGGGCGTGGCGCTGGATGCCGCTGCGCGCGGCTTCTCCGTGATCCTGGTCGAATCGCACGACTTTGCCAAAGGCACTTCGTCCCGCGCCACCAAGCTGGTGCACGGCGGTGTGCGTTACCTGGCGCAGGGCAACATTTCGCTGGTGCGCGAGGCCTTGCACGAGCGCACCACGCTGCTGGCCAATGCGCCGCACCTGGCGCAGCCGCTGGCGTTTGTGATGCCCTCCTACAAGTTCTGGGAAGCGCCGTTTTACGGCATCGGGCTCAAGATGTATGACGCCCTGGCCGGCAAGGCGGGCCTGGGGGCAACGGAATTCCTCAGCCGGCGTGAAACGCAGGCTTGCCTGCCGACGGTGCAGGCGCAAGACCTCAAGGGCGGCGTCAAGTACTGGGACGGCCAGTTCGACGACGCGCGGCTGGCCCTGGCGCTGGCCCGCACGGCGGCACGCCAGGGCGCGCTGCTGGTGAACTACTGCGCCGCCACGGGGTTGATCCATGAAAACGGCAAGCTCGTCGGCCTGCATGCGAGCGACCAGGAAACGGGGCGCACCTTTGACATCAGGGCGAGCTGCGTGGTGAATGCGGCCGGCGTCTGGGTGGACCAGCTGCGCCTGCAGGACGGGCAGGCAATAGGCCGCGACCCCAAACCCATGGTGGCGCCCAGCCAGGGCGTGCACATCGTGGTCGACCGCTCCTTTTTGCCCACCGATCACGCCATGCTGATCCCCAAAACGGCCGACGGGCGGGTGCTGTTTGCAGTGCCCTGGCTGGGCAAGACCATTCTGGGCACCACCGACACCCCACGCCATGACCTGGCGCGCGAGCCGCTGCCTTTCAGGGAAGAGGTCGATTTCATCCTGCGCGAGTCGGCACGTTACTTGAGCCGCGCTCCGGGCCCGGCGGATATCAAAAGCATCTGGGTTGGCCTGCGCCCGCTGGTTAAACCGCCGGACGACGACGCCGGCAGCACCCAGGCGCTGTCGCGCGAACACACCGTGCTGGTCAGCAAAAGCGGCCTGGTCACGGTGACGGGCGGCAAATGGACTACCTACCGGGCCATGGCAGAGGATGTGCTGGACAAGTGTTTTGCCGCGGCCTTGCTGCCGTCGCGCCCGAATGGCGCCACCACGCAATTAAAGTTGGTTGGTGCTCACAATTCGGGTCACACGATCAGCGAAGCGCCCGGGGCTCATTTATATGGAAGCGATGCCCCGGCCATGGAAAGCCTGCCAGGCGCCGGCCGTGAACTGGGCGGCGGGCTGACCGAAGCCATGGTGCGCTTTGCCGCTCGTTATGAATATGCGCGCTGCGTAGAGGACGTGTTGGCGCGCAGGTCCCGCCTGTTGTTTCTGGATGCCGCGCTGGCCAGAACGCTCGCACCCGCCGTCGCAAAGCTGCTGCAAGAGGAAAACGGGGTGGATCCGCAGCTGGACGCATTTGTGTTGCTTTGCAGCCAATATCTGAGCTTGCCCGATTGAGGGTCGATAAAAGTGAGCACTCATTCACTCTGTTTTTGATAGCAAAAGGCCAAGGTGGTTATTGGGCAAAGTGCCAATTTGGCCCTAAACTTTTGTCTGGACTGCGTTCCAGGCTATCGGGAGATTACGCCCCGCAGCGTCTCCGGTTTCAGGCTTTCCCTGCTTCTGTTCTTCCTGTAACTTCCCGCAGCAACCGTGTTCAGGGGGCGGATGCGCGCGTAGTGGGGATATTTTCAAAGTAGCCGGTTGACAGCGCAGGACAACTCCGCCATAATCGTGGGCTTCGCTCTAAAAAGGCGAGGAATTCTGCCTAACGGAAGCATTGCAAGTGGTTTGCAGTGTGGACGACAGGCCCAAGACTGATTGGCTGGTGGCCCCAAGGGGTTGCCTTCCGGTGCAAGTTGGGAACACATTTAAATGATTCAAACGCAATCCAAGCTCGATGTTGCTGACAACACGGGTGCCAAGTCCGTGATGTGCATCAAGGTTCTGGGCGGCTCCAAGCGCCGGTACGCCAGCGTTGGTGACGTCATCAAGGTGAGCATCAAAGAAGCCGCTCCACGTGGCCGCGTCAAAAAAGGCGAGGTTTACAGTGCTGTGGTCGTTCGCACCGCCAAGGGCATCCGCCGCGGTGACGGCTCCCTCGTCAAATTCGACGGCAACGCAGCAGTGTTGCTTAACGCCAAGCTGGAGCCTATCGGCACCCGCATCTTCGGACCAGTGACGCGCGAGTTGCGCACTGAAAAGTTCATGAAGATCGTGTCCCTGGCTCCTGAAGTTCTGTAAGGACTCGCCATGAACAAAATCCGTAAAGGCGACGAGATCATCGTGATCGCCGGTCGCGACAAAGGCAAGCGCGGCAAAATTTCGCTGCGCAAAGACGACAGCTACGTGCTGGTGGACGGGATCAACCTGGTGAAAAAACACACCAAGCCCAATCCCCTCAAGGGCACCACCGGCGGCATCGTCGAAAAAAGCATGCCGATTCACCAGTCGAACGTGGCAATCTTCAATGCCGCTACCGGCAAGGCGGATCGCGTTGGCATCAAGCTCCTGGCAGACGGCAAGAAAGTGCGCGTCTTCAAGTCCAGCGGCGAAGAAATCAAGGCTGCATAACATGGCAAAGACCGCACCTGTACAACAAGCTGCTCCGCAGGCCCGCCTGCAAGCCCAGTACCGCGAAAAAATCGCCCCCAGCCTGGTTGAGAAATTCGGCTACACCTCGCCCATGCAGGTTCCCCGCATCACCAAGATCACGCTCAATATGGGTGTGAGCGAGGCTGTTGCCGACAAGAAGGTCATGGACAACGCCGTCGGCGACATGACCAAGATCGCCGGCCAAAAGCCTGTCGTGACCAAGGCCAAGAAGGCTATCGCCGGTTTCAAGATCCGCGAAGACCTGCCTATCGGTTGCATGGTGACCCTGCGCGGCGTGAAGATGTATGAGTTCCTCGATCGTTTCGTTACCGTGGCCCTGCCCCGCGTGCGTGACTTCCGCGGTATTTCCGGCCGGGCCTTTGACGGCCGCGGAAACTACAACATCGGCGTGAAAGAGCAAATCATTTTCCCTGAGATTGAGTACGACAAGGTTGACGCCCTGCGCGGTCTCAATATCAGCATCACCACAACGGCGAAGACCGATGAAGAGTGCAAGGCACTTCTCACCGCTTTCCGTTTTCCGTTCAAGAACTGAGGCGGGACATGGCAAAACAAGCTTTACTGCAACGTGAACTGAAGCGCGAGAAACTCGCCGCCAAGTTCGCCAAAAAATACGCTGAACTCAAGGCAACGTCCAACGACGCCAAGCGCTCCGATGAAGAGCGCGCTCTGGCCCGTCTTGAGTTGCAAAAGTTGCCCCGCAACGCCAACCCGACTCGCCAGCGCAACCGCTGCGAAATCACGGGTCGACCACGCGGTACGTTCCGTCAATTCGGCCTGGCTCGCGCCAAAATTCGCGAGTTGGCTTTTGCTGGTGATATCCCTGGTATCACCAAGGCAAGCTGGTAAGCATAGGAGAACCACAAAATGAGCATGAGTGATCCTATCGCCGACATGTTGACCCGCATCCGCAATGCACAAATGGTTGAAAAAGCCGTTGTGCTGGTGCCGTCGTCGAAAGTCAAAGTTGCCATCGCGCAGGTACTGAAGGATGAGGGCTACATCGATGGCTTCTCCGTCAAGACCGACGAAGGCAAGTCCCAGCTGGAAATCGCCCTGAAGTATTACGCAGGCCGCCCCGTGATTGAGCGCATCGAGCGCGTCAGCCGCCCCGGTCTTCGCGTCTACAAAGGCCATGGCGCCATCCCCCAGGTCATGAACGGCCTCGGCGTGGCAATTGTCACGACCCCGCAAGGTGTCATGACTGATCGTAAAGCCCGCGCTACCGGTATCGGTGGTGAAGTGCTTTGCTACGTGGCCTAACGGCGGCATTGAGGAGAAACTGAAATGTCTCGTGTAGGAAAAATGCCAGTGACCGTGCCCCAAGGCGTGGACGTGGCCATGAAAGAAAACCAGATCAATGTCAAGGGTGCCCTCGGTACCCTGGCACTGGCACAGAACGCACTTGTCACCATCAAGAATGATGCGGGCAAGCTGACTTTTGTTCCGGCCAACGATTCGCGTGAAGCCAATGCCATGAGCGGCACGATGCGTCAGCTCGTGAACAACATGGTGACGGGTGTGACCAAGGGCTTTGAGAAAAAGCTCAGCCTGATCGGCGTGGGTTACAAGGCACAGGCGCAAGGCGCCAAGCTGAACCTGACGGTGGGCTACTCCCACCCCGTGGTGATGGACATGCCGGCCGGTATCAAGGTCGAAACCCCAACCCCGACGGAAGTCGTGATCAAGGGTTCTGATCGTCAACGTGTGGGGCAAATCGCCGCTGAAGTGCGCGCTGTTCGTCCTCCCGAGCCTTACAAGGGCAAGGGCATCCGTTATGCGGATGAAAAAATCACGATCAAAGAAACCAAGAAGAAATAAGGAGCTGCATCATGTTGACCAAAAAAGAGCAGCGCCTTCGTCGTTCACGCCAGACCCGCATCCGCATTGCTACGCAAGGTGTTGCCCGTCTGACCGTCAATCGCACCAATCTGCACATCTACGCCAGCGTTATTTCTGGCGACGGCACCAAGGTTCTGGCTGCCGCTTCCACTGCAGAGGTGGAAGTGCGCAAGGAAATCGGCGCCTCGGGTAAAGGTGGAAACGTTGCTGCTGCGCAAGCCATTGGCAAGCGCATTGCTGAAAAGGCAAAAGCAGCAGGTGTTGAAAAAGTGGCGTTTGATCGCGCCGGTTTTGCGTACCACGGCCGCGTTAAAGCGCTGGCTGATGCGGCTCGCGAAGCTGGTTTGCAGTTCTAAGCAGACTGGAATTAAGTATGGCTAAGTTTCAAGCAAAATCGAACAACGACGCTCCAGACGATGGTCTGAAGGAAAAAATGATCGCGGTCAACCGCGTGACCAAAGTCGTGAAGGGCGGCCGTATCCTCGGTTTCGCCGCGCTCACGGTGGTTGGTGACGGTGACGGCCGCGTTGGCATGGGCAAGGGCAAATCGAAAGAAGTACCTGCGGCTGTGCAAAAGGCAATGGAAGAAGCGCGTCGCAACATGACCAAGGTCTCGTTGAAGAACGGCACGATTCACCACAATGTGTTCGGCCACCACGGTGCTGCCAGCGTCATGATGGCGCCGGCTCCCAAGGGTACCGGTATCATTGCCGGCGGCCCAATGCGCGCTGTTTTCGAAGTAATGGGTATCACCGACATCGTCGCCAAGAGCCACGGTTCGAGCAACCCATACAACATGGTGCGCGCCACGATGGATGCACTGAACAACTCCACGACTGCTTCGGAAATCGCGGCCAAGCGTGGCAAATCCGTCGAAGAAATCTTCGGCTAAGGCGGCACTGAAATGACCAAAGAAACCAAAGTAAAAGTCCAGCTGGTTCGCAGCCCGATTGGCACCAAGGAATCGCATCGCGCCACCGTGCGCGGTCTGGGCCTTCGTGGCGTCAACAGCGTCAGCGAATTGCAGGACACGCCCGCAGTGCGCGGCATGATCAACAAGATCAGCTATCTGGTCAAGATTGTCTGAGCGGAGACTCAAAATGGAATTGAACGGAATCAAGCCAGGCCAAGGCGCCAAACATGCCAAACGACGTGTCGGTCGCGGCATTGGCTCCGGTCTGGGTAAAACATCTGGACGCGGCCACAAGGGTCAAAAGTCCCGCGCAGGCGGCTACCACAAGGTAGGCTTCGAGGGCGGTCAAATGCCCATGCAACGTCGTTTGCCAAAACGTGGCTTCAAGTCGCATCTGCTGAAATTCAATGCAGAAGTCACTTTGAGCGCGCTGGAACAGCTCGGCCTGGCCGAAGTGGATCTGCTGGCACTGAAGACGGCTGGCCTGGTGGGTCAGCTCGCCAAGAACGTCAAGGTTATCAAGTCGGGTGAGCTGTCCAAGGCTGTGAAGCTGAACGGCATTTCCGCCACGGCAGGTGCCAAGGCCATCATTGAAGCCGCCGGCGGCTCCGTCGCTTAAATACCTGACTGGATAAATCAGTGGCAACTAACTCGGCTCAAATTGCGAAAACCGGCAAGTACGGTGATTTGCGGAACAGGCTTGTGTTTTTGCTGCTGGCCCTGGTGGTGTACCGCATTGGCGCGCACATCCCGGTGCCAGGGATTGACCCTGGTCAGTTGAAAGAACTTTTCAAGGGTCAGCAAGGCGGCATATTGAATCTGTTCAATATGTTCTCCGGTGGCGCCCTGTCGCGATTCACGGTGTTTGCCTTGGGCATCATGCCGTACATCTCGGCCTCGATCATCATGCAACTGCTCACGTATGTCGTTCCGACGTTCGAGCAGATGAAAAAAGAAGGTGAGGCGGGTCGTCGCAAGATTACCCAGTACACCCGTTACGGTACTTTAGCCCTAGCCTTGTTCCAGTCCATGGGCATTGCCGTAGCACTTGAGAGTTCACCGGGCCTGGTGTTGGTGCCTGGTTTTGGATTCCGCATGACGGCCGTGTTTAGCCTGACGGCCGGCACGATGTTTTTGATGTGGCTGGGTGAGCAGATTACCGAGCGTGGCTTGGGTAACGGAATTTCGATTCTGATTTTTGCAGGCATTGCGGCAGGATTGCCGAGCGCGATGGGCGGTTTGCTGGAGCTGGTGCGTACAGGCGCAATGAGCATTCTGATCGCCATCTTGATCGTCGCTGTCGTTGTGTTGGTGACCTATTTTGTGGTGTTTGTGGAGCGTGGGCAGCGCAAGATTCTTGTGAATTACGCCCGGCGACAGGTGGGCAATAAGGTCTATGGCGGCCAGTCATCGCACTTGCCTTTGAAGTTGAATATGGCGGGTGTGATTCCCCCCATCTTTGCTTCGTCGATCATTTTGCTGCCCGCAACTGTGGTGGGATGGTTCAGTTCGGGTGAAAGCATGCGCTGGCTGAAAGATATCGCCAGCACGCTGACACCAGGCCAGCCTATTTATGTGATGCTGTATGCCAGCGCGATCGTGTTCTTCTGCTTTTTCTACACGGCACTGGTATTTAACAGCCGAGAAACCGCAGACAACCTGAAAAAGAGCGGCGCGTTCATTCCTGGTATTCGTCCGGGTGACCAGACAGCTCGCTACATTGACAAAATCCTGGTGCGCTTGACGTTGGCGGGTGCTGTATACATCACCTTCGTATGTCTGCTGCCGGAGTTTTTGATTTTGAAATACAACGTGCCGTTCTATTTCGGCGGCACGTCGTTGATGATTATTGTCGTGGTGACCATGGATTTCATGGCACAGGTACAGAACTACATGATGTCGCAACAGTATGAGTCGTTGCTAAAAAAGGCGAACTTCAAGACGTCACTGGGCGGTTAACTGGGTATTTGATGGGATATGTCTAAAGACGATGTGATCCAGATGCAAGGCGAGGTTGTAGAAAACCTCCCCAATGCGACTTTCAGGGTGAAGCTGGAAAATGGACATGTTGTACTGGGGCATATCTCGGGAAAAATGCGTATGCACTACATCCGCATTCTTCCCGGTGACAAGGTAACGGTTGAATTGACGCCTTACGATTTATCGCGTGCACGAATTGTTTTCCGTGCCAAGTAAGCACAGAGTGAAAGTTTAGGAGTAATAGAAATGAGAGTTTCAGCTTCGGTCAAGAAAATTTGCCGTAACTGCAAAGTTATCCGTCGCAAGGGCGTTGTCCGTGTGATTTGCACGGATCCGCGTCACAAACAGCGTCAAGGCTGATTTCAAGAGTTTTAGAGGACGAACATGGCTCGTATCGCTGGTATCAATATTCCGCCGCAGCAGCACGCCGAAATCGGTTTGACTGCTATCTTTGGCATCGGTCGCACACGTGCTCGCAAAATTTGCGAAGCATGTGACATCGCTTACGCCAAGAAGGTCAAAGATCTGACCGATGGTGATCTGGAAAAAATTCGTGAGCAGATCGCCCTGTTCACCATCGAAGGTGACTTGCGTCGTGAAACCACGATGAACATCAAGCGCCTGATGGACATCGGCTGCTACCGTGGCTTCCGTCACCGTCGTGGCTTGCCCATGCGTGGCCAGCGCACACGGACCAATGCCCGTACTCGCAAGGGTCCGCGCAAGGCCGCTGCAGCTTTGAAGAAATAATTGAGAGGTCGTCATGGCAAAATCACCAAGCAATAACGCCGCACAGCGCGTTCGCAAGAAAGTTCGCAAGAACGTGGCCGATGGCATCGCCCACGTTCACGCTTCTTTCAACAATACGATCATCACCATCACGGATCGTCAGGGCAATGCGTTGTCCTGGGCATCTTCCGGTGGCCAGGGCTTCAAGGGTTCGCGCAAGTCAACCCCCTTCGCCGCGCAGGTCGCCTCCGAAGTGGCCGGCCGTGCCGCCATTGAGCAAGGCATCAAGAACCTCGATGTAGAAATCAAGGGTCCTGGTCCAGGCCGTGAGTCTTCAGTTCGCGCTTTGGGTGCACTGGGCATCCGGATCAACTCGATTGCAGACGTTACTCCTGTTCCGCATAACGGCTGCCGCCCACAAAAGCGTCGCCGCATTTAATCCCTTGCCTGGTTGTCGGACGGATTGTTTCAGCCCGTCAGGTGCCAGGCATCTTTAACCAAGCCCACCGCCGGCAGGTCATGACCTCCGGCTCCTGCATTTAGTTGCAGCAGATGAAAAAAGGACAATCAAGTGGCACGTTACCTAGGCCCCAAGGCCAAACTATCCCGCCGTGAAGGCACCGACCTGTTCCTGAAGAGCGCACGCCGCGCCATCAGCGACAAGGCCAAGTTTGATTCCAAGCCAGGCCAGCACGGCCGTACCTCCGGTACCCGTACCTCTGACTTCGGCCTCCAATTGCGCGAGAAGCAAAAAGTCAAGCGCATGTACGGTGTGCTCGAGAAGCAATTCCGTCGCTATTTCGAAGAGGCCGATCGTCGCAAGGGCAACACGGGCGCCAATCTGTTGTTCATCCTGGAATGCCGCCTGGATAACGTGGTGTACCGCATGGGCTTTGGCTCTACCCGTGCCGAAGCGCGTCAACTGGTGTCGCACAAGGCCATCACGGTAAATGGCAGCTCGGTCAATATTCCTTCGTACATGGTCAAGGCTGGTGATGTAGTCGCCGTGCGCGACAAGTCGAAGAAGCAGACCCGCATCACCGAAGCTCTTGAGCTCGCAAAACAGGTCGGCTTGCCTGCCTGGGTCGATGTGAATGCCGACAAAGGCGAAGGCACCTTCAAGAAGGTTCCTGACCGCGATGAGTTTGCTGCCGACGTCAACGAATCGTTGATCGTCGAGTTGTACTCACGCTAATTTTCGTTCCTGCGATACGGGGCACCGTATCGCCAGGGTGTGCTTCGCCGGCCTTATCGGTGTAACGAACCGAGGGTATTGAGAGGAAGACTGCATGCAGACTAATTTGTTGAAACCAAAAACCATCAATGTTGAGCAGCTTGGCGCCAACCGCGCCAAGGTGACTTTGGAGCCGTTCGAGCGTGGCTACGGCCATACGCTGGGCAACGCGCTGCGCCGGGTGCTGTTGTCGTCCATGGTGGGCCACGCCGCCACTGAAGTGACGATCGCGGGCGTCCTGCACGAGTACTCGTCCATCGACGGTGTGCAAGAAGACGTCGTCAACATCCTGTTGAACCTCAAGGGCGTGGTGTTCAAGCTCCACAACCGTGATGAAGTTACGCTGAGCTTGCGCAAAGACGGCGAAGGCCCTGTTACCGCCGCCGATATTCAGACGCCGCACGACGTGGAAATCATCAACCCTGAGCACGTGATCGTGAACCTGTCGCATGGCGGCAAGATCGACATGCAGATCAAGGTGGAGAATGGCCGCGGCTATGTGCCAGGTAACCAGCGCCGCTACGGTGACGAGTCGCCAAAATCGATCGGCCGTATCGTGCTGGACGCCTCGTTCTCGCCCGTCAAGCGCGTGAGCTACATCGTTGAAAGCGCCCGCGTTGAGCAGCGCACCGACCTCGACAAGCTTGTGCTGGAAATCGAAACCAACGGCGCTGTAACGGCTGAAGATGCTGTGCGTGCTTCGGCAAAAATTCTGGTTGAGCAACTGGCCGTGTTCGCACAGCTCGAAGGTAATGAACTGGCCGCTTTTGACGCACCCGTTCAGCGCAGTTCACAGCAATTCGACCCGATCCTGCTGCGCCCTGTCGACGAGCTCGAACTCACCGTTCGTTCGGCAAACTGCCTCAAAGCGGAAAACATCTATTACATTGGCGATCTGATCCAGCGCACTGAAAACGAGCTGCTTAAGACTCCCAATCTGGGACGTAAATCTCTTAACGAGATCAAGGAAGTGCTGGCCTCCCGCGGCCTGACACTAGGAATGCGCCTTGAAAGCTGGCCTCCCGCCGGCCTCGACAAGCGCTAATTCAAGTCACAAGATCCCGCTTGAAGGGGATCTCGCACGGGCAGTACCTGATACGGCTGCCCGGATTTTAAAAAAGGAAATGCACCATGCGCCACGGACACGGACTACGTAAACTCAACCGCACCAGCGAGCACCGCCTCGCCATGCTGCGCAACATGATGAACTCGCTGCTGCAGCACGAGGTCATCAAGACCACGCTACCAAAGGCCAAAGAATTGCGCCGGGTGGTAGAGCCCATGATTACCTTGGGTAAAGAACCCACGCTGGCCAACAAGCGCCTTGCATTCGACCGCCTGCGTGACCGCGACATGGTCGTCAAGCTGTTTGCTGAGATCGGCCCTCGCTACAAGGCTCGTCCTGGCGGCTACACCCGCATCCTGAAGATGGGTTTCCGCGTTGGCGACAATGCTCCGATGGCTCTGGTTGAACTTGTGGATCGCCCTGAAGTGTCAGAAGACACTACAGCTGACACGGCCAAGGCAGAGTAAGCTACAATATACAGATACCGCGCGGTGGAGCAGCCTGGTAGCTCGTTGGGCTCATAACCCAAAGGTCGTAAGTTCAAATCTTGCCCGCGCAACCAACATTCTAGTTAACCAAGCTAGTACCAAAACGCCCACTTCATGTGGGCGTTTTGCTGTCCGTCATCAATTGCCTTGCGCGTTGAGGTCTGCGGCTAAGCTTTAGGCCGGAATAGTCCGTCATCTGAAGTCAACTCACTTGGTCGCCTTCTGCTCCTCTTAGGCTCCAGGGTGGATCTAATCCCTTGCTTCGCACCCTCATTTCATGGTCATACGAGTTCGTCAGTGCGTAACTGATGAGCGGACCTCGAATCGTTGCCGTCACCGGGATAGGTTTCAGAGACCAAATTCCCTGAGAAGGTGCGTCTGAGCTCTCTTGTTGTTGAATGCCGTCGAAATCTGACCCGGTTAGAGCAGTAATTTCCATCGAAACCTGACCCACGTAGGCACTACTCTGCTTGTTTTAAAAGCAGAGGGAAATTAGGAGTGATAGACGTGGCGACATTGAATGTCATCAGGCGGTGGGCATTGAGAGATCAGTTGTCCATCCGCGAGATTGCAAGGCGTACAGGCCTGGCTCGCAACACAGTAAAGAAGTACCTTCGGTCCGATGAGGCTGAGCCCAGGTACGCAAGGCGGGTCAGCTCAAGCAAGCTCGATCCCTACGCTGAGAAGCTGGCCACCTGGCTGGGAATCGAGGCAACAAAATCGCGGAAACAGCGGCGCACTTTGAGGCAGATCCACACAGACTCAGCCCAAAAAGGAGAAGATCAAGAACTTATCCACACCGTGAGCACTCTCTGCTCACAAAGAGTGTGGGTCAAGATTTGATGGAAAGATCGGGTCAGGCTTCAGCGGAACTCAACACGGCAGGCGACGCAACCAGGCAACCGGGTTGCGGCTTTTGCCCGTGATCTGGGTGTGCACGAGAGTGTTGTGCGCCGCTGGATTGAGGAACTGATCCCGGCTGGGACCGGAAGGCTATTCGGCGGACTGCCCTGCAACGATGAGCAAAGCCGCGAACTCTCCCGGATGCGGCGCGAGGTGGCAAGCAGGCGGATTGCGCGCGAGACCATCGCGAACGCGCTGGGCCGATTCGGCGTTCATTCTCCGGCCGATGGGGTGGAAACACCCTCGATAAGCTCCGCCGGCAGTTGCTGAATTTTGTGCGGTACGAGCTTGCATTCTGACCCGGGTGTCTCCCGGTCTGGTAGCGCCGCAGCTGCGCGACGATGAATGCTTGTAGTGATGCGCAGCTCATAGCGTCGCGGTCAAAAGAGCCGAACCTAAACAGGCGCAGACACACCAGGTGGTCGGCCAGCACAGCCAGTGCGGCTTGAAGAAATTAAAGGAAGCGACATGCAAATAATGAGCGATTTGGAGGCGGAGCCGTCCCGATCCCACGATGAGGACTTTGAATTTGTTTTCCAGGATTCGCTAAGCCATGAAATGGAGGCTGGGCGCTGGCAACACCTCGTTGCCGGTTTAGGTGCCCATACAACCTATAGCGTGCAGCAGGTGACCAGCAGGCTGGCTGAATTGATCAACAAAGGCCGCATCACGGAAAGCGACGCGCGCTGGTTGCTCAATCCCCTGCAGCCGCTGTACCAGGCGGGTGTCTCATCGCAGAAGCTGTCACGCCTCATGGACAGGGCTTTTCATTCGGCGCACGAGGCGGTT